>CAKZMC010000168.1 GCA_937128055.1 uncultured Actinomycetes bacterium | reverse complement strand
CGCTTCGAGGCACCCGTGGCCGATGGCTGGCGGACACTATATATGCTAACCTCCTGAGAAGATGTCATAATCGTTTTATACAATATCGCCTTCCGCGCCCGGGCGTCGCCGCCGCCTCCTGGCGGGCCCGCCCCTCGCACCGGATCCGGTGGCCGGCCGGCTCGCGGAACGACGGCCGCTTTCCCGGCCGGTCCCCTTCTTCTCAGTGATCGCGCGTCCAGTAGACGCGCGCGAAAGCGCTGCCCGGCTGCCACTGGATGTCCAGGTGCCCGGAGTAGGCGCGTTCGAATTCCTTGCCCAGCCGCTCCGCCAGGGCCCGGTCGGTGGTCTCGATGACTATCTCGTCGCCCTTCTCCTCGATGTGGTAGATGCGGGCGGCGATATTCTTGCGCAGCTTTTTCTCCGCCACGCTGCGAATGAGGTTCTTCGCATCCTCCCTGTGTGTCTTCAGGAAGTCCCCCCTGAGATATACCACGCCGTCAACCTGACCCTTGGCCACCCTCTCGCAGCCCGGGCAGAGGTGCTTTTCCCAGCCGTTCCCCTTCATGGCTCTCTCGCGCTTCGCCTCGTCGAAAGCCCATTTCTGATCCACGCAGACGGCGTAGCAGGAAGGACAGACTTTCATGACCTGATTCCTCCTTCAAGCTTTCCGGAGAACTTCCTTGCCTTCAGGATCTCTTCCAGCTTCTTCCCTATCACCTCCTTGAGCTCGTTGCGGTTTCCTGCCGTGACCTTGAAAACGCGGGCATCGGGTATATCGAGCAGGGCAAGTACATAGGGGTTGTCATGGGAGGGAAGGGTGGCCAGAAGCGGCGTGTCTTCCTCCGTGAGCTCCATGAAAAGGTCGCGAAAAGCGGCCGACAGGGTCTCCATGCGCCCCACCTCGTCGACGACCAGAAGATCCGCATCCCCGCGTCCCTCGCGCAGGGCACGCAGCGCCACCGACTCGAAGGCCGCTACGTCCACCCCGTACTTGCCCACGCGCGGCATGCCCCCGTAGCTCACGTGTGAGAGCACGGCCTCCTCGCCTTGAAAATCCCTTACCTTGAAGCCGATGCGCGCTCCCCCTTCCCTGATCTCCTCGGTGACGAAACCGCCGACCCTCCACCCCTGGCGGGAGAGGGACTCCGCGACGCTGACCACCAGGGAGGTCTTGCCGCTGCCGGGCTTTCCCCTGAGCAGGATGTTGTTGGCCATCTTCCTATATCCCTAATTTATATCCTACCCCGGAGAGCGTACCGTAAACGACCCCCTTTTCCTCCCCTCCACCGCACCGCAGAGCGGCGTCCGCGCGGCTGGAGAAGGGCGCCCGGCTCACCCGCTTTCCGCCTCCCCGCCCGCATCCCGGTTTAGGTAGAGGCGCGGAACCCTCTTCCCCATGTCGCACACCACCTCGTAGTTGATGGTGCCCAGCAACTCGGCCATGCGCTCCACCCCTATCGACTCCTCCCCGCAACCGCCTACGACCGTCACCTCCTCGCCCGGCGCGTAACGGTCCTCTCCCAAGTCCACCATGCAGAGGTCCATGCATATGGTTCCCACCTGCGGGTAGAGCCTCCCTCCTATGAGCACCTCCCAGCGGTTGGAGAGCGAGCGCGAGAGTCCATCCGCGTATCCCAGCGGCAGCACGGCCAGCCAACTGTCACGGGGACAACGGTAGGTCAGGCCGTAGCTGACCCCTTCTCCCTTGCGCGCCCTGAAGACGTGGCAGATGCGGGTGCGCAGCGAGAGGGCCGGGCGCAGGTCGATGCTTCCCTGGTAATCTTTCCCGGGAAGCAGGCCGTACATGGCTATGCCCAGCCTGATCATGTCCATGCGCGAAGCAGGCAGGGAGAGAGCGGCGCCCGAGGCGGCGACGTGCCGCAGCCCTACCTCGATGCCCTTACGCTGCATCTCCGCGATCACCCCCTCGAAGACCCGCAACTGCTCGGCGGTAAATGGATGGCCGGGCTGCGAGGCCATGGCCAGGTGAGTGTAGACGCCCTCCAGCTCCAGTCCCGGCAGGCGCCGCAGAGATTCCGCCAGGCGGACCGCCTGCGCGGGCGCGACGCCCACCCGGTGCATTCCCGTGTCCACCTTCATGTGCACGGGCAACGCCGCTCCTCGCGAGGCGCACGCCCGTGAAAGCGCCTCCGCGTACTCCTCCGTGTACACGGTGGGGGTGAGGCCAAGCTCCAACACCTTCGGCGCCGCCTCCGGAGGCGGCTCGAAGAGCAGGTGCACGGGCACGCTAATCCCGGCCTCACGCAATTCCTCGCCCTCCTCCACCAGGGCCACTCCCAGGCGGGTGGCACCGGCCTGCAGGGCGGCGCGCGAGACCTCCACGGCCCCGTGTCCGTACCCGTCGGCCTTGACCACCGCCATCAACTGGCACGTGGGACCGGCGAGGCGCGCGTAACAGCGCACGTTGTGCCGGATGTTTTCCAGGTCTATCTCCAGCCACGTGGGGCGTTGAAATACCTTCGCCGTCACGCTCATGCAACCCCCCTTCTATCCCGGGACGCGGCGGGACCGCGTGAGGCGGACCTCTCCCTACGGGCGCCGGCGAGGCATGCGCGCGCCCGGGAGCGCGGGCGCAAGATGCGGCTCACGGCCCTCAACCCCCCGCAATGGTGCGCAGGATGTCTCCCCGCGTGATCACGCCCAGCAGCCTTCCCTCCTCCACCACCAGCACGTATTCGAGGTCCCTCTCCAGCATGAGCGTAGCGACCTCCTCCACGCTCTGCAGGGGGCCTACCATGGGGATATTCTCCTCCATCACCTCGCGCGCCTTGTATCCCACCGCCTGCCGCAGTTCTTTCTCGAAACGCTTCAGGGAGGAGGGCAGGAAAATATAACTTTCCAGAAAATGGATGAAAGTGGGGAAGTGCACGCGGGCGTCCTGGTGCACCAGGTCCTCCTCGTCCACCACCCCCAGCAGCCTTCCCTCCTCGTCCACCACGGGAAGGCAGCGGATGCGGTTCTCCACCATGATGGCCGCCATCTCCGTGACCGACGCCTCGGGGCCCACGGTCATGGGGTCAGGGCTCATTATCTCCCGTGCGGCCTTCACTTCCTGTTACCTCCTTTCTTTCCCCCGCGCAAGCCCGCCAGGGCCAGCGGGAGATGTGCGATTATGTCCCCCGCCACCATGCCCAGGCCTCCCACCATGCTGCAGGCAAGGCGCGCGGCGCTGCCGTGCAGGAAGACGCCGCACTGGGCCGCCGCCAGGGCGCCCAGCCCACGCGCGCAAAACGCCGCTATGCATCCGGTCAGCACGTCACCGCTCCCCGCGGTGGCCAGCTCGGGAAGGGCGAGGTGGTGAAAGACGGCTCTCCCGGAAGGGTCGGCGATAACCGTGTCGGCGCCCTTGAGCACCACGACGCAGCGGAGGGCGCCGGCGGCAGAGAGGGCGCATGCCAGCCTTGACCCTTGCACCTCGCCCGCCGTTTTCCCCAGCAATCTTCCCAATTCGCCGGGGTGGGGGGTGAGTATGGTGGGGTATTCCCTGCGCTGCAGGCACTGCGGTCTTTCCGCCGCGCAGTTTATGCCGTCGGCATCGAGCACCAGGGGCTTCTCCCATCTCTCCAGCAAATCCCATACCATCTCCGCCGTGGACGTGGCCCTTCCCAGGCCAGGCCCCAAGGCGAGGGCGTCGTACCGCTCCGCCTCCTCCAGCACCCGGGCGGCCGCCTCGCGCCTGCAATGCCTGCCCTCTTCGTCGGGCAGGGGAAGGGTCATCACCTCGGTCAACTTCACCTCCATGACCGGATTGAGCCCCGCCGCTATGCCCAGGGTGACCACGCCGGCCCCCGCCCTGAGGGCAGCCCGGGAACAGAGGGCGGCGGCGCCGGTCAGCCCCTCGCATCCCGCCACCACCAGGACCTTGCCCCTCTGCCCCTTGTGCGCATGCGCGGGAAGGGGCGGGATCATCTCCGCCACGTCCCCTTCCTCCAGGACATGGATATCGCTCTCCACCACGCTCTCCACGAGGTCCGCGGGTATGCCTATGTCCGCCACCACCAGCTCTCCCACCTTCTCCGCCCCCGGATAAAGGTAGAGGCCGGTCTTGGGCCACGCCAACGTCACCGTGCGTTCCGCTTCCACGGCGGGCCCCCTCACCTCCCCTGTCGCCGCGTCCATCCCGGAGGGGATGTCCACCGAGAGGACGCGAGCGCCGCAAGCGTTGACGGCCTCGATGGCCGCGGCGAACTCCCCCTGTGCGCTGCCGCGGAAGCCGAAGCCGAAGAGGGCATCTATCACCAGCTCCGCGCCGCGCAGTTCCTCGCGCAACGCTCCCGCTCCGCCGGAGACGACCTCCCCCCCTCCTTCCCGGTAACGCCGGTAGTTGGCGGCCGCGTCGGGGCTCAGCTCCTCCGGGTCTCCCAGGAGAACGACGCGCGCCGCGGCTCCCCAGGAAGCGAGGTAGCGCGCGGCCACCATGCCGTCCCCCCCGTTGTTGCCCTTCGCGGCCACCACCACGACGCGGCGCCCGGCGCATATGCCTCCCAGCATCTCCCGGGCCTGCTCCGCCACCGCCCTGCCGGCGTTCTCCATGAGTTGCAGGGACGGCGTGCCCGCGTCCATGGCCGCGCGGTCCAGCTTCGCCATCTCCTCGGGGTAAAGCACCCTCATCATGCGGAACCCTCCCCCCATGCCTGCGCGAAGGCCACGGCCAACTCCTCGGTATGGGATATGCTCACCATTATGCCCTGCACGCCCATGCGGCGGGCCGTCTCGCGCGTCTTGCCGGATAGGACCAGGTAGGGACGCCCGTCTTCACCCGCCAGCAGCTCCACTTCCCGCCAGGAAAAACCGCGCTTCCCCGCTCCCAACGCCTTGCAGGCCGCCTCCTTGGCGGCGAAACACGCGGCGTAGCGCCGGGCGGGCCGGGAGTAGCCCTCGCACCTTTCTCTCTCCCGGGGGGAGAAAAGGCGCGGCACAAACGCTTCGTGCCGCGCCATGGCCCTTTCTATCCTGGCCACCTCCACCACGTCGACGCCTATTCCCAGGATATCCATCTTTCCTTTCTCAAGCCGGGGGCGCCTGCGCCCGCCTATACGTCCCTCCCCGCGGGATATGCCGTTCGGCTCTCTCACTCCACGGTCACCGTCTTGGCGAGGTTGCGCGGCTGATCGACGTTGCACCCCCGCAGCTTGGCCACGTGGTAGGCGAAAAGCTGCACGGCAGGCGCTACGACCACCGGGTTGAAACACGCCTCGACCTCGGGAACGAAGATGGTTTCCTCGCAGCACGCCTCCACCTCGCGATCCCCCCGCGTGGCTACGGCGATCACCGGCGCCTGCCGGGCCTTCACCTCCTCGATGTTGCCACGCGTTTTCTCGTAAACGGAATCGCGGGGGACGATCGCCACCACGGGGAACCCGGGGTGCAGGAGGGCGATGGGTCCGTGCTTCATCTCCCCCGCCGGGTACCCCTCGGCGTGGATGTAGGAGATCTCCTTCATCTTCAGGGCGGCCTCCATGGCCATGGGGTAGTT
>CAKZMC010000167.1 GCA_937128055.1 uncultured Actinomycetes bacterium | reverse complement strand
CACGTCCACTTCGTCTTCGACCTGAACGAGCTCCCGGGCCCTGGCCACCAGCATCTCGAGGGTCAGCCCTCGCAGGCATCCGGCATGAGGCCCCGGAAGGGCTCCTCGAGGTCCACCTGGCGGTAATAATACCTCTCCTCGCGGTCCAGCCTGTTCGCCAGTTCCGCCGCAGCGTCGCGGAACTTCTGGTACTCAACCAGGCGCCAGAGAAGCTCCTCGCGCAGCTCCTGGGGGGCCAGCTCCTCCGCCTCTTTTTCCGGCGCCGGGAGCAGTGAATCCGATTTCAGCTTCAGAAGGGTCGCCGCTATGAGGAGGAATTCCGTGGCCACCTCCAGATCCAGCTCGCGCATGGTCTCTATATAGGCCAGGTATTCGTCAGTGATATCGGCGATGGAGACCTCGTAGATGTCGATCTCCTTACGGCCGATGAGATGGAGCAGGAGATCGAAGGGGCCCTCGAAGACCTCCAGCTTCACCAGGTAGGGCAAGGCGGCCTCCTCAATCGATCCCCATGCGCCTGCGCACCTCCGCCAGCACCTCGCCGGCCACCGGTTTGACCTTGCGCAAGCCGTCTTCCAGCACCTTCCAGGCTATGCCCGGCGTCTTCTCCAGCTCTTTCCTCCTCGCGCGAAAATCTCGCAACGAGTCGGCCACCCGCTCCGCGAGCACCCGCTTGCACTCCACGCAGCCCCACCCCGCCGTGCGGCATTTCTCCCCTATCTCCTCCAGGCGATCGACGGTGTAGATCTTGTGCAGCTCGTAAACGCTGCATTTCTCCGGGTCCCCGGGGTCGCGGCGCGTCCTGCGCGCCGGGTCGGTGACCATGATCCCTACCTTCTTGTGGATGTCCTCCGGCGTGTCGCCGAGGGAAATATGGTTGCCGTAGCTCTTGCTCATCTTGCGCCCGTCCGTTCCCGGGATGCGCGGAGAAGGCGAGAGGAGGGACTGGGGCTCCGCGAAAGTCTCCCCGTAAAGGTAGTTGAAACGCCGCACGATCTCCCGCGTGAGCTCGAGGTGGGGGAGCTGGTCCTCCCCTACCGGCACCCCGTCGGCGCGCACGATGAGGATGTCCGCCGCCTGCAGGACCGGGTATCCCAGGAAACCGTGCGTGGCGATCTCCCTCCCCTTCAGCTGCTCCTGCTGTTCCTTAAAGGAGGGGACCCTCTCCAGCCAGCCCAGCGGGGTGACCATGGAGAGGTAGAGCTGGAACTCCGCCACCTCCGGGAGGTCGGACTGGCGGTAGATGGCAGCCTTGTCCGCGTCCAGCCCCGCCGCCAGCCAGTCCACCACCATGTCCTCGGTGTAAGCGCGCAGGCGGGAGGGGTCCTGGTAATCCGTGGTCAGGGCATGCCAGTCCGCAATGAAGAAGAAACACGTCGCCTGTTCCTGCAGCTCTATCATCCGCTTGAGGTTCCCGTGCAGGTGTCCGAGATGAAGCTTTCCCGTGGGACGGTACCCGGTAAGAATCCTTTGCGCCAATTCGCCTCCTTCCTCCGGCCTCTCCCGCTCGCGGGCCGTGCCTGGCCCCGCGCCGCCGCCGTTCCTCGCCGTATGGCTATCCCACCATTGTAATCAATATTCTATAAACATGCCGCCTAACCCTGGACGCGCCGGCGCCCGTCCACCCTGCTCGGCACCGCGGCCACAGGGAAGAAAGGGACGGTGCTCAAAGCGCGTCATCCGCCTGCCGCAGCCTTCTTGCCCTCTCGTCGCGCGGCTCGCGCTGGTGCTCCTCCACCATGCGCACCAGCTCCTGGTCGCCACCCGCCCGCCTCAGGAGCTCGGCGGCTATTTCCCCGTGGTGCATCTGCACGAAGAACCCGCGCCGCCATCCCGGGGGAAGGCTGCGCACCCTCTCGAGGATGCCCTCCCCATGCGCCCCCTCCTCCACCGCCGCGCATAGACGCCTCAGCCGGCCCGGGAAGAACATCTCCAGGAAGGTATACAGCCAGCGCGTGATGATGTCGAGCTCTCCACGGAGCTTCCCCGTGTCGTGGAGCAGGGCCGCGCGCCGCAGGAGAGGATCATCGCTCAGCCTGCGCGCCATGGCCAGGGAATGGGCGAGGTCGTAGCGGTTCAGCGAGAGGAAGAGCTCCCCCTCCTCACCGCTAAGGTCCTCCCCGACTCGCCGCGCCTCCCTGCGCAGCCGCGGATGGAGGGAGAGCAGGCTCACCTTCAGCTTGCCGGGGAGATTGCGCCACGTGTTCATGCCCCGCCCACCTCAGAAGATCGCTTCGAGGCCGTAAATCCGCAGGATCAGGTTGGCGAGCCCTCCCACCAGGCCGCTGAGGATGAAACCGAAGAACATCACCAACACGATGATGATGATGAAACCGTAAGGTTCCAGGGACTGGTAAGCCCGCTTGGCCTCGCCTCTCAGGTAATACCCAAGCATGCGCGAGCCGTCGAGCGGCGGGATGGGAATGAGGTTGAAGACGCAGAGGACCACGTTGATGTAGGCGATGAAAAGGCATGTCAACACCACGCGGTCGAGGACGGCTCCCCCCTCGAAAATGACCAGCAGGCGCAGCAGGCCGAAGAAGACCACCGCCAGCGAGAGGTTGGAAAGCGGGCCCGCCAGCGAAACCCAGATTATTCCGCGCGGCTTGCGGAAGAGGAAGGGGTTGATGGGCACTGGCTTGGCGTACCCGATGACGAAGGTTCCGTACCCCATGATGCTGAGAAGGAAGAGCATGCCGGGCAGGATAAGGGTTCCGAAGGGATCTATATGCGCCAGGGGGTCCAGGGTCAGGCGCCCGGCGCGCTTGGCCGTGGTGTCTCCCATGCGGTAGGCCACGTAGCCGTGCATGTACTCATGTATTATGACGCCCACGATGAGGCCCACCAGCATGTAGACCGCTGTCTCGAGCCTTGAGGGGTTCATCCCGCCTTCCTTTCCCTGGCTGAGCGGACAAGGGCGCGCGCCAGGGCAAGCTCCCCCTCCCGCCCCTTGACCTTGCCGTCCAGGAGGTCCGCCCTGACCTTTGCCAGGATCTGGGAGTAAAGGCGTGAGGGCGGCAAGCCCATTTCCGCGAGGTCCCTGCCGCTGATGCTCAAGGCCATCTTCTTCCACTTCTTGCTATACATCTGAACTCTCCTTCTCGCGTCCGGCCCCCCCGTAACGTGGAGATAAACCAGGGCCTCCTCGCCCAGCGGCTCGAGCAACGCCACTACCCTGCTGGGTGGCATGTCTTCCTCGTATATGCTCTGTATGATGCCCGGGACGCTCTCCAGGCATTGGCGGACAGCCTCCGCGTCCTCGCGGCGCAGGCGCATCTGGTTGCACCATTTTTCCGCCTCCCGGGGAGGCAGGTCTGCCAGCATGGCCGCCATGCACAGGATCCATCCCTTCCCCTCTTTACCCATTAATTTCCAGGCAGCATCGAGGTGGCGTTCCAGGAGGCGGAACCTGGCTTGCATGGCAGGGTTGACGGCAAGGTCCTGGTGCAGGGTGCGCAGCGCCCCCAGGTCCTCCAGCCTCTCGAGGGCCTTGAGGGGTAGCGGCAACGGCTCCGAAAAGATGTCCACCAGCTCGTCCCTGACCCGCGCGTTGGTCAGCCTTCCCACGATTTCCATATCAACAGCCCTTCTTGCCAGGATCTCCGTCTGGCTCTCAAGGCGAAATCCATAGCGCTGCTCGAAGCGCACGCCGCGGAAGATGCGGGTGGGGTCCTCCACGAAGCTCAGGTTATGCAGCACCCGTATCTGCCTCTTTTCCAGGTCACGCAACCCCCCGAAGTAATCCAGCAGCTCCCCGAAGCGCTCGCCGCTGAGGGCCACGGCCATGGCGTTGATGGTGAAATCGCGGCGGTAGAGATCCTGGCGTATGGAGGAGATCTCCACCGTGGGCAAGGCTGCCGGGTGTTCGTAGAACTCGGTGCGTGCCGTGGCCACGTCTATCCTCCTTCCGCTGGGGAGTATGACCACGGCGGTTCCGAACTTGCGGTGGCTGCGCACCCGGGCCTTGAATTCGCGCGCCACCCTGCGGGCGAACTCGATACCTTCCCCCTCCACCACGATATCCAGGTCCAGGTTTGCAACGCCCAGCAGGAGGTCGCGCACCACCCCTCCCACCAGGAAGGCGTCGTAATGCCCCTCCTCGGCGACCCTGGAAATGGTGCGCAGTATCCCCTGCACCTCGCCCGGGAGCTGCCGCTGCATGAGCTCTATGATCTCCGAGCGGGCATAAGCGGCGCTCCTCGGCGCCGGGGCAAAGCCGCGCAGGTAATCGGCTCCGTGCATGGCGCGGACGAGGTCCGTGCGCGTGACGATGCCCACCACCTTTCCCTCGCGGACCACCGGTACCCGCCCGATGGCGTTCTCGGTCATCAGGGTCTGTATCTCCTGCAGGGAGGCTTCTTCCTCCACGGCGATGAGCACCCGTGTCATGAAACCCTTCACCGGGGCGTGCCCCAGGCCGTGATGCCCCGCCTTGTCCAGGTCCTTGCGGGATATCATGCCCACCAGCTCGCCCCGCCTGTCTATGACCGGGAAGGCGGTATGCCCGGTGAGCTCCATGCGCCGAGAAGCCTCGATGATGGGGGTGTCCTCCTGCACCGTCTTCACCGGGCCGCTCATGATCTCCCTGGCGGTGACCAGCGGGCGCGCCTTCGCTTCCAGCAGGGCGAGCAGCTCCTTCTCCGCCCTGTCCAGCCTGTACCCCTTCATGACCGCCGAACCCGCCTTGGCATGTCCCCCGCCTCCCAGGCCGGAGAGCACCTCGTCCACGTCAACCTGGTGAAGCCTGGAAAGTCCCACCACCACCACTCTCTTCTGCATCTCGGCCAGGGTGAAGAGCACGTCCAGGTTCTCCAGTTCCGCCAGCTTGCCCGCCACCATGGACGCCCCTTCCACGTAGCCATCCACCCGCGCCCTAGCCACCGCCACCCAGACTCCCTTGATGCGGTAATGTCTCAGGTTGGAGATGAATTTCTTCATCAGCTCGTGCTGGGCGGGAGAAAGCCGCTTGCCCAGGAAGTGCATGATCACGGAGAGGTTGGCCCCTTCGCGCATCAGGTAGGCCAGAGCCTCCGCGTCCTCCGGCGTGGTCCCGGCGAAGGTGAGCGAACCGGTATCCTCGTGGATGCCCAGCGCGAAAAGGGTCGCTTCGAAGGGGGTGACGGCGATGTTCTTGCGCCGCAGTATCTTCAGGAGCACGGTGACGGTGGCTCCCTGCAGCTCGCTGTAGTCCTTCACGCCGCCCATGTCGTGGGGGGAAGGCGGGTGGTGATCGTAGACGAAAACCTCCACCCCCTCCCTCCCGGGAAGAACCTTGAACTCCCCCAGCCTGTCGGCGATGCGGTTATCCACCACTATGAGGCGGCTGATCGCCTCGCGGTCGAGGGACTTGGGGTCCATGAACTCCAGTACGTCCCCGTGCAGGGCGATGAACTCCCGCACGTTGCGATTCACCGAGCCCGCGAAGACCATCACCGCCTCCGGGTAGAGTTTCTTCGCCGCCACCATGGAGGCCAGCGCGTCGAAATCGATGTTCACGTGACCCAGGATAACGTCCAATGACCTTTCCTTTCCCTTGCGCCTTTCCCCGGCGCTTTCCCGACCCTTCCGGCGCCTTTCGGACGCCGTTCCCGGGCTGGTCGTTCCCCTACAACCAGGATATACCCTGTCTTCCCCTTGCTGAAAGTTCCCTCGCGGAGCAAGGCTTCCCGCGTCTTCCGCCCGCTCCCGGGGCGCGGAAGCCCCCTAACCATGCCTTCATGCGCAGACCTCGGCGGCGAAACTCGTGCCGTCCAGGCTCGCGCCTTCCAGGGCCAGGAAATCGGCGATGCTCCTGCCGCAATCGGCGAAGGAGGACCTGGTCCCCAGGTTTACGGCACCCCTTACCATCCTGCCGGCAAGGAGGAGTATGCCATACTCCCGGGTATGGTCGCTGCCCCGAAAGGTGGGGTCACATCCATGATCGGAGACGATGACGAGGACGTCGTCCTCGCCCATGGCCTCCATCAGCAGGGGCAGGAAGCCGTCCACCTCGCGCAGCGCCCGGGCGAAGCCGCCTGCGTCGCGCCGGTGGCCGTAGAGCATATCGAAGTCCACCAGGTTGGCCATGAGTATGCCCTGCCCTCCCGCCCGTACCTCGTCCAGCAAGCGTGACATGGTCTCCGCGTTACCTTCCGTGTGGGGGCTGGAGATAAAACCGCGGCCCGCGTACAGGTCACCCACCTTCCCTACCCCCTTCACGGGCAACCCCGCGGCGCTGCAGATGTCAAGCACGGTGGGCCGTGGGGGCGGCAGGGAAAGGTCCAGCCTTTCTGCGCCGACCCTGCGGAAGGAACCCGGGCTGCCCACGAAGGGGCGCGCGATGACGCGGCTCACGGCATGTTCTCCCCGCAGCATCTCCCGGGCTTTCCGGCACATCGCGTAGAGCTCCTCGAGGGGTATCACCTCCTTATGGGCTGCGAGCTGGAAGACGCTGTCGGCTGAGGTGTAGAGGATGGGTTTCCCGCTGCGCAGGTGTTCCTCCCCCAGCTCCTCGATGATCTCCGTGCCCGAAGCGGGCTTGTTGCCGAGCACCTTCCTCCCGATGAGCTCCTCGAACCGCGCCACCAGATCCGGTGGAAAACCCCCGGGGTAGAGGGGGAAGGGCCTCTCGAGGATGATCCCCGCAAGCTCCCAATGACCGGTGGTGGAGTCCTTTCCCGGGGACGCTTCGCTCATCTTTCCGTAGGCGCCCACCGTATCCCCGCGTCCCCGCACGCCCCTCATGGCCGAGAGGTTCCCCAGGCCAAGGGCCTCGAGCCGGGGCAGCTCGAGCCCACCCGCCGCCTCCGCGACACGCGCCAGGGTGGAGGCTCCCTCGTCGCCGTAGGAGGCCGCGTCGGGCAGCGCTCCCGCCCCCACCCCGTCCAGCACCAGCCACACCACACGGCGTGCGAAAGCTCCCACTCCTAACACCGCCTTCCGGCAAGACGTCCGCGCCCCGCCGCAAGTGAAAGGACGTCACGCGAGGCCAACCGCAAACGGGAGCGCTTCCCTGCACAGAGGAGAAACGGCCTCGCGGCGCGGCGCATGGTCCCAGCTACTCAAACATCGCTTTCCATCTCTATGCCCAGGTCGACGAGGGCGCAGAACAGAGCTCGTATGTGTCCCCCGGCTTCATCCGCCGCCAGATATCCCTCCCCCTCCCGGCGGGCCAGGGTCAGGCGGTCCACGGCACGGCGCAAACCCTCCGGGTCGCTCAGCCGGTCGTAGAGCAGGTCCACCATTTCAAGGGTCTCCCCGCCGCCCAACCCGGCCAGCTGCAAGAGCTCCTGGAAGACCTGCAGGGCTTCGAAGGCGGCGGAGACCTCGTCCTCGTCCTCGAGCTGCCGCACCGTATCCCACAGGATACGGAAGCGGAGGGGCACCTCGGGATTGCGGGCGTTCAAGAGGTGCAGGTCCAGAAGATCGAGGGCGAAACGGGTAGCGGCGCTGGCGAAGCGGTCCGCCAGTTCCACCTGTTCGTCGAGGTCCTCGAAGCCCGCTTCCTCGCTCTCCTGCAAGGATGCCTGTATGCGGCGCAACTCCTCGAGGTCGCTTTCCAGGCTGGGAATGAGGCGGAGGGGCTCCTCACCCCACGCATTGACGCCCCAGCTGGCCAGGAGACGCCGCGCATCGTTGATGATCTCGAGGCCGATCACCATGTCCAGGTCGTCGCGGGAAGCCGCCAGCCTCGCCACGTCCTCGCGGGGATGGAGCACCCTCCTGATCTCCCGCCTGCGTATGAGAAAGGGGCTGAACGGCCTCTCCAGCGCATTTTCGCCCCCTCCCGCCGCCTCTCCCAGTATCTTGACCGCTTTGCGCAGGGACTGCACGCTTCTGCCCAGGGCGGCACCCACTTCCCCGGCGGAGACCAGCCCGTTCACCTCATGCCAATCGCTCTCCCATGAGGCCTTCCCTTCCTTCTCCGCATCCTGCAGGCAACCCCTCACCATCGTCCTGATAGGCTCGGGAACCGCGGGTTCCCTCAGGAGTTCGTCGAGCCACCCTTCCCCAAAAAAGACCTCTTCCATGCCCCCTTCCTTTCCTCTCCGCAAAAAGGACTATAATATCATTCTCCCCCCGCGCGCTTTTCGCCTCCCCGCCCGCGGGGAGCCGTTCCCGTAATCCCCGGGACAACCGAGCAAGGGCGCACGCGTCCCTCCGGGCGGGGGGTGATGCGCCCCTAAAACGGTCCCCCCGGGCTACCGGACTCCCTATAAGCATACCGCGCTTCGCGGGAAGGCGGCTTCGCGGCCATACCCTGGCGTTAAAAGGACCGCCCCCTCGGGGCGGTCCTTCACCCGTCTGCCTCAGCGTGTCAGGCGGTTATGCCCTCCTGCGCCTGCAGGGAAGGTTCCTGGTAATGCTCCATCCATGCCTCATCGGCCAGTCTCCCGTACTCCTCGCCGTAACGGTCGAGGTCCGGCGCCAACTCGGTGATTATCCCCTCCGCCTTGGGATGGGTGGCCATCGCGCCGCTCATGGCCACGCACTCCCGCAACACGTAGGGGTGGTCGATGATCATGCAGGGACGCAACAGGTTGGGATGGTAGGGCCTACGGCTGCGGATGTCGCGGAAGAACTGCGAGTTCAAGGCCTCCTCCAGTGATTTCTCCTTGATGTTGTCCACCGCGAAATGGGCGAAGACGCAGGGCTCCACATCCCCGTTCTGGTTGATGTGGAGGTAATTGTGGCCCCCGGCCATGCACCCCCCTACCAGGGGACCGTCGCACCAGAAATCGGATATGAGGGCTCTCCTCTCCCGCCGTATGCGGTTGATGCGTTCCCAGCGCTGCATGCGCTGCTCGGGAGTGGTCATGAGATCCAGGGAAGGCCGGGTGCCGATGGGCATGTACTGGAAATACCACCCGATGAAGCACCCCTTCTCCTCCATGTAGAAGTCCACGAAATCCTCGGTAGTGAGGATGTCCGAGTTGAAACGGGTTACGGTGGCCGAGAAGCCGAAGAGGGCTCGCGCCTCGCGCAGGTTGTCCATGGCCTGCAGCACCTTGGCGTAGACGCCCTCTCCCCGGCGCTCGTCGGTCTCCCTCTCGTACCCCTCCACGGAGATGCAGGGGATGACGTTGCCTAGCTCTGCTATCTCGCCCGCCAGCTTGCCGTCTATGAGAGTCCCGTTGGTGTATACCTGGAAGGTCACGTCGTGATGCTCCCTGAAGATGTCCAGCAGCGGCCCGTAGAAGAAGGGCTCTCCACCGGAGATGACGATGAAATAGATCCCCATCTCCTTGGCCTCACGGAGAACGCGGTCGAGCACCTCCTCCGGAAGATCGTCCTTCTTCGAATACATGCCGGCGTAGCAGCCAACGCACCTCAGGTTGCAGCGCATGGTGGGGCTGATTACCAGCAGCAGGGGCGGGCTGAAGCCGCTGCGGCGCTCGAAATCCTCCCGCGCCCGCGCCTTGTAGAAGAGGGCGTCGGTCAGGAAGTTGATGGCTCCTCGACGCACGTTCTTGTGCAGTTCGGGAAGGCGCCTCTTGACCTGGAGGATGAGGTTCTTGACGAACTCCTGTCCGTCAGGCCAGCGGATATCCTTGACGAACTTCTCGGCGAACGTGAGCAGTTTGTCGTCGGGCACGTTGGGTAAGACGAAGATTAAGCCATTGATGGTCTTTTTGATCATGAAGTCCCTTATTCCGGATACGTCAGCCATTGTTTCACCTCCTTCCCAGTCGTAGAACCCCGACGATTCCCGTTGTGTATCACCTCCTCCCCTCGCTGTCATGCGCGTTACCGTTCAGCCGCCCTGAGGATATTTCCATATATTATAAATTATAACCAAATCCTCTTGCGGCAAACCGACAACGTATTGTGAAACCTCCTGGCGGCCGGCATCCCTCCTCAGCCGCCCTCGCATCTCCGGCAAGGCCTCCCTCCTCGCAAGGCACCTTTCCTCCAGCCTGACCCCCACGCGCACTTGCTCCTTTTTCCCGGGATCGGCGCACCGTTTCGGGCCCTACCGCCTGCGCGCGCCGCGGATCCCTCAGGCATGGGGATGCGCCTTCATGTAGACTTCCCTCAGCTTCGAACGGCTGACATGGGTGTATATCTGCGTGGTGCTGACGCTGACGTGTCCGAGGAGTTCCTGGATATGGCGGAGGTCCGCCCCGTTTTCCAGGAGGTGCGTGGCGAAGCTGTGGCGCAGGGTATGCGGGGTCATCTTTTCCTCCAGCCCCACGCGGCGTGCATATTTCCTCACCACCCCCCAGGCCCCCTGGCGGGTGATTCTCTCCCCGCGCAGGTTAAGGAAGAGGCCCCGCTGCGCGGGCGCGCGCGCCAGCCTTGGCCTCCCGTGGGCCAGGTATGCCTCGATGGCGGAGGCGGCGGCGTTGCCCACCGGCACTACCCTCTCGCGCGCCCCCTTCCCCATGACCCTCATCTCCCGCTCCTCAAGGTCCAGGTCCTCCACGTTCAGGGAGACCAGCTCGGAGATGCGTACCCCCGTGCCGTAAAGGGTCTCAAGGATGGCGCGGTCCCGCAGCCCCTGCGCATCCCCCGGCATGGGCTGTTCGAGAAGCCTCTTCGCCTCCTCCTGGCTCAGCACCCTGGGAAGGGGCTTCATGTGCCGCGGGTAGGGCAGATCTCCCAGCTGTAGGGAATCCTCCCCTCCCTCCTCCAGCAGGAAGCGCTGAAAGGTGCGCAGCGAGGCGACGATGCGGGCCAGGGAGCGGGGAGAAAGCCCCTCCCGCCGCGCTGCCTCGAGAAACTCCGTGATCTCTCCCCTCTCCACCATGCGCGGAGATGCGCGCCCCCGCTGCCGGGCGAAATCGGCGAAGCGTCGCAGGTCCCTCGCATAGGCCTCCACCGTGCGTTCGGAAAGCCCCCGCTCCGCCCTGAGATAAACGGCGAATTCCCTCAGGAAACCCTGCCAGGCATCGGTCTCGCCTCGCATCGACGGTCACCCGCCTAATCGTAAAACAGTTGCTCGCTGGGGAAATCTATGGGCAGGATATACTCCAGTGGCTCGTATTCCATCTCGTGGGCCTCCGCGACCGGGCGCGACGTGATCTTGCCCTCGATGGTGTTCACCCCCTTGGCCAGGCTGGAATTGCGCCTCACCGCCTCCTGCAAGCCCAGCTCCGCGATGGCCAGCGCGTAGGGGAGGGTCACGTTGGCCAGGGCGAAGGTGGAGGTACGCGGCACGGCTCCGGGCATATTCCCCACGCAGTAATGGACCACGTCGTGCAGCATATAGACGGGATCCGAGTGGGTGGTGGGGCGGGAGGTTTGCACGCAGCCTCCCTGGTCGATGGAAATATCTACCACGACGGAACCGGGGCGCATCTGGCTCACCACCTCCTCGTCCACCAGCACCGGGCACCTGGCCCCCGGCACCAGGACGGCCCCGATCACCACGTCCGCCTGGCGGACCATCTCCCGCACGTTCATCTTGTTGGAGATGAGGGTGGTGATGCGGCCGTGCAGGATGTGCTCCAGGTAGCGCAGCTTGACCACGCTCTTGTCTATCACGATGACGTGGGCATCCATGCCGGTGGCGAGGATGGCGGAGTGGGAGCCGACGATGCCCGCCCCCAGTATGACCACGTTGGCCGGGGGCACCCCGGTCGCTCCCCCGAGGAGCATGCCCCTGCCGCCGTTCATCTTCTCCAGGTAATGCGCCCCCACCTGTGGACCCATGCGACCCGCCACCTCGCTCATGGGCGCGAGGAGGGGAAGGGAGCCGTCCTGGCGCTGCACCGTCTCGTAGGCGATGGCTATCACCTTGCGCCTGAGGAGCTCCTCCGTGAGTTCACGGTGCGCCGCGAGGTGAAGGAAGGTAAACAATATCTGGCCCTCGCGCAGGAGTGGGTATTCGCAATCCTGCGGTTCCTTGACCTTGAGGATGAGCTCGGCCCCCTCGTAGACATCCTCCCCGGAGGGGACTATCTCGGCCCCCGCGGATGCGAAATCGCCGTCGGAGATGCTCGAACCTTCGCCTGCCCCTCTTTCCACCAGCACGCGATGACCTTCCGCCGCCAGCTCGTGGGCGCCCTGAGGCGTGAGAGCCACGCGGTTTTCCTTGTCCACTATCTCCCGGGGTACGCCAACGATCATCCTGACCACGCCCTTCCCTTTCGCGTTCCCGCAGAACGGTCCCGCCCGCGGCCCCGCTGCCGTCGCCCCCTGAGCACCCGCATTCGCGGCCACCGCGGGCCTCCCCGCGTCACTCTGCCGGCCCTCCCCCTTTCCCGTATTCGCCGCGCCTGTAAAGCGCCGCCAGGGCAAGGCCGGCAACCGTCTTGGAGTCCCTTATCCCACCCTCCGCCACCAGGGCGAGCGCCCGTTCCAGCGGCATGCGCAAGATCTCCAGGAACTCGTCCTCCTCCGGCTCCGCGTCCCCCTCTACGAGGCCTTCCGCAAGGTAAAGATGCAGCTCTTCGTCGGAAAAGCCAGGAGAGGTGTAGAAGGAAGCCAGCTTTACCCACCTGGAGGCCTTGCAGCCTATCTCCTCCTTCAGCTCCCTCACGGCGCAGTGCAGGGGGTCCTCTCCCTCCGCCAGCTTCCCCGCCGGTATCTCCAGCAGGTCCTCGCCGGGCGCGTGCCTGTACTGGCGCACCAGGATCACCTTCCCCTCGTGATCGATGGGCACCATGCCCACCGCTCCCCAGTGCAGGACGACCTCGCGTTCCGCCTCCCTCCCGTCGGGGAGCCTCACCTGATCGAGGTAGAGGCGCACGACCTTGCCCTCGAATATGGTCTCCCTTTTCAGCAGCTCGTGTCCGCCGGGGTTCATGTCGCCCCCCGCAGCCTTCCCGCTGCCTCCGCGATCTCCTGGCAGAGGCGGGCCAGCTTGTGCAGGTCCTGCACCTCCAGGTATTCCTGGGTGGTATGTGGTTTGCGGGCTCCCATGCTTAAGACCACCGCCTTGATCCCCATGGCATTGAGGAAGTTGGCGTCGCTGCCGCCCCCGGAGGCGCGAATCCCCATGCGCAGGCCCATGGCCTTCCCCGCCTCAACGGCAAGTTGGACCATGGGGTCGAGCGGATCTATACGAAAGCCTTCATAGGCGCGTTCCACCTTGACCTCTACACCCACCCCCACAGCGGCCTCCGCCTCCAGCGCCGCCCGTATCATCGCCTTTCTCTGCTCCTCCAGCTTCCCCGCGTCGAGCGATCTCGCCTCGCCCTGCACGACCGCGCGCTCGGGGACGATGTTCACCGCTCTTCCACCCTGGATGATCCCCACGTTGGCCGTGGTCTCGGAATCTATGCGCCCCACGCGCATCAGGCTCACCGCCCAGCATGCCCCGTAAATGGCGTTTATCCCCTTCTCCGGTTCCACCCCGGCATGGGCCGCCCTGCCGGTGAAGACGAACTCCAGGTTGTCCTGGGTGGGGGACGCGTTGACGACCTCCCCTACCTCTCCGGAACCGTCAAGGACGAAGGCGTGCCGCGCCTCCAGGCGCTCTTGCTCCAGGTTGCGCACCCCCTGCAGCTGTTTCTCCTCCGCGACGGTAAAGAGGAACTCCAGGGGACCGTGGCGGAAAGCCCCCTCCCCGGCCAGGCGCAGCAACTCCAGCATGACCGCGACCCCGGCTTTACAATCGGCTCCCAGGATGGTGCTGCCGTCGGAGATGACCCTGCCGCCGGCAACCCTGGGCTTGATGCCGCGCCCGGGGCTGACCGTGTCAAGGTGGGAGCAGAAGAGCACGGGGGGCGCCTGCAGGCCATTCGCCGGCAGTCTCACGTAAACGTTCCCCGCCTCGCCGCCGATGGCCCTGCCCGCGTCGTCCACGTAGGGCCGCAGCCCCGTTCTCTCGACCTCCCCGCATACGTAGGCGACCACCTCGCCCTCGCTGTAGGTCTCGCTGTCTATCTGCACCAGGCGCAGGAAATCTTCCAGGATCCTGTCCGCCATCCTTCTCTTCCCTCCTCGCGCTTATCCTCATCTTCGGGTTGCCTGCCGCGTCCCTGCCCCTTCTTCCGCCGGGTCTCGCGACTTGCAGGGTTCCCACCCGCGCCAGACAGCCCTTTCCTCATGCGCCTTCCGGCTGGCGCGTATGCCCTGGAAGCAATGGGGTATGCGCTCCGGCAGACCGCGTCAACGCCCGGCGTTTTCCTGCCTCACCCGACCACGCGCAACCCCGTGGTCTCGGACTTCCCCATGCGCCGCCGCAGGGCGGCGCCCACGAAATCACGGAAAAGCGGGTGGGGACGGTTAGGCCGCGACTTGAACTCGGGGTGAAACTGGCAGGCCAGGAACCAGGGGTGATCCCTTCTCTCGATTATCTCCACCAGCCTTCCATCCGGGGAAAGCCCCGAAAAGACCAACCCGGCCTCCTGCAGCGCGGTGCGGTAATGGTTATTCACCTCGTAGCGGTGTCTGTGCCGCTCGTAAATGACCTCCTCCCCGTAACAGCCGTGGGCCAGGGAACCCTCGAGCAACTTGCACGGATAGAGGCCGAGGCGCATGGTGCCTCCCATCTCGTCAACTTCCCTCTGGCTCGGGAGCAGGTCGATGACGGGGTCCATGGTGGCCGGGTCGAACTCCGAGCTGTTGGCTCCCTCCAGCCCGCACAGGTTGCGCGCGGCCTCTATCACCGCGCACTGCAGCCCCAGGCATATCCCCAGGAAGGGGACGTTGTTCTCCCGCGCGAAACGTATGGCCTCCACCTTGCCATCCACGCCACGCACCCCGAAGCCTCCGGGGACCAGTATCCCGTCCAGCCCCGCGAGAACGGATGCCGCGTTCTGCGGCGTTATGTCGTCTGATGCCACCCAGACTATGTCCACCGTCGCGAAGTGTGCGAATCCCCCGTGCCTCAGGCTCTCGATGATGGAGAGGTAGGCGTCCGGGAGGTCGACGTATTTCCCCACCACGCCTATGACCACTTCCTCGCGGGCCGACTTTATCCTTTTCACCATCTCTTCCCACTCGGATAGGTCCTCCGCATGTCCCTCCAGCCCCAGGTGCCTCGCCACATAATCGCCCAGGCCCTCCGCATGCAGCAGCAACGGCACCTCGTATATGCATTCAGCCGTGGGCGCGGAGATGACCCCGGCGATGTCGATGTCGCAGAGGAGAGATATCTTGTCCTTCAGGTCCATGCCGATGGGTTCCTTGGACCGGCACACGATGACGTCCGGCTGTATGCCGATGGACCTCAGCTCCTTCACGCTGTGCTGGGTGGGCTTGGTCTTCATCTCCCGCGTGGTCTCGAGATAGGGAACCAGGCTTACGTGCACGTACATCACGTTCTCGGGGCCCACGTCCTTCTTGAACTGCCGGATGGCCTCGAGGAAGGGGAGGCTCTCGATGTCGCCCACCGTGCCCCCGATCTCCGTGATCACCACGTCAACCTCGCTGGCACGGGTCAAGCGCAGTACGCGCTCCTTTATCTCGTTGGTGATATGGGGGATGACCTGCACCGTCCCCCCCAGGAACTCCCCCTTGCGCTCGCGGGCGATGATGGACCAGTAAACGCTGCCGGTGGTCACGTTGTTCTCGCGTCCCAGGTGCTCATCCACGAACCGCTCGTAGTGCCCCAGGTCGAGGTCGGTCTCCGTCCCGTCGTCGGTGACGAAGACCTCTCCGTGCTGGAAGGGGTTCATGGTGCCGGGGTCCACGTTGATGTAGGGATCCATCTTCTGCATGGTCACCTTGAGCCCCCGGGCCTTGAGCAGCCTTCCCAGGGACGCCGCGGTTATGCCCTTCCCCAGTGAAGAGGAAACTCCCCCGGTAACGAAGATGTATTTCACCGGCATCTTTCAACCTCCCCCTTTGTTTTCGATATAGCTAATGTTTCTGCAAAAAGAGAAGGAATCCCTATGCTCAGGAGGGATTCCCTTTTCTCGCCAGCGTCATCGCCGTAAAATGCTATGGCCGCTCACCTCCGTGTCCTCACCACCAATGTATCAAGTATAGACCACGGTTTAAAACCCCTCAAGCGGCCCTTTCCTTCCATCTCTTGCACGCGCTGCCGTTCTTCCGCATCGCAAAGCTCATGCCCCAGCCTCGCCGTTGACCTACCCGCCGGCCTGCCGCCTACGGACGTAAACGCGGCGCGGGGACGCCAGGAAGGAGAGCAGAAAGAGAGCGAAAAGGACCAGCACGATGGCGGCGCCGGAAGCCAAGTCGTAGTGGAAGGACACATAAAGGCCCAGCAGAACGGAGGCCAAGCCGGCCAGGGCGGAAACCGCCATGACCCCCCGGTAATTGCGCGAAAGCTGCATGCCCGCGGCCGCTGGTATCACCAGAAGGGCGGAAACCAGTATAATCCCTACCAGCTTTATGGAGACCACGATGACCAGCGAGAGCATGACCAGGAAACCGTAATCCACCGCCAGCACCGGCAGCCCGCTGGCGATGGCCGTCTCCCGGTCGAAGGAGAGGAAGAGCAGCTCCTTGAAGAAGAGCATCTCGTAGAGGAGGGCCAGGAAGCCGATGGCAGCGATGAGCGCCACGTCCGACCAGCTCAGGGCGAGGATGCTGCCGAATAGATAGCTCATGAGATCGAGGTTGTAGGCATTCGCCACACGGACCAGCACCACGCCCAATGCCATGGCGGACACGAAGAGGATGCCGATCACCGTGTCCTCGTGGACGCGACCCTTGCGGCTCAACCAGCCTATTCCCAGCGCCACCAGGGCGCAGGAACCGCCCGCGGAGAGCACGGGATCGACCCCGGCGGCCAGCCCCAGGGCCACCCCGCCGAATGCGGCGTGGGAAATGCCCATGCCTACGAACGCCAGCCTGCGCACCACCACGAAGAAGGAGAGCAGGGAGCAGGTGACGGCGATGAGCGCGCCGCCCACCAGAGCCCTCTGCACGAACCCGTAGCTCCACATCCCTAGGCCTCTCCCCCGCCCGTTCCCTTGCCGGCCAGGAAATCGAACTCGCAGCGATAGGCCTCCTTCAGCCTCTCGCTTCCCAGCACCTCGCGGGGACGCCCGTGCAGGTGCATGGTGCGGTTTATGCAGACCATCTCGTCGGCGAAGCGCGCGAGTATGTTGACGTCGTGGGACACGAAGACCACGGTGAGCCCCTTCTCTTCCTTCAACCTCATGAGCAGGTCCATGAAGTTCTCCTGGGAGTCCATGTCCAGGCCGGCCGTGGGCTCGTCCAGGAGGAGGATGCTGGTTTCCAGGCAGATGGCCCTGGCCAGGAATGCCCTCTTCTGCTGACCTCCGGAGAGTTCGCCAATGGGTTTTCCCTCCATGCCCTGCAGCCCCACCGCCGCTATGCTCTCCTGCACCACCTCCCTATCCCCTCGCCGCGGCAGGCGGAAGGTGCCGATGCAGCATGTACGGCCCATCATCACCACGTCGTACACCGACACCGGGAAATAGGGGTCGAAGAGCACCTGCTGCGGCATATAGCCTATGTGGTGCAGCTCGTGCTTGAGCTCGCCCGGGCTCATGCCCAGCACCGTGATCCTTCCCCTTGACGGCTTGATGAGGCCCAGCATCGCCTTTACCAGGGTGGTCTTTCCCGCGCCGTTGGGTCCGATGACGCCGAGGAAGGTCCCCTCGCGCAGTGAGAAGGTGATGCCTTCAAGTACGTAGTGGCTATCTCGCCTCACCCATAAGTCCTCGACGTCGATGACCAAGCGTGGGGACCCGTTGCCCGCGGCGAAGAAATCCTTGACCCGGCATTCTCTCACCTGAGAGCCTCCTCCATGATGGACAGGTTGTACCTCATCAGCCCGCAGTAATCGCCTTTTTCAGGATGTCCCAAATCCCCCAGGGGATCAAGCTTCCACACCCTCACCTCGCCCCCGGATTCCTCCGCCACCGCCTCGGCCGCGCGCGAGCTGAACTGCTCCTCGGCGAAGACCGCCCTCACCTTTCTCTCCCGCGCGAGCTCCACCAATTCCGCTATCTCCCCCGCCGACGGCTCCTTCCCCGGCCTTTCCTCTATCACCCCTACCTGCAGCAACCCGTAACGCCGGGCGAAATAGTTCCAAGAGGAGTGGAAGGCGATGAATTCCCGGCGGGAAAAGGATGCCGTTCTCCGCGCGATCTCCGCGTGCAGCGTAGCGAGCTCTTCCAGGAAAGACGCCGCGTTGTCCCGGTAGGCGGAGGCATGTTCCGGGTCAACCCTGGACAGCCCGTCCCGCACCGCCTCCACGATATATTCCGCCAGTATCGGATCGAGCCACACGTGCGGGTCGTAGTCCCCGTGAGACCCTTCCTCTCCATGCTCACCCGTTTTGTCGCCGGCGTGCTCCTCCCCAGCGGGAATGAGCTCTCCGGCGGGTATCTGCTGCCCTGCCTCGATCAAGGGAAGGCCCTCTCTCCCTATCTTGGTAAATATTTCCTCTTCCCAAGGGATGAGCCCCAGTCCTACCAGCACCAGCAGATCCGCCCGCTCCAATGACTTCATCTGATCGCTGCTCAGCTCGTAACTGTGCGGGCTGGCGCCGGGCGGCACCAGCACCTCCACCTCGACCCACTCTCCCCCTACGCTCCGGCATATCTGGGCCAGTGGGACTATGTCCACCGCCACAAGAGTCCTTGCGCTCCCTTCATTACCGCCGACGCAAGAAGCGGTTGCGAGGCATGCGATCAGCAGGCAGGCGGACAGGCAGGCGGACAGGGCGCGAGCCGCCGCCGGGAAGCGGAGACGCCGGCAGCAGTCCGCCGCGGCCACGCGTCGTGGCACATCCCTTTCTCGCACCGACAGACGAGGCAACATTCTCCCCTTTCACGTCGGCAAGGAAACCCGTCCCCTTCCCGAAGCGCTTGCGCGTCCGGATCCTGGGCCGTGGCCCGCGAACCGCGACGGCGCCACTTCCCCTACCGGGAAAGGAGCTTCCCTCTCTGCACGTACCGCTATGACGCCTTTTCCCGCTCGGACCTCTTCCTCTCCAGCATGGCCAGCGCATGCTGCCGCGCGGTACTCTCCTCCCCGCCCAGCATGCGCACCAGTTCGAGCAACCTCTCTTCCCCCTCCAGGCGCCTGACCTTCGTGATCACTCCCTTCTTTGACTCGCGCTTGCTCACGGAGAGGTGTGCATCGGAGAAGGCGGCTATCTGGGGGAGGTGCGTTATGGAAAAAACCTGGTGATAGCGGGAAATCCTGCACAACTTCTCGGCGAGGACGTCTGCGGTGGCGCCCCCTATTCCCGCGTCTATCTCGTCGAAGACCAGGGTGGGAACGGCGTCGGCCCTGGCCAGCGCCAGCTTGAGGGCGAGGGTTATGCGTGAAAGCTCGCCCCCGGAAGCGATGCGCGCCACGGGGCGGAAAGGCAATTCCCTGCCGGGCGAGATCTCGAAGGTGACCTCGTCCCTCCCCGTGGCGGAGAAATCGTCCACCGTATCCAGGCGTACGCGGAAGCGCACTCCGCCCATGTTCAACTCCGACAGCTCCCGGTTGGTGACGCGGGTGAGCTCCTCGGCCAGCCGGCCCCGCGAGGCACTCAGCGCCCGCGAGGCCTCCTCCAGCTTCTCCCGCAGCGATTCCACCTCCGCCCGCAACCCCTCCCTCTTCTCGTCGAGGCCTTCCAGCTCCCGCAGCCTGGCTTCCGCCCATTCCCGGTATCTCATGATCTCTTCCGTCTGCGTGCCGTACTTGCGAGACAGGTCCGAGAGGTCGCGCAGGCGCCGCTCCACTTCCTCCAGCCTTCCAGGCTGGAAGTCGAGGGCCTCGAGATAGGCGCGGAGCTCATGGGCGATATCGGAGAGAACGCCCTGCGTTTCCTCTATATCTCCGGCTCGCGAGGCAAGCTCGTCGTCCACCGCGGCGGCCTTCCTCAAGAAAGCCCCCGCCTCCCCGAGCAGGTCGAGCGCGCCCCCGCCCTCCTCACCCCCTGCGAGCTTCAGGTAGGCGTCCCTCGCCGCCAGGAACAGTTCCTCTCGGTTCTGCATGCGCTTCCTCTCGCGCAGCAGCTCTTCCATCTCCCCCTCCCTGAGATGCGCCATCTCGATCTCCCGCACCTGGTACCGCAGTAGATCCATCTCGCGCAGCCTTTCTGACTCGTCCATGCACGCCCTCAAGTAGCTCTCCCTCGCCACATTCCAGCGCGCATGGAGCCCGCCGTATGCCTGCAGTATCTCCTGGTGCTCGGGGGGCCCGTAATCATCGAGGTACTGGAGGTGGGTGGCACTCCGCAGGAGGCGCTGGTGCTCATGCTGTCCGTGGATGTCCACCAGGAACTCGCCGACCCTCGCCAGGGTGCCCACCGTGCACATGCGGTCGTTCACGTAGCACCGCCCCCTGCCGTCTCCGCCGACCACGCGGCGCAGGATCAGGTCCCCTCCCTCGCAGCCCAAACCCTCTTCCTCCAGATATCTCCGCAGCTCCTTGTTCTGATGCAGGTCAAAGGCCGCTTCCAGTTCCAGCTTCTCCGCCCCGGGGCGGACCATCCCGCTGTCCCCTCGCCCGCCGAGGAGAAGACCGAGCGCCTCCACCAGCACCGTCTTACCCGCCCCGGTCTCACCGGTGAGAACGTTCAACCCCGGAGAGAACTCCAGGCGAGCTTCCCTGATCAAGGCCAGGTCCCTCACGTGCAGTTCCCTCAGCATAGAGAACCCCCCGGTGGAATCGAGCAGTTATTTCCCGCTATCGGGGAAATCGAACTTCTCCCTCAACAGGCTGTAAAACGAGTAGCCCACGGCCTTGATCATGCTCAGCCTGCGCGCAGCCCTGCGCACCAGGATCTTGCCGCCGTGGGCGAGGTTTATCTCTTCCCTCCCGTCTATGGATAGCGAGGGCATCACCCTCTCGCGCTCCACCAGGACCTCTATCTCGCTGTCAGGGGAGATGATCACCGACCTGTCTAGCAGGGAATGGCTGCAGATGGGAGTGAGGATGATGCAGTCCAGGGTGGGGTCCACTATGGGCCCGCCCGCGGAGAGCGAATACGCCGTGGAACCGGTGGGGGTGGAGAAGATGACCCCGTCGCCCGCGTAATAGTGGAAGTAGCGCCCGTTTATGTCCACTTCCAGGCGGATCATCCTCTGCAGCTCCCGCTTGCCCACCACCACCTCGTTGACGGCGTAATGGGGCTCGCCTCCGCAACCCTCGCGCAGCCAGCATTCGAGCACCATGCGTTCCTGCAACAGGTAGCGCCCGGCGAGAACCTCCTCCAGCCCCTCGTACATCCCCCCGAGGTCCATGGCGGTAAGGAATCCTTTCTTGCCCAGGTTGACCCCTACCACCGGGGCATCCGCCCGGTAAGCCCAGGCGCAGGCACGCAACATGGCGCCGTCGCCCCCCAGGGAGATCACCAGGTCGAGGTCCTGGATGAAACGGTCCCCGGGCAGCACGTTTCCCTCGTACTTCATCGCCCCCGCATCCTCCTCGAGCACGCGGGGGTTCCTTCCCCTCTCCTGCAGCCAGCGGCAGAGCTCCTCCGCCGCGCTGATGGTCTCCCGCTTAAGGACGTGGGGCATGACGCCCACGTTTCTCATCTCCCCGCCCATCACTTCTCCCGCCACGCCTCCTTGCCCGCCTCTTCCACCATGTTCGCGATGCTCCGCCCCTCCCGCGTGCCTCCGCGGTCGCGGGCCTCCTTTGTCCACCACGCGAAAAATTCCATGTTGCCGTCAGCTCCTCGCAGGGGCGAGGGCAGCAACCCCCGCAGGCGCAACCCCAGACCGTCCGCGTGCTCGAGCACCAGCCGCAGAACCTCCCTGTGCACTCCGGCGTCACGCACCACGCCCCCCCTGCCCACCTTGCCCCTCCCCGCTTCGAACTGCGGCTTTATCAAGGCTATGATATCACCGCCCTCCCCCAGTGTAGCCGCGAGCGCCGACAACACCTTGCGCAGCGAGATGAAGGAAAGGTCCACCACTATCAGGCTGGGAACATATGGTAGGTCTTCGGGGCGCAGGTCCCTGGCGTTGCGCCCTTCCATGACCGTCACGCGCGCATCGCGCCTCAGGTCCCAGTGTAGCTGCCCCTTGCCGACGTCAAAGCAAGCCACCCTCGCCGCTCCGCGCTCCAGCAGGCAGTGGGTGAACCCCCCGGTGGAGGAGCCTACATCCAGCGCGTCCCTCCCGGCCACTTCCAGGCCGAAACGAGCAAGTGCCCCCTCGAGCTTGTCGCCGCCGCGGGAGACGAATCGCGGCCTTTCCTTAACCTTGACCCGGTCGCCCGGGCGCACCCTGGTGCCGGACTTGAGCGGCCCGCCCCTGCCTTCTATTTCCACTTCGCCGGCCATGATGGCAAGGCGCGCCCTCTCGCGGGACGGGTAGTGCCCCGACTCCACCAGCCACTGGTCAAGGCGAACCATGGGAACGATCCGGTTTGCCCTCGAGACTGCCATAAACCGCCTCGGCCACCGACCGGGCGTCGATCCCCAGGCTCTGGAACAGCTCCGGCACCTTCCCGTGTTCCACGAAACGGTCGGGCAGCCCGAAGCGCATGAGCTTACAGGTGGCCCGCATCCCCTCGAGCAAGGCGGCCACCGCCTCGCCGAAACCACCGGGCAGCGCGTTCTCCTCGAGGGTCACCAGGAGGGCGCTTTTCCCGGCGCGCTCCCTCACCGCCTCCTCGTCCATCGGCTTCACGAAACGGGCGTTGAAGACCTCGGCCTGTATCCCTTTCTCCGCAAGTATCTCCGCCGCGTCGCACGCCACGTCCACCATCCTGCCCACCGCCAGGATGCATACCTCGCCGCTTCCCCCCCGTACCACAGACCCCTTGCCCTCCTCCAGGGGGCGCGGCCGCGAGTCAACCGAGACGGAGCGGCCTTCCCCGCGTGGATAGCGTATGGCCACCGGCCCATCCATCTTCAAGGCCGCCCAGAGCATGTCCCTCAATTCCTCCTGGTCCCAGGGGGCCATGACGGTCATGTTGGGCATTATGCGCAGGTAGGACAGGTCGAAGGCCCCGTGGTGGGTGGGGCCGTCCTCTCCCACAAGGCCCGCCCGGTCAATGGTGAAGATGACCGGCAGGTTCTGCAGGCAGACCTCCTGCACCAGTTGGTCGAAAGCGCGCTGCAGAAAGGTGGAGTATATGGAAACCACCGGACGGTAGCCTTCCAGCGCCAGCCCCGCCGCCAGGGTCACCGCGTGCTGCTCGGCGATGCCCACGTCGAAAAAGCGGCTGGGAAAGAGGGCGGCGAAGTCGTCCAGCCCCGTGCCCAGCCTCATGGCCGCCGTGATGGCCACCAGGCGCGGCTCCGCGCGGGCCATGTCGCACATCACCCGTCCGAAGACGGAGGTGAAGGAAGGGCGCTGCGGCTCGGAGAGCAACTTCCCCGTCCCGGGGTCGAAGGGTCCGACGCCGTGATACAGGTCCGGCTCCCTTTCGGCGGGGGGATACCCTTTTCCCTTGCGGGTGATGACATGGATGAGGAGCGGTCCTTCCGACTCCTTGGCCAGCGCGAAGTCCTTCTCCAGCGAGCGGATGTCGTGCCCGTTCACTATCCCCACGTAACGGATCCCCAGTTCATCGAAGATGTATTCCGGGATGAGGAAGTTCTTCAGCCTTTCCTTGAAGGAACGGATGAGGCGGTCGGTGGGCTCGCCCACCACGGGGACGCTGTCTATGATCTCCTTGATCTCCCCCTTGACGCGTACGTAATGCGGGTTCAGCCGCAGCTGCGAGAGGTATTTGGACATGGCCCCCACGTTGCGGGATATGGACATCCCGTTATCGTTGAGCACTATGATGAGGTCCTTCTTCAGGGAGCCCGCCTGGTTCAACGCCTCGAACGCCACCCCACCCGTGAGGGAACCGTCCCCGATTACCGCCACCACGTGGTAGTCTTCCCCCCGCAGGTCCCGCGCTATGGCCAACCCCAGAGCGTAGCTCACGGCGGTGCTGGAATGGCCGGCGTTCGTCACGTCGTGGGGGCTTTCCTCGCGTTTCGTAAAGCCGCTGCAACCACCACGACCGCGCAGCCTCGCGAAGCTCTCGCGGCGCCCGGTAACCAGCTTGTGTGCATAGCTCTGGTGCCCCACGTCCCAGATGATCCGGTCGCGCGGGCTGTCGAAGACGCGGTGCAGGGCCAGCGTCAGCTCGACCGTCCCCAGGCTGGAGGCCAGGTGGCCTCCGCAGCGCGAGGTTGTCTCCACGATCACCTGCCGTATCTCCTCGGCCAGGAGGTCAAGCTCCTCGTAGCTCAGGCTGCGCAGGTCCTCCGGTCCGTTGATGGTATCGAGCAAGGGGGTCGGCCTCAAAGTTCACCCTCCTCCCCAGCCGCTTCGCCGCTGCGCCCTGCGCCTCCCTCCATCTCCGCCTCCATGCGTTCTATCTCCTGCACCGCTTCCTCGAGCAATCCCAATGCCGCGTCGTCCTCCGCCTCGGCAGAGAGTTCCCGCAGCTTCTTCTCGATTTTCTCCATGCGGGCGTCGAGGTCCCTCTTCTCTTCCATTTCCTTGCCCCCCTCAAGCTTAAAGATCGGCTCGCGGCGTATTGTCCTTCACCGCTTCCCGGCATCCTCCCTTCCGGCCGCTTTTCGCCTCGCCCTTCACGCAACCGCCATCCCGTATCATACCGCCTCATACAGCGACATGCGAATATGGACGGGCACATGATTCCTGCAGTTCCCCTCGCTGCAGGTGTATGTCTAGGTTCAGAAACATGGTGGACACCCCCTATACTTGCTTTGTAGTTAAAGAAGCAGAGCAAGGAGGTGTCCATGAAGG
>CAKZMC010000166.1 GCA_937128055.1 uncultured Actinomycetes bacterium | reverse complement strand
CACCCAAGGCTACCGCCAGCTCCTGGTGCTCGCACGCGTACTCGTGGAGGGGAATCCCCTGCATGGTGGCGTCTATAGCCTGCCGGAAAGCACGCGCCCCTGCCGCCGGCCCCATGGGATGGGCGTGGATGCCGCCCCCCGAGCCGATCATGATCTCCCGGCCGATGTCGGCCACGCAGGTGGGCACCATCTCGGGGGTGATGCCCCCGGAGGGCATGGGCATGGTGGGCTTGATGTTGTGCAACGGATAGTGCATGACGTCGGCGGTCTGCACGAAGCGGTCCTTCAGGTAGGGCGCTTTCCCGTAGGGCGCCGGGAAGACGATGGCGTCCGCCCCCGCCAGGCGGGGCAGCTTGGCCAGCACCAGGTGGGAGGCGATGCCGGAGATGGGCGACTCGTAGAGCGCGCCCGCGCAGTCCATGTGGGCCAGGATGGGCACGTTGACGTCCGGGTCCTCCGCCAGCGCCTGCAGGGCGGGCAACCCCACCGCCAGGTAATTGACCATGATGGCGTTGGCCCCCGCAGCCACGGCGCGCCTGGCCACCTCGAACATCTTGGGGATGTTGTCCGAGACGTTCACCGTGTAGAGGGTGTGCTCGCCCGTCTCCTCGTAGACGCGCTTCTCCATGGCCATGTAGGCTTTCACCCTGTCCTCCACGCGGTTGAAGGCCATGTCCGCGATGAGCTCGTCGTCCTTGATGACGTCGCAGCCGCCCAGCGCCGCCTCGTAGAAGAGCTTCTCCCCCACCTCGCAGGAATAGCCGGTGCAGGGCTTGATCATGTTGTTGAGCAGGGGCCGCCGTTCCTCGATCCCCAGGGCCTGGTAGATGCCGTCGATGCCGAACCTGGGTCCCTGGAAACCCTCGGTGTACTTGCCGGGCAGGTAGAGGTCGATGAGCTTGATCTTGCCTCCCATGGAAATATTTCCCACAACGGCGGTGAGCAGCATGGGGATCTGGTGCTCGATGTTGCGGAAGGGGAAGGCGACCTGCACCACATAGGTGCGTTCCTCCACCCCCTTGGGCACCTCGAACTCGTAGAAGGGGACCTCGTGGATGGCGATGACCTTGGCCACGTGCTTGGCGCGCACCTCTGGCGTCTCCCCCGGCACTGGCGTCCAGGTGCCCGTGGACTGCTCGATGGCCAGGAAGGGCGCCAGATAGTACATGATCATGTCGCGGGGAAGTGCCGCGTAGTAGGTGGCCACGATGAATTCATCGTAGTCGATGCCCTCGGGGAGGGCCTTGGGCTGTGCCTCGTAGTAAAGCATGCTCGTCACTCCTCTTCTCTCGTCATATCCAGGAAGATCGCGGTCCCGTTCTCATGGTCCCGCCTCACCGGCCGGCGCCTCGCAGACCTGCGCCGGCTCGTTCAAGCGCCGACATATGCCGGTAAGGTTGCCGTAAAGGGCGCGGAAGACCTGGTAAAGCTCGCCGTACTCGGGACAGCATTGGGGGTCGGGCTCGAAGGTGCGGCGTACCTTGATCACCTTCTTCAGGTCCCGGTAGGAAACGTACTCCTGCAGGGCCACCGCCACAGCCAGGGCACATCCCCTAGCCCCCGCCTCCTGGGGATCGGCCACCGCCTCCACCGTGCGCCGCGTGACGTCGGCCATGATCTGCATCCAGATATCGCTGCGCGCCCCCCCGCCGATGGCGCGCAGGACGCGGCAGGGGAAGCCCGCGCCGGAAACGGCGTCTACCAGCCAGCGGAAGTTGTAGGCCACCCCCTCGTAGATGGCGCGCAGCAGGTGTTCCCGCTCATGCCCCAGGGAGAGGTTGACGAAGGCGGCGCGCAGGGTGGTGTCGGTGATGGGGGCGCGCTCCCCGAACAGCCAGGGGGTGAAGAGCAGCCGCCTTGCGCCCGGCTCCACCCCCTCCACCACCTCGTCCAGGACGGCGAAGATGGCCATCTCATCCTCTTCCCGCGCCGCCCGCTCCCTCTCCTGCGCGGTGGCGAAGTTGTCCGCGAACCATTTCAGGCAGGCCCCCGCCGTCTCCGTCTCCCCGATCATGAGGAGCATCCGGGGGTCGGCCGAGGCTATGGAGGCGATGCCGTTCCTCCCCAGATTCTTGGGCTTTGCCACGGAGACCACCAACCATCCCGAGGTTCCCAGGTAGATGTGGGCATCTCCGTTCTCCAGGGCGCCGGAGCCGGTGGCCGCGGCGGGGATGTCCCCCATCCCCCCGATGACCGGGGTCCCGGGTTCCAGCCCCATCTCCGAGGCCGCCTCCCTGGTGAGCAGGCCGACCACCTCGACGGAGCTCTTCACCTCGGGGAGCTTGTCGAGGTATACCCCCAGCAGCCTGGCGAGAAGCGTGTCCCACTCCCGGGTCTTGTTCTTGAGCAACCCGGTGGCGCCGGCGGCGGTGTGGTCGATGACCATGTTCCCCGTGGCCCGGAAGACCAGGTAGCCGGTGACGTCCAGGATCTTGTGGGTGGCGGCGTAGATGTCCGGCTCCTTCTCCTTGATCCACAGGATCTTGCAGACGACGTCCTTGCCCGAAGGCACCGCCCCCGCCAGCGCCATGACCACCCGGGGGCCTCCCATCCTCCTCACCATCCTCGCCGCCTGCTCGTCGGCCCGGCTGTCGATCCAGATAATGGCCTGGCGCAGGGGATCCCCGGAAGCGTCCACCGGCAGGACTCCCAGCATCTGGGTGGCGAACCCCGTCCCGATGACCTGTCGGGGGTTTATCTTGCCCTCCTTGAGCAGGCGCCGCGTGCTCGAGGTCACCGCCCGCCACCAGTCTCGGGGGTCCTGCTCCGCCCAGTTCGCCTGGGGGTAGGAGGTGAGGTAGGGCTCGAAGCTGGAGGCGATGATGTTGCCCTCCAGGTCGGTGAGCACAGCCTTGCTCCCGCCCGTGCCCACGTCGTGGCTCACGATGAACTTCTCGCCCACGCCGTAACCCCCTTCCCTATATGGTAATTATTACCATGTATCCGGCTCCCTTAGAACTTCAGGTCCATGGCTTCCACCTTGCCGTCCTTGTCCACGTGCTCGATGAAGATGGGGGCCCGCTCCCCCTTGCCGGAGGACTTGATGACCTCGCCGGCCAGCTTGATCATGTCCATGGGCTCCACGCCGGCCTCGGGGGGGAATACGCCCTTCAGGGTTATCTTTCCCTGCCCCATGACGATGGCTCCCAGGGCGGCCGGGATGCCCGTCCCCTCACCCATGCCCATGCCGCTGGAGGACATCTGGAAGATATAGGTGTGGGGGTCACCGTCCTTGGTCCCCTTGACCACGATCTTGAGGCAGCCGCGGGGGGAGTCTATGCCCGCCTCCTTGAGCAGCGCGTCGCGCCTGGAGATGACGAAGGCCACCGCGAACTCGCGCGGGGTGACCTTCTGCCCCTGCACCTCGATAGGCTCGTCGGAGGTGAGCCCCAGCCTGACCATGTCCTTGATGAGGTTGGCGTAGGAGACGGGGATGACCAGTCCCAGGTTGGTCACCCTCTTCACCCCCTTGATGTGCTGGGGGAGGGTGATGGTCTCCGGGTGGGGGTAGGCGTAGACGGGATAGGTGCCCACGTCGCGGAAGTCCGTCTCCTCCTCCAGCGCCCTGCCGCTCTCCTCGAAGAGGCGCACCGTTTTGTACTCCCCGTCCAGGAACATGGGGATGTCTGTCTCCATGGAATGGAAGCGGTGCTTGATCACCGCCGGGCCCTCCACCGCTTCCCCTCCGTGGGCGTGGTAGATGTCCACGGAATCGACCTGGTCGAGGAGGGTCTGCGCCGTGAACTTCACCAGAAGGTTGGCCATGCCGGGGGAGCTCCCCATGCCTATGAGGGCGGAGATCCCCGCCTCCTTCGCCTGGCCGTCCATGGCGAGCATCTCCTCGGTGGCGTCCATGTCGTCGCAGATGTCCACGTAGTTCACACCCGCCTCGATGGCCGCCCGCAGGATGGGGGGCCCGTAACGGTAGAAGGGGCCCACGCAGTTGAGCACCACGTCGCAGCCGGCCATGACCTCCTTGAGGCTGGCGGGGTCGTCGGCGTTCACGCCCCTGGCGGAAACCTTGCCGCCCAGCTCGGCCGCCAGCTTGCGCGCCGCCTCCTCCTCGCGGTCCGCGATGACGACCTGGGAAAAATAGTCTCCCGCGGCAAGGTACCTGGCTGCCGTGCCGCCCACGGCTCCGCACCCGCCCAGAATGGTTAGTCTTTCCATTTCAGACCTCCTTGCAACTTCCCTTCATTCGGTTACCAGGGTCGTCTCCTCTTGCTTCCCGGGGGCATCGCCGCGTCCCGCTGCCGGCCCCTCGTTCCCTTCGCGCTGAAAGGCGGCGGCGAGCCGCATGATGATGTCCATGGCCGTGCGCAGGTCGAAGGCCTGCGAATCCTCCAGCCACTGTATCTCCATGCCCTCCACCAGCCCCATGAGCATGCAGGCCAGGTAATAGGGGTCCGCGGGAGGAAAGAGCCCCTCCTCCATGCCCTGCGAGACGATCTCCTGCAGTTTTTCCTTGGTGTGGTTTATGTAAAAATAGAGGCGTTCCACGTATTCGGGGGAAAAGGTCTCCAGCTCCTCGGCACGCATCTTCCACGAGAGCTTGCAGTAGTCGCGGTCTCGGTAATAGAGATCCACTATCTCCACCCCCAACCACTGCAGCTTTTCCCGGGCATCCCCCTTCCTGCCGGCCGCCTCCTCCACCAGCGCGAGGAATTCCCGGTGCATGTCCTCGATGAGGGCGAAATAGAGCTCCTCCTTTGATTTCCAGTACCAGTAGAGGGTACCCTTACCGAAGCCTGCCTCCAGTGCTATCTCCGCCATGGTGGTGCGGTGGTAGCCCTTGGAGGAGAACACCTTGAGCGCCGCGCGCTTGAAGGCCTGCTCCCGCTCGTCCTTGGCGGGGTTCTTGCGCATGCCCAGCGACTTGGCCTTGACCGCCTTGCCGCCGCTCGCCGGTCCCTCCCGCGTATCCCCGCGCGCCGCCCCTCCCTTTTTCGCCTCCATGGACTCCCTTTTCCCTGCTTACACGGGATATTAATTATTAGACCAACCGGTCAGTCTTAAATATAATACATCGCGTAGCGCCCGTCAAGCAAGGAGGCGGAAGCGCTCCCCACCGCGACGTCGACAGCGCCGACCTGCGGTCAGGTCCCGTTATGCCTCGCGGTCCTGCTTTGCCGTGCCGTACACACCCGTCACTGGGCGCAAGTACCCTGCGGTCAATCCCCGGCATGGCTCGCGGTCCGGCCGCCGGCGCTTCTGGCGCGGCCAACGCTGGCCCGTCGCGCCCGCCCGCACCCGCCCGCGCGGTACCCCGGACCCGCGGGTTCTCCGCCCTTCCTGTCCCTTTTCCCCGCCCAGGGAACATCCTCCCTCCTCCGTGCTGCCCGCTATATCCAATGCCTTTCCCCTACCCTCCCAGGGAACATCCTCTATAATGGGTCGCGTAACGAGGCGGCGATGCCGGGTAGGTAAAAAGGAGCAGAAGATGGCCGAGGCCGCAGCTTTCGCTTCCTGGAGCGGGGGGAAGGACTCCTGCCTTGCCCTGCACCGCGCGCTTGCGGGAGGGCGCCCCGTCTCCGCCCTTTTCTGCATGCTCCACGAGGAGGGCAAGTTCTCCCGCTCCCACGGGGTTTCCAGGGAATTGCTCGCCGCGCAGGCGGAGGCCCTGGGGATACCCATACGCTTCGGCAGCGCGACCTGGGAGGGATACGAGGAGGCCTTCAAGGAGGAGGTGCGCCGCCTGCGCGCGCAGGGTATCGCCGCCGGGGTTTTCGGGGATATCGACCTTGCCGAGCACCGCGCATGGATAGAGAGGGTCTGCGGGGAGCTGGGCATCGAGCCGCTCCTGCCCCTGTGGGGGGAGGAGCGCCGCAAGCTGGTCACCGAGTTCGTCAACCTGGGTTACCGGGCCATGATCATCTCGGTGCGCATGGAACAACTTTCCAGCGAGTGGCTGGGAAGGGAGCTGGACCTCTCCGCGCTGAGGGATCTGGAGGCGGCAGGCGTGGATCCCTGCGGCGAGGGGGGAGAGTACCATACCTTCGTCTTCTCCGGACCCCTCTTCGCACACCCCGTGGACCTGCAGGCGGACGGCGTTGCGGAACGCGACGGCCACCTGCAGCTGGAACTCATGCCCCTCTACTGAGGGGTGCCCAGAGCCTGCTTACCCGCCTTGATCACCCGTGCCAGCTCCACCGCCCGCGAAACGGTGGAGACGGCGCTGGCCACCCCCAGGTCGTCGCGCAACACCAAGAGCCTGTCCTTCCCTTCCCGCCTGCCGCTCCCCTCCAGGGAGGAGAAGGCCGACCCGCCCTGCAGGCCGAGGTCGGGAGATGCGATGACCATGTTCACCGCATAGAAGAACTGGTTGATGGAGAGCAGCGCCATCTCCAGGCCGGCCATGCGGAACCAGGCCACCGCCAGGGACCCTCCCACCTTGTCGCGCAGCATCCCCGCCGTGACGTTCCCGTGCACGTATACGCGCATGCGGTCGATGAAGGAGGCGAGGTGGCCGGAGAGCCTGCCGAAATAGACCGGGGTAGCCAGAATGAGGGCGTCGCATTCCTCCACCTTGGGGTAGAAGGCCGCCAGGTCGTCCTCGCGGGAGCACCTGCGCCCCTCGCCCTGCTTTCTAAGGCACCAGTTGCAGTGCACGCAGTCCTCGATCCGTAAATCCGCCAGGCTGAGCAACTCCCATTCCACGCCGGGAACATGCTCCTGGCTGCGCAGGGATGCGCGCAGGAGTTCCTCCACGTTCCCGC
>CAKZMC010000165.1 GCA_937128055.1 uncultured Actinomycetes bacterium | reverse complement strand
GGACACCTCCTTGCTCTGCTTCTTTTACTACAAAGCAAGTATAGGGGGTGTCCACCATGTTTCTGAACCTAGACACACATGTGAAAGTGCAGCCGTTAGCCGGGGTTGCGCGGTTGCCGGCACGCCGTGCGCGAGCCCGCCTGCGGAACGGAACCCGTGCTACCGCCGCACGCTCCGGCGAAGGACGAGAAGCGCTGCGCCCGAGAGGCGGCATCCTCGCCGCGCCGCGCGAACGGCGGCGCGTGGCCCGCCGGTTGGCATTGCGGACAGGGAATCCGTTATTATGGTCGTGTTCCGCCTTTTCCGGCATTGCGTCTCGTCTTTGCGGCGGCCCCGTTAACGGTGCAAGGGAGGTTGGGGGATGGAAGCCTTGAAGCCCGCCAAGCAATTCAGGGAAGAAGAATGCACGCGCTGCGGCATGTGCTTCAGCGAGTGCCCGGTGATGGACCTTCCCGTAAGAACGGCCCGGCTGGAGATCGCCAGGCTCATCGCCGGGGAGGCCACGCGCCACGTCCTTCGCAAATGCACCAGTTGCTTCGCCTGCGATTACGTATGCCCTCATGGCTGCAACCCCGCCGAACTGGTGCTGCAGAGGTGGCACGAGCAGTACGAGCGGCATGGGCTTCCCGTAAGGGCCATATATTACTCGCCACACGAGACACTCAATTTCCGCACCTACGTGGTGGCGAGGATGCCTGCGGAGGAACGGGAGATCATCCACGCCTGGGCCGATCGTTCCCCCAGCGAGGAGATCCTCTATCCGGGCTGCAACATCATAACCGCTCCCTTCCTCACCCGCACCAGGGCGCTGGAGGGGATGGATATCCGGGGGACACTGGATTACTGTTGCGGTGAGACCTATTACCGCATGGGACCTTTCCGCGAGGTCAAGGGGGTGGCGCGCCGCCTGGAGAAGTATTTCTGCGACCTGGGCGTCAAGCGCGTGAACATCCTCTGCACCGCCGGCTGCAACATGTTCCTGAACGTCCTTCCGGCTTTCGGGGCCGACTTCGACTTCGAGGTCCGCCCCTACCTCCCCGTCATACTGGAAAGACTGGAGGTGGGCGCCCTCCCGGTCAGCAACAAGCTGGAGGGGACGGCCACCATCCAGGAATCGTGCTACGGGAAGCGCCTGGGGGAGGAGTACATGGACGTGCCCCGCAGGATCCTGGAAAGAATAGGCTTGCAGGTGGTGGAGGAATCACGCCGTCCAGGCAGAGATACCGCGTGCCGGCGATTCCCGAGGCGCCGCTTTGCGAAAACGACGGGGGTGAGGAATGATGCGACAGGCGGGGTTCAGGTTCTTCCGGGAAGACCTCTGCAACCGCTGCGGCGACTGCTTCACGGCATGTCCCTACCTGGAGCTCTCCCGCGAGGATGCGGTGAAGGAACTGGCGGACCTCATCGATAAGGGCGCCTCCCGGGCGCTGGAGGTGTGCAACACGTGCCATACCTGCGACCTGGTTTGCCCCCAGGGGGCCGATCCGTACGAACTGGTGCTGGAGCGCTGGTGGGAGCGGAGGCAAGAAGGCCTCCCCACCACGGCGCGGCTGGTGACCCCCTCCGAGCCCTGCAACATCTGGTCCAGCCTCAAGGCGGTCATGCCGGAGGAAGAGCTCGCGCTGTCGCGTTCCTGGGACGACTTCTCCCCCTGTGAGGAGATCTGCCTCACCGGTTTCTACACCAACGTGGTCCCCTACCTGATGCAGGCGAAGGTGCTCGCGGGGCTGCCCAAGATCGTGGGGTCGGAAGCCCTCTTCGGGTGTGCCGGGGATATTTACAAGACGGGCCGCTTCGATATGGTGGAGCAGATCGCCAGGCGACTGGAGCGCGTGTTCGGCGACATGGGCGTGAAGCGGGTGATATGCTCCATGAGCGCCGAGGGCATGGTGCTCAAGGACATCCTGCCCCGGAGGTTCGGCGCCGGTTTCGGGTGCGAGATAACCACCCTGGACGAGTGGCTTCTGGAGAGGTTGCGTTCGGGAGAGGTCTCCCCCGTCAGGGAGCTGGGCATGAGGGTCACGGTGCACGATAACTGCCTCTCAAAGCTGGAGGGAGGACGGCTGCAGGAGATCAACCGGGAGATCGTCACGCGCACGGGATGCGAGATATTGGAGATGAGGCATCACGGCGAACGATCCCTCTGCTGCGGGTTCGGGGCCGCCGCCGCAAGGTTCAGGGTGATGGACATCATGTCCTCGGGATACCGGCGCCTCAAGGAGATGGAGGAGACCGGGGCGGACGCCGCGGTGATCTACTGTCCCGCCTGCCTCTTCATCCTCTCGGTGATAAAGGAGATGGCAGGCAGCAGGATGCCTTTCTACCATCCCGTCGAATTGGTGGAGATGGCGGCCGGAGGACAACCCGTCCGCCGCCACGAGGAGAGGGCCTGGGATATCATGGCCGTCATCTCCAATCACCTCGTGAAATTCGCCCTCTTCCCGAGCCATAGAAGGATGTTCCAGCCGGCCTCCATACCCCCCGAGCCGGAGAGCCTTCCCGAGCTCCCCGCGTGGGACAGGCGGCGCATGAAAGCGCTGGCGTTCCTCTATCACGGGCCCGTCGTCCAGAACAGGGTCACGAGGCGCGCCCTCTCCCTGGGGTTCAAGGCGGTCGTGGGGATCTACGGCGCGGTGCGGGAAAGAAGGCTCGGCATAAGGCCGCGGTGAGGCAGCCTGAAGGGCCGCGGCTCATCCCGTCCCCGGTCGGCGCCGGGAAGGGATCTCAGGGAAGTCGCGCGTCACCGGGCAACGCAGGCCGTAACGGCGAGAGGCCGGGCGGCCGAGGAAGGCCCGTGCGGATATGGTAATATATGGATATTATTAGCGCGGTCGTGAGGACTGGAGAGCATACCGGAGGGAGGTGCGGCTCTTGAACAGGGGGGAGTTCGACTATTTCCGCTACGAGGACTGCGATCTCTGCGGGGAATGCCTGGCGCGCTGCCGCTACCTGGCCCTCACTCCCCGTGAGGCGGTGGAGGAAATGAAGCGGCTGGTGGCCGGCGAGCCCACCAGGGTGGTGCACCGCAGGTGCATAAGCTGCTATGCCTGCGACGTGTTCTGCCCTCACGACTGTCATCCTTACGAATTGATAATCAGGGCCTGGCACGAACGCTACCGCGAGCGCGGGCTGCCGGTGAGGGCCTCCTACCTCATGCCCGCGTCCCACCCCAACTTCCGCAGTGACCTGGTGAGGACCATGGCCCCCTGGGAACAGGAGCTCATACGCACCTGGAAAGCGACCCCGCCCGAGGGGGAGCTGGTCCTTTATCCCGGCTGCAATGCCCTCACCCTCCCCCACCTCCTCCACGGCCCGCACATGGACGGGATCGTGGTCTCGGGCGACTTCGAGCTCTGCTGCGGCGAGATGTACTTCCGCATGGGCCTCTTCGACGTCGTCGAGAGGGTCGCCGAGAGGCTCACCGCTTATTACCGCGGCCGCGACATCGGCACCATGCTCTTCGCCTGCCCCGCCGGGTTGAACCTCTTCCGCAACGTCCTGCCGGGTCAGTTCGGGGCGGATTTCTCCTTCCGGACCAGGTACCTGGGGGACTATATCCTGGAGAAGGTGGAGTCCGGCGAACTGGGCCTGAAGCGGGAGCTGAACCGCTCCGTGGCCGTGCACGACTCCTGCCACGGACGCGTGCTGGGCGACGAGGTCACCGCCAGCACGCGCAAGCTCTACGCCCTCATGGGCCTGGAGACGCGGGAGATGGTCGGCGATCCCGCCGACGGCCTGTGCTGCGGCATGGCCGCCGGCTGCAACCGCTACCGCCCCGAGGACATGTACCTGGCGGCGGTCAAGGAACTGCGCGCGGCCGCGAGGACCGGCGCCGGCGAGCTGGCCACCTACTGCGGCGGCTGCCACCTGACGCTGGCCATGATGCGCTGGCTCTTCCCCACCCGCCAGCCCGTGCGTCACCTGCTAGAGTACCTTAAGGAGGCTCTGGGAGAGGATCCTTATTACCCCGCGCCCCGCCGCACCCTCCGCATGTTCGCCAACGTGGTGCGCAAAGCCTTTCCCAAGCTCGCCTCCCGCCGCACCTACCGCATCGAGATACCGTCTCCATGAACCGCGGTGCCACGGGTGCGCCCAAGCCGACACTCTGGGGCCACGCCTCATCTGTCGCCTTTTTCGGCCCGCGGACGAGGGTCAGGATCTCGCCCCGCACCACGAAGCCCGCCACGCACAAGGAACCCGGGCAAAGGTGCCTTGCCGCGGCCGAAACCGCAGTCCCCCATGGCGGTCTCAACCCGATCGCGGATGCTCACGGCAGCGGGCAACATGCATCCCCCGCGCGCATTTCCGCCGCATGCCGGAAGCAGCCATTCACCCCGCAAAGCCGCCCGCGGACGCCGCGGTAATCGCTGTCACCAGGCGGCGTTAAAATTCTTTCGCAAGACGGACAATCTCTCAACCCGGGGAGTACCGGAAAGAAAGGCTCCCGCGCGTGATGGAGGGGTACGTGCACGGGTTTGGCAGTCTTCCCAAGGAGGTGACAAGGCGGTGCGGGACGCGACGTCCGGCCTGAACGGGTTGAACCGCCTCGCAGAAGGCATCCGGGAGTTGTGCTCCAGCCATGTCCTGGAGGAAAAATGGCTGCTCGCGCCGTCCTACCGCGTGGCCTTCCAGTGGCTGGAGAGGGTGGCGCTCTCGGGCCAGCCTGCCGTGAACGTGCGCCTGAAGACCGTCCCCTCACTCGCGCTGGAGCTGGCCTCACCCCGCATGGCGGCGGAGGGGCTTTCGCCGCTCCGGAGGCTGGGGCTGGAGCTGCTCGTCTACGAACTGCTCCGCAGGGACCGCCAGATCACAGGTTATCTCTCGCGGCTGCGTGCAAGTCCAGGCCTCGCGAAGGCGGTCTCACGCAGCCTCCTTGACCTGAGGCTCGCCGGGCTCAGCGCAAAGGACCTCCGCGCGCGCGACTTCGAGGCAAGCGACAAGGGAAAAGAGCTGATCCATCTGCTCCGAGCCTATGAGGAAGAGACGCGCAAACGTGGGCTCGCCGACTACGCGGAGACGTTACGTCTCGCCGAGGAGTCGCTGCGCGACGGCACCGCGCCCCTTCCAGGTGATGTTCTCATCGCCCTTCCGGCGGACATGGAGAAAGGGCTGTGGGGCCGCGAGTCGTCCTTCGTCGACGCGCTTCCCCGGGAACGGCTGCAGCCGCTGCCGGTGGACGACCCCGAGGGCGAGCGGGAAGGGGAAAGCGACGCCTCCCTCCTGCGTTACATACGACGCCCCACGGAGGCGCCTTCCCCCGGGGGAGACGGGACGGTGGAGTTCTTCCGCGCTTTGGGCGAGGCTAACGAGGTGCGCGAGGTCCTCCGCCACTGCCTGGAAAGGGGCATCCCCTTCGACGAGGTCGAGATCCTGCACACCGACGGCGAGACCTACGTTCCCCTCATCTACGAGATCTGCACCCTGCTGGTCCCGGAAGCGGGGGGCGCTCCACCGGTGACCTTCGCGGAGGGGATACCGCTGCGCTACAGCCGCCCGGGTCGCGCCCTCGCGGGCTGGATGCAATGGATCCGGGAGGGCTTCCCCCAGACGGCGCTTGCTCGCCTGGTGGAGGACGGGTTGCTGCGCCTCGAGGGTATGGATGAGGCGGGCTGGAGTTTTTCCCGCCTGGCCGCCCTGCTGCGCACCCTCCCCATCGGAAGCGGGCGCGAACGCTTCCGCGAGGCCTTCGCCGCCGCCCTCCGGGCCTGCGAGGAAGGGGATGGTGACGGGGAAGAGGGCGACGAGGAGAGAGGTGCGAGGCGGAAGTCACGGTCCCAGGGACTCACCATCTTGAGAGACTTCTGTCTCGAGCTTCTCGATGCTCTGCCTGATGATCTGGAGGATGCGTCCGGGATGCTGTGCGCGATCAAGGACCTGCTCCGCGCGAGGGTCCGCTGCGGCAACGAGCTCGACGAGTACGCGCGTAAGCGCCTGCTGGACATGGAGAGCGAAATCGCTTCCATCGCCCATGAGACATCCCTGCGGGGAAGCGCTGTCATTTCATGGGTTGAGGAGCAGACGACGACGGAGGTGGTGGAAGGGAAAGGCCCGCGCCCGGGGTGCCTCTTCGTCGCTCCCCTGCTTTCGGGAGGCCATTCGGGGCGGCCCCACACCTTCATCCTGGGGCTGGACGACGGCCGCTTCCCCGGCTCCGTCCTGCAGGACCCCCTGCTCCTCGACGGGGAACGGAAGAAGCTTTCCGAGAGCCTGCCCACTTCTTCCCAGAATATGGAGGCGAAGTCGGAGGGACTCTCTCTTCTCATGGCCAGGCTTAGGGGGGAGGTGACTCTGAGCTACAGCTCCCGCAACCTCGCCGAGGACAGGGAGACCCTCCCCAGCCCGGCGCTGGTCTCCGCCTACAGGATCTTGAGCGGGAAACGCGACGCTACCCTCGAGGACCTTCTCTCCTCCCTCCCGCCGCCCGCTTCCTTCGCCCCCACCTCCGGGCGGGGGTTTCTCACCATGTCCGAATGGTGGCTGCACCGCCTCTGCGAATGCGGACCGGTCGCGGGCGCCGAGGGGGCGGTCGCCGCGGCCTTCCCCCACTTAGGCCGGGGGGCGGAGGCGAGGCGCGCGCGGGAGAGCGATAAATTTACGGAGTACGACGGGTACGTCCCGGAAGCGGGGAAAGACCTGGATCCCACCGCCGAGGACGGGCCGGTGCTCTCCCCGCGCCGCCTCGAGGTGTTGGGAAAATGTCCCATGGAGTATTTCTTCGCCCACGTGCTCGGCATCAGCCCTCCCGAGGAGTTCACCTACGAGCCCCATGCCTGGCTGGACGCGATGGAGAAGGGATCCCTCCTGCACCGCGTCTTCCACGCGTTCTACCGTGCCCTCAAGGAGAAGGGGGAGTCCCCCTCCTTCAAGGGCCACAGGGAGCTGCTGGAGAAGATCCTGGAGGAAGAAATCGAGGAGATGAAGGCGAGGAAGCCCCCTCCCAACCCGCAGGCTTTCGCGGAGGGAAGGGAAGAACTGCTCGCAGCGGGGGTCGTCTTCCTCAAGGAGGAGGAGGCATTCCGCGACGAAAGAGCCCCACTCTACTTCGAGGTCGACGTGGGGTCGCAAAGGGAGGGCGGCGATCCCGCAAGCCTGCCGGAGCCGGTGTCAGTGGCGCTACCAGGAGGTGGCCAGGTTAGGGTACGCGGCGTCATCGACCGCATCGACATGCTCACGGGAGGAGACAGGGAGCGCTTCTTGGTCATCGATTACAAGACGGGATCCGCGAAGAAATACAGAGAGAAGGGTCCCTTCCACGGCGGGAGGTTCGTGCAGAACTGCCTCTATCTGCCGCTGGCGGAAGCCTGCCTGAAACGGTGCTACCAGGACCCGGAGATCGCCGGCTTCGAATACTATTTCCCCAGCGCGCGGGAGCATGGGGAGCGCGTGGCCTGGGACGCGCGCGAGCTTGAAGAAGGCCGGGAAGTAACAGCAGACCTCTGCCGCCTGCTCGCCGCGGGGTGCTTTCCCTCAAGCGATGACCCTGAAGACGTGAAGTACAGCGACTACCGGCTCGCCTTCGTCGACGCGGAAAGGTGCGTCGAACAGCTCAGGGAAAAACTCGCCAATCCAGAGAACACCGTTCTTGTTCCCTTCAGGGAGTTGCGCGAGCGGAAGGGAGGCGAGGCGAGATGAGCACGAGCGGGAAAGCGGGCAAGGAATACCTTCCCGACCTCGCCGAGAGGGAGAGGATAACCAAAGAGCTCGACGCCAACATGCTGGTGGAAGCGGCGGCAGGGACGGGGAAGACCACCGGCTTGGTGGAGAGGATGCTCGCCCTGCTGCGCATCGGCAGGTGTGAGAGCGTCCGCAACCTGGTGGCCATCACCTTCACCCGCAAGGCGGCGGGCGAGATACGCAGCCGCTTCCAGGTGGAGCTGGAGCGGGCGGCGCGCGAGGCGGAAGGCGAGGAGAGGGAACGCCTGGAGCGCGCCCTGGAGGAGCTCGACCAGTGCTTCATGGGCACCATCCACTCCTTCTGCGCCCGCCTGCTGCGGGAGCGGCCGGTGGAGGCCGGGGTGGACCTCGACTTCCGCGAGATGGACGACCTGGAAGACAGGATGCTGCGGGAAGAGGCCTGGGATGGCTTCGTCTCCCGCATCACCTCCCACGATCCGAGTGAACTGCTGGGCGAGCTGCGGAGGCTGGGCATGAGCCTCTTCGACCTCAAGTCCGCCTTCATGGACTACGTCGACTTCCCCGACGTGGAGGAATGGCCCCTCCCGGAGGAAAGGGACCTCGAGGGCCTCTGCGAACATGACAGGGAGAAACTGGAAACATACCTGCGGCATATGGAGGAGCTGCAGACCAGGCTTCCCGACAATGAGGGGAACGACAAGTTGATCCCACTGATCAGGCGGCTGCCACGCGTGGCCTCTCACCACGAACTGGAGCGCCCGGAGGAGCTCATGCGGGTGCTGCAGGAATTCGACCGCAACGTAAAAATCGTCCAAAAGGTATGGGAGCGAGGTTCGGGGTTGAACAAAGAGTATGCCAAGGAGGAACAGCAAAGCTGGGACCGCTTCCGTGAAGAGGTAGCGGCCCCGGCCCTCAGGGCCTGGCGGGAGGCGCGCTACCGCGCGGCCATGCGCGCTCTCGCCTCCGCGGGCGAAGAATACCTGCGACTGCGCGCCGAGCGCGGCTGCCTCAGCTTCCAGGACCTGCTCATAAACGCCGCGCGCCTGCTGCGCGAGAACCCGCACGTCAGGGAGTACTTCCAGAAGCGCTTCACCCATCTGCTGGTGGACGAGTTCCAGGACACCGACCCCGTGCAGGCGGAGATGATCTTCCTCCTCACCTCCTGCGACGCCGGCGAGAGGGACTGGCGCCGCTGCCTCCCCCGCCCGGGCTCCCTCTTCCTGGTGGGGGACCCCAAGCAGTCCATCTACCGTTTCCGCCGCGCCGACATGGCCATATACCAGGAAGCGAAGCGGCTGCTCCGGGAGAGCGGGGGGGTGGTGATCCCCCTCTCCACCAATTTCCGCTCCCTCCCCCCGCTCATCGAGTGGGTCAACCGCGTCTTCGGACCCGTTGAGGATATCCCCGCGGAGGAAGAGGCCAACAGGTTCCCCGCGGGGGATACGGAAGCCTCCCCGAGCTACGTCCCCCTGCAAGAAGGTCGCGAGGGGGCCGGAGAAGGAGCCTTCCAGGGCGTGTACCGCCTCCATGTCCCCAAGGAGCTAAGCAACAAGGGGCTGATAATCCCTTATGAGGCGGACCTCATCGCCCGCTTCATCCGCCATGCCCTGGACACGGGGTTGACCGTCCCCCGCACCCGGAAGGAGCTGGAGAGAGGCCTGACCCCGGAGGCGACCCCGGAGGACTTCATGATCCTCACCCGCTATAGATCCAACATCCCCGTCTTCGCGGAAAAACTGCGTGCGTACGGCGTGCCATGCCGGGTGAGCGGAGGGGCGGCCCTCCAGGAGGTCGAGGAACTGTGGCTGCTCCGCCTATGCCTGCAGGCCGTGGTCAGGCCCGAAGATCCCGTGGCCCTGGTAGGCGCCCTCCGCAGCGAGCTCTTCGGCATAAGCGACGCGGCCCTCTACGCCTTCAAGAGATGCGGCGGCTCCTTCTCGTTCTATTCGCAGGTACCCGAAGGGCTGGGGCCGGAACAAGGCGAGGCTTTCGCTGATGCCTTCCTGCGCCTGCGGAGATACCGTGAGTGGCTCTTCCGCATGCCCCCTGTCGCCGCCGTCGAGAAGATGGTGGACGACCTGGGGCTCGCGGCACTGGCCGCGGCCCGCCCCGGGGGAGACATGCGGGCGGGGGGGCTCGCCAAGGCGGTGGAGCTACTGCGCGGCTCACAAGCGGCGGGGTGGAGCAACGCAGAGATGCTGGACTTCATGGAACTCCTCTTAGCGGGGGATGACCAGCACGACGGCATGTCGGCGCGCTCCGGGGAGCCCCCGGCGGTGAGGGTGATGAACCTCCACAAGGCCAAAGGCCTGGAGGCCCCCGTCGTCTTCCTCGCCGACGTCACTGGTGAAACCAGGCGGGATGTGGGGCGGCACATCGACCGCTCCGGGGACAAGGTGAGGGGCTATCTCTGCATCGGGCGGCGTGTGGGCCAGTTCGGGAATGAGCTGCTAGCCCATCCCAGTCATTGGGAGAGCATATCTGCACGGGAGAAATATTACCAGGATATGGAAAACATCCGGCTGCGCTACGTGGCCGCCACCCGCGCCGGCGCGGCCTGCATAGTGAGCACGAGGGAGAGCCGTAAAGGAGACAACCCCTGGCACCCCTTCGAGCCTTTCGTGAGCGACTGCCAACCCCTGGAACGGCCGGAAGTGGACGTGCGCGAACCCGAAGCCGTACCCGTGGACGGCGGGGAGGCCGTCCGCGCCGCGGAGGAGCTGCGGGCATCCCTGGAAAGGGCACGGGATGAGAGCTACCGCGTGCTGGCCGCCAAGGAGTCCGCTCTCGCCGGGACGAAAATGGTGGGCGCGGCAGGCGTCGAGGAGGTCACGCCGCCCACCGCGCCGGAACGGGAGCGCCGCCGGCCGGAAGATGAGACCCCGCCGGAGAGCCCCGGCGGGATCGGGGAGGGCGAGCACGGCATGGCCTGGGGCGAGGTCGTGCACCTCCTTCTACAGGGGCTGGCAAGGGAACCCGAAGGGGACCTCCTTCCCCTCGCCCGCGCCGCCCTGGACGATAAGGGCCTGCCGGTCTCCCTGGCGGAGGAGGCGGTGCGCACAGCCACCGCCATCACCAGATCGCTCCTCTGGCGGCGCGCGCAGGAAAGCGAGCTCCGCCTGGCGGAGGTCCCTTTCCACGTCCCCTGGGAGGAGGAGGGCGGCGTCCCCACCATGATGCGGGGGAGCATCGACCTCGCCTTCAGGGAAGAGGACGGCTGGGTGCTGGTGGACTACAAGACCGACCGCCTCGCCGGGAGGGACCCGCGGGAAGTCGCGGGCCTCTACGCCCCGCAGCTGCGCGTCTATGCCCGGGCATGGGAGAAATGCACGGGCCAGAAGGTGAAGGAAGCCCTAGTGTGCCTGGTGGATGCGAGTTCCGTCCACCGCGTGTCCTGAGGGAAAGATCCCCCGCACAGGCTCCCCTGGTAGCGGCCTCTCCGCAGGCACACCGTGAATGAAGGCGGGGACCGTAGCGCCGCAAGGGAAAACCGGCGAGCCGGTAACCTGGCTTATGCACTTTCTGTCCTCTTCTTCAACCCGTACCCCACGTATCCAAGCCGTAAACAAAATAGTAGAATATCCGTAGGAACAGCATAATGAGCCGCAAAAAGGAAGCGGGTGGGGCATGGGAAGAAAAAAGCGCGAGCCGCGGGGAGCGGGGTTTCTCGCCAAGTTAGGTGGCCGCAAGCAGGATGCCGCGGGCACCGGGACCGAAGCGGAGCTCCCGGGGGCATCGCGTGCAGGGGAACACGGTGCGGGACCCGCAACGTCCGTTTGGGATGGCCCGCCGGCCATCCCGGAAACGGCCTCGTATCAATATTACAGTTCCCTCATCGACAACTCTTTCGATCTCATCTTCGTGGTGGACGTACACGGCAAGATACTCTTCATGGGTCCCTCCGTGGAACGCACGCTGGGATACAAGCCCCACGAGCTGGTCGGGAAGTCCTCCTTCGATTTCCTGCACCCCGAAGACCTGCCGACGGTGGTAGGTTTCTTCTCGCGCGGGGCCTCGCGGAGCGGGTTCTCCGGCAACGTCATCTGTCGCGTGAGGCGCCGGGGTGGGGAATGGAGGCACGTTGAGCGGTGGGCAACAACCTCCTCCACGATCCAGTCGTGCACGGCATCGTAGTCAACGCCAGGGACATCACCGACCAGATCCGTCTCCGTGAGGACCTGCAGCGCAGCGAGGAATGTTTCCGCTCCATCATCGAGGCCTCCTCCGATATCCTCGCCGTCCTTGACAGCGAGGGAACCGTGCGCTACGCGAGCCCCTCGGTGCGCGAGGTCATAGGCTATGATCCGCAGGAAGTGGTGGGACGGAGCCTCTTCGAGTTTACCCACCCGGACTACACGGGAGACAGCGCGGCGGCGCTCGCCTTGGCCGCCGGCCGGCCGGGAATCACCCGCTACGCGAACGTCCGCATACGCCACAGGGACGGATCCTGCTGTTATTTCGAGGCCGCCGCCAACAACCTGCTGACCAATCCCGCGGTGAACGGGATATTGATCATCGCCCGCGACGTGACGGAGCACCACCTGTGGGAGGGAGCGCTGCGGGAATCGGAGGAGCGCTACCGGCTTATCTTCGACCATTCGGGGGACGCCGTTTTCACGTACGACGCGGAGCTGAAGCTGACCGGAGTCAACCGCAAGGCGTGCGAGCTGATCGCCTACCGCCCCGAGGAGATACTGGGGCGCAACATCTTCGAGCTGGGTATCCTGCATCCGGATGATTACCAAACCGGTTTCCTCAATAACCAGAGGCTGTTCGCGGGAGAGATCGCCCACGCCGAACTGAGGTTCCTGCGCAAGGACGGCAGCGTCCTCGTCGGGGAGGTAACCGGAGCCCCTCTCTTCAACCAGCAGGGAAAGGTGGTTGAAGTGATCAACATCGCGCGCGACATCACGGAGAGGAAAAGGAGCAGCGAGAGGCTGGAGGCCCTCAACCGCTGCCTTCTCAACCTGGGACCCGATCCCCTCGAGAACATCACGAGCATCGTCTCCGTGGGAGGCGACCTCCTGACGGATTCAAGCTTGGCCTACTGCAGGCTGGACAAGGGCAGGTTCAGCTGCTTCGTGCCGGCGCAACGCCAGCAAGGCTTCTCCGCGCCCAAGGACCCGGAGCGGTTCCTTTCCTACCGCCTTATCACCTCCAATTTCTCGTCACCCATCACCTTCAACGACGTGGAGGACAAGGAGGCGGCCCGTGACCCGTTCCTCGGCCAGGGCGATTTCCATCGCCTGGCCGCCTTCCCCGTGCGGCTGGGGGAGAACACGCTCGGCTGCCTCTGCCTGTTTACCCGTGACGAACACGCGCTGCTCCCGGAGACCATGGGTTTCCTGGGTATGCTTGCTCGCGCTATCACCATAGAGGAGGAGCGCCGCGCCTACGAGGAGAGCATACGCCATTTCGTGGACATCGCCTCCCACGAGCTGCGCACGCCCCTTTCCATTATCAAGGGTTACGCGGATGCCTTCGTCTGCGGGGACCTCATGGAACTGAACGATGTGCAGATGGACAAGATACGCATCATCAACAGGAAAGCCGACAAAATGGCCAAGACCATCAACGACCTGCTCGGCCTCTCCCGCATCGAGAGGGGGAATTCGTGGTGGAAAAGAGCGCCGTCGACGCAAGGGCGGCGCTGGAATCCTCCATCGCGCAGATGCTGGAGCGGGGGGCGCAAAACCGCTTCCTCGTCTCCATGGCGGAGGGGCCCCTGGTCATCAGCGCCGATCCCGACAAGCTCACGGATGTGCTAATCATCCTGCTGGACAACGCCATAAATTACTCGCCCCCCCGCTCCGAGATCGAGGTCGAGGTGCTTCCCCAAGACGGCGGGGCGATCTTCTCTGTGAAGGACCGAGGGCCCGGCATCCCCCTCAAGGAATCGGAAGGGATCTTCGAGCGCTTTTACCAGCTGGAGGACTCCCGGCATCATTCCTCCACCGGCATGGGTTTGGGGTTGTTCATAGCCCGGGAGATAGTAAAGGGTCATGGAGGAAGAATCTGGTATGAAGCGCGCGAGGGAGGGGGGTCCGTCTTCTGCTTCACCATCCCCTGACCGCGCCGCGCGCCGCGGCCGGCTTTTACCCCGCGCTCCTGCCGCTTTACCGAGTACCGCCCCCTTCTACTCCCAGCGGAAGAACTTGGCAGACGCGGCGAAGGCCACCAGCGCCATCCCCCCCAACACGGCGAGATCCAGCCAAACCGTGAAGAGGGAGGCCGAGTTGATCATCACCTCCCGCAGCCCGTCCCCGAGATAGTAAAGAGGGAGGCAATGCGCTATGACCCTGACGGGAGCGGGCACCCACTCCACCGAAAAGAAGATGCCGGACAGGAACATCATGGGCATCCCGATGGCCTGGGCTGCCAGCCCCGCGCTGCGGGTGTTCTTGGTCAGGGAGGCGATGAGAAAACCGACGGCCAGGAAGGAAACGGAGCCCAGCAGTACCAGGACTGCGATATAGAGGTAGTTACCGCTTATCTTAAGCTTGAAGACCAGGCTGCCGAAGGCCAGCAGTACCGCCGCCTGCAGGAGCGAGAAGACCAGCACGGAGGCGATGCCGCTGGCCAGGAAAGTGGGGAGGCTGAGGGAGGAGACCTTGATGCGGCGCAGGATCCCCTTCTCCCGGTAGGTGGCGATCTCGAGAGCGTATCCCGTCAATCCGCCGAACATGATCACCATGGCCAGTATTCCGGGGATCATGAAGTCGATGTACTCGAAGTCCTCGACGTCCTGTTCCTCTTCCTCCCTGACCTCTATCAGCTCCGGAACCCCGGACATCGCCTGCTCCATCTTCCCCATGATGCCCCGCAGCGTAGAGGAAGTGATCTGCGCCGTGGTCAACTCCGACTGGTTGATGATGACGGTGACCTCCGAAGCCTTCCCCGCCATCAACCGCTCCGAAAACCCGGCGGGTATGATGAGCACGCCGTTCCGGTCCCCGTCCCTGAGAGCCGCCCTCTCCGCCTCCTCGTCCCCCACTTCCACGACGAGGGCATCGATGCCCTGGAATGCATTTATGACAGCCTGGCTAATCTCCGACCCGTCGAGATCCACCAGGCCGATTTTCAGCTTTACATCTCCCGCGCTGCCGAAGACTATTCCCAGGATGACCATGAGCAGGAGCGGGAAGATGAGCAACCAGAAAAGCGCCTCCCGCTGCCGCAGGGTCACCTTCAGGTCGTAGACGAAAATCTTGAGAAAGCTTCTCAAGACCTGATCCTCCTCCCGGTCAGCTTGAGAAAGACGTCCTCCAGGGACGCCCTTTTCATGTTGATCTCCTCCGCCTCCGAACCCTTCTCGTGCGCCAAGGTAAATATCCCCACCAGCGTCTCCTGGGGCGTCGCGGTCACCACGTGGAACTGGTCATCGTCGGCGAAGGCGCTCTCCACGCCGGCGATTCCGCTCACCAGCTCCACGTCCAGCGGCGGCCGCAGGCGGAAGGTGATGGTGCTTTCGGGCACGAATTCGCCGATGAGGTGGCTGGGGGTGCCGAGGGCGATGATCTTCCCGTGATCCATGATGGCCACCCGGTCGCAGAGCCGCTCCGCCTCCTCTATGTAGTGGGTGGTGAGGATCACCGTCTTGCCCTGCTCGCGCAGGCGCGCCACGATCTCCCATATCCTCAGCCTGGCCTGCGGATCGAGGCCCGTTGAGGGCTCGTCCAAAAAAACGACCTTGGGGTCGTTGATCAGGGCCAAAGCGATGGAGAGGCGCTTGTGCTGGCCGCCCGAAAGCTCGTTGATCCGCGATGTCGCCTTGTCCTTGAGCTCCGCCAGCTCGATGAGCTCATCCACGGGAAGTGAGCGCGGATAAAAACAGCTGAATAGGTCCAGGGTTTCCCAGACGGTGAGCTCCTCGATGAAAACGGTGGTCTGCAGTTGCACGCCGATGATCTCCTTCACGGCGCGCGCCTGGCTGCGTACGTCCAGGCCTAGGACGGTTATCTCCCCCGCGTCCGGCTCCCGCAGGGTTTCCACCATCTCCAGGGTGGTGGTCTTGCCCGCTCCGTTCGGGCCCAGGATACCGAAGATCTCGTGCTCCTCCACGTCGAGGCTCACCCCGTCCACGGCCTTGACGTCGCCGTAATATTTTCGCAGCTCTCTGATGGAAATCGCGCTCAACGCATGTCCCCTCGTCTCGATGCTTGACCCTCCAATTATAGCCGAATTATAGACGAGCCCCGCGTGCATGTCGCGGGCAGAGCGGGCATGGGGCCGGACCCCCGCACCGTGCACGCTCTCCTCCCCGACATACGTAAAGGGCGGGTTAATCCCGCCCCGCGGAGATCCGGCACATGCCCTTGCTATCGCGATTCCCCCCGCAAGCGCCTCTCCCAAGGCCAGGGAGGAAACGGTAGCCGGCCACGCGCCGAGGCGCGCTTACACGGCGGCCATCATCTCCCTTTCCTTTTCCATTCCCTCATCCAGAGTGCCCTTATCGCGTCCGTGCTTCCCCTCCACGGGCATCCTTGTCCTTGTAAATAAGGGGAGCTTCTCCTCCCGCAAGTAGTCGTACAGGCAGACCTGGCACATGCCGAACTCTATCGATCCCGCGCTGCCACAACGCTCACACCGGCAAAGTTCGCACAAAACCCGATCACCTCCCGACAACGAGAATATTCCTATCTATTTCTAGCAAAAGAATCTGACTTTTATTATTATATTTTATATTTATCAGTGTCAATAATTATGATTATATTTGACATATTATCTCGGATATTGTATAGAACTCATATGGAAAGGCGCGCAAAGGCGAGGCAAGGTCGTGTACCCGGTCCGAACGACGAACCTCTCTATACCATAGGGGTCGTCTCGCGCATGCTGAATTGCGAACCCAGCGTTCTCAGGCGTTATGAAAACGCGGGCCTGGTGCGACCGGGCCGCACGGAGGGGAATACGCGCCTCTATTCCAACAACAACGTGGAAACCCTGCGCGCCGTGCACAAGCTCATGGACGAGGAGAAGCTCAACGTGCGCGGGGTGCGCATGGTCATGCGCCTGCAGGAGGAGATAAGGGAGCTGCGGGAGAGGGTTGAAGAGCTGGAGGAAACATTACAAGCCTTACAGCAAGGTAAGGCCGGTGATTGATGTCTCCCGGGAACAGCAGGTAAGCGGCGGAGGGACTCTTTTTACTATTCTTACCCTGACCATGCCGCGGCTGCCACCTCTCGCTTTCCCCTATGCCGCACGGGCCTCGCATCTCGCGCGCAAGGCAACCGTACGTCATCCGCGTACGATTCATGCCTCGCGGGAAAACCCCTTCCAGGCGCCGCTTGGGCGCCGGGGAGCCGGTGCCCGCCTGTGACCCACTACTTTGCCTTGGGCTCCTTCCTCTCGAAGGTATTCTGTGAATCGCAGTTAGGGCATTTCTTGGGCTTGCAGCGGGAATCCCTCACGTAGCCGCACTTCTTGCATACCCAGTCCGCCATGGGCTTCACCTCCCGCGGTATCCTTCCCGCAAGCGATATTATACCCACGCGGCGCGAGGGCAAAAAGCCTTGGCGAAAATGTCTAGGTTCAGAAACATGGTGGACACCCCCTATACTTGCTTTGTAGTAAAAGAAGCAGAGCAAGGAGGTGTCCA
>CAKZMC010000164.1 GCA_937128055.1 uncultured Actinomycetes bacterium | reverse complement strand
GGATCCTGGGTCCAGTTCCTTTTTCCGCCCTCTGTCTGCCCTGACCTCCTCCAGATCTATGCCCGCTTCCTCGAAGAGGTCGGAAAGGTGCCGGAAATAGCAGGACATGGGAACCTCCTTCGCGTCCTGTTCCTCCGCGCCGATGCCCCCGTGGCAGGGATGCGCCGCGTATCCCGCGCGGACATGAACGAGCTACTCCGCGCTGCCAGCTTCGATTATCATATAATAATCGCGCACCGAGGTGAGGGAGGGAGTAGAGAACAACCATGCGCGTGGCCCTGATATATCCGGACTACTACCACAGCGGCTGCATCGAGGGGGAGCCCCAGGGCAGGGTCCACCTCGGCAGCGGGTACCTTTCCGCCGTGCTCAAGCGCGAGGGGCACGACGTCTCATTTTTCCACCTCCTCGAGCCCGTCGACCGCGAGGCCTTCCTGGAATGGCTGACGGCCCAGGGCGCTGGCCTGGTGGCTTTCTCCACCACCAGCCTCATGTTCCCCAAGGTGCGGCGCATGGCGCGCTGGGCCAAGGACGAGACCGGGCTCCCGGTGGTGGCCGGGGGCGTGCACCCCACCCTCGACCCCCTCGGGACCCTCGAGGAGGAGAGCATCGACTTCGTCTGCGTGGGCGAGGGAGAGGCGACCATCGTGGAGCTGGCGGAGGCCCTGGAAGGCCGCGGAGAGGTGGACGCGATACCGAGCCTGATGGGGAGATGGCGCGGGAAGGATTTCGCCAACCCGGTGCGCCACCTCCTGGAAGACCTTGACAGCCTTCCCTTCCCTGACCGCTCCATCTTCGACATGGCACGCCTGGCCCCCGACCAGCGGGAGCGCATAACGGTGATGGCCTCGCGCGGCTGCCCCTACCGCTGCCGCTACTGTTCCAATCACGCCCAGAGGAGCGTCTACCCGGACGGGGACCGCTATGTCCGCTTCCGCAGCGTGGACAACGTGCTCGCGGAGATCGAGGAACTCGCGGCGGACGCGGAGGGCGTCGACCACGTGCGCTTCGACGACGACATCCTCACCCTGCGCCCCGCCTGGTTCCAGGAGTTCGTACGCGAATACCCGCGCCGCGTGGACCTCCCGTTCATCTGCAACTCGCGGGTGAACGTGCTGGACGAGGAGATGGTGAGGAGCTTCGCCGACGCCGGCTGCTCGGTGATCTGCATGGGGATCGAGAGCGGCAACGAAGAGATGAGGCGCAAGGTGCTGGGGCGCCACATGTCCAACGAGGAGATAGTGAAGGCCTTCCGCCTCTGCAGAGAACACGGCATCAAGACGGTGTCCACCAACATGACCAACCTACCGGACGAGGACCTGCCGGCCCTTCTGGACACCGTGAAGATCAACGCCAAGGCCAGGCCACATTGCCTGCAGGTGTCCACCTATCATCCCTACCCCAACACCAGGCTTTACGCCTACTGCAAGGAAAGGGGTTACCTCAGCGGACGCCACGTGGACACCATCTTCGACGGGCGCAGCGCGCTGGATGTCCCCGCCTTCGCGGAGCCCGCCTTCGCTTTCGTCAAGGAGAAGTTCTACCCCCTGGCGGAGCTATATTCCCGGCTCTTCGAGCGGGGCCTGCCGGGAGAGGCGGCGGCGAGGGCGCTCGACGCTGTGCTCACCGCGCGGAGGGTGCCCTGGAGATGGCGACTGCCCCTGCTGCGCAGGGTGGTGGACTGGGCGGATAGGCGCTCCCGTTTCGAATGGATATACTATTAGAGTGCCCGGGGGGCCTTCTTTGCAGGCTGCCGTGCCGGGCTGGATAGGTGAAGCCCCCTGTCCGCGGACGGTGCGCGCTTCTTGCTGCCGGTCACGGCGCGGGGACGCAAGGCGGCGGTCTTGACGGTGAAGGGGGCGGTGGATATATGGTCGAAAGTAATTCTTGAGCGGAAAGGCAAGCGGGAAGGGAGAGACGGGTAATCCAGCGGGGGGGAGACAGGATGTCCAGCAGGAAGCTTTGCAGCGAATGCGGCGCGTCCCGCCGCATTGTGAGGGAGCATCGCTGGCTGAACGACGGCACCATAGTGCAGAGCAAGAACCCGGATCACCGCATGATCTTCATCGAAAACGATAACATCGCGGGCATATTCAGCAACGTGGAGGAGATCATCGGCGTTTCCATCGAGCGCATCATAGTGGAAGCCAAGCGCCGCGCGACCTTCGATTTCGTCGACCACATCCTGCCGGAGATAGTGAAAGCGGTGGTCAGGAGGGTGGGCGTAAAGCCCGTGGTGAGGAACATCACCGCCCTGGGCAAGGTGATGGGATACGGGAACATCGAGCTCTCGAAGCTGCGCCGGGTGCGGGATGAGGGCGACTACGTGACCATCCATACGTGGGGCATCTATTCTGTGCCGCTGTTCTGCGGTGACCTCGCGGGGTCCTTCAACGCCATCGACCGCCGAGAGGTGGCGGTCAACTACCGGGAACTGGGAGAGGGTGAGCACGAGATCACGGGCCACATCTCCGTGCACCCCCTGGAGCTCGTGGACCGGCTGAAACCGGTGCCCTACACGCACAAGGAGGGAGACCTCCAACTGGAAAGGTGCGGTACGTGCGGCGGCCCGAAGGCGCTCGCAGAATACCGCTGGGATTTTGAAAGCGGCATGATCATGCACCGTGAGAGCGGGAGGCGCATGGTAATCCTCGGCCCTGCCACCATAGACACCATAGTCGACGAGCTGGAGAAGGAGCTGGGAGAGACCATCCCCGAGGTGGTGATCGAGGCCCAGAGGCGCTTCGTGCGCAGCGAGTTCTATTCCCTCGACGAAGCCCGTACGGTGGAGGATTTCCGCCGCGCCTTGTCCCTGCGGGGCTTGGGGAACCTGCGAGAGATGGACTGGGGAGAGAAGAGGCTGCGTTTTCACATCGAGAACCCCTGCCTCTACCTGCCCATGGTGGGCTTGATACTGGGCATCTTCGAACTGGCTTCCGGCAGCGATGCCCAGGCGGATTGGAAGATAAGGGAGGACGGGGACCTGGTAGTCGAGGTCACCCCCAAGGCTTGAGCCCCCGCGCGCCCGTGCAGCCGGCGCCTCCCGCTGGCGCAAGATGCTCATGCGCTTGCGCAGGAGCGGGGTGGCTTCACGCGCCCCCGGCGTGCATCCGCGGCCGTCTATTCCGGGCACGTGCATGGCGCGCCGCCGCATTTGGGGCACCCCAGCGCATATTTCTCTGCCGCTTCCGCCAGGTCCACCTCGCAGAGGTTGGCCAGGCTGGCCAGCCAGGCGAGCACGTCGGCGAACTCCTCGGCCAGGGATTCCCGGTCCCCTTTCCTGAGCGCCCGGGAGAGCTCGCCCACCTCCTCCACCAGCCACGCGTAGGTTCCCCATATGCCGCGACGCTCGTCCCTCGAGAAGAAAGCCTCCCGCATGGTTTCCTGGAGCCCTCGCATATCCAAGCGTATCCTCCTCCCGCGCACCCGTCCCCGCGAGCCGCGGTGCGCTTGCGCACCGGGATCCCGAGTCTCGCGGGGCGCGATAGCCCGACTCCGTAGATTGTAGCCCTTTCCGGCGGGAGATGCAGGGACCGCGCGGCGGCCTTGCGGGGCTTGTCCTTGTCAGGGGCCATCGGCGGGCTCTCCCTCGCCGTGCGAGCTGGGCGGGGGACGCGGGGAGATTGCCTGCCGCGTTTCCCCTTGCGGGCGCGCGCCATACCAGCGGCTTGGCGGTCTGGTATAATATCTTTTGCCTCTTACGGGAGGATGATGCGGGCGAGTGGCGGAATTGGTAGACGCGCTGGGTTCAGGGTCCAGTGCTCGTATGGGCATGCGGGTTCGAGTCCCGCCTCGCCCACCAGCTGTGGGAGGACGGCCGCGGGTCGTCCTCTAATTTGTCCGGGGAGGAGTCACGTATTCGCTGCCAGAAGATTTGTCATGGCGCGCCGTGGAGACGAGCCGGCCGGAGAAGGCGACAGGCGCGCCCGCGCGGGGCGTGGCGCCGCGTGAAGGCGGACGGATGCGGGGAGGCGGGGTTGCGTCGTGGAGTGCGGCGTGCCGTGACCTTTGCGACCCAGAGGCCGTACACCGCTTCGCGGGCTGAGAGGTAGGTGCGGGAGGCGACCCAAGGACGGGAAGTTGTACGCGCAGACGAGTGCTCCGAGATTTTCCAGGAAGCGGCGGAGGAGTCCCGCCCCGGCGATCGTGATCGCCGTGGCCCTGCTCCTTCTCGCTTGCTGGCTGTTCAACCTCACCTGCGGTCGGGGGAAGAAGGAGGATGCCTCTTCCCTGAGCGAGTACGCAAACCGCACACGGCCCCTGGTGGAGGCGTCCAACTCCATCGGCCAGGAATGGAACAATATACGTTCCTCCCTGGACCAGCTCATAGCCGACACGGGATCGCTCGATACCAGCCTGCAGAACCTGGAGAACCAGGCCTTGGACCTGCTGGGCCAGGCGAAGGCCATATTGCCCCCGGAGACACTGGAGGAAGCTCATAGCGCCCTGACCATATGCATGGAGCAGCGCTACCGCGCGCTGAAGAATTACCGTTCCGATATCATCAACGCCGTTTCCGCCGTGGACCTGGACGTGTATGCCGCCAGCCTGTCGGATGACCTGCGAGAGATGATGTATTCCGACGGGGTCTACCTTTTCTTCAAGCGGGCGGTCACCGAAGCCCTCGCGGCGAACAACCTTCAGGACATCGTCATGCCCGATTCCATTTGCATGCCTGACTGGGAAAACGCGGGAGTGGACAGGGTGCGCTCCTTCCTCATCTCCCTGCGCGGGACGGAGCTGCACGGGCTGGCGGTGGGGCAGGTGCAGCTGAACCCCAAGGGAACGGTGAGCGAGGAGGGCGGCGAGACCGTCCACCGCCTCCCCTCGGTCAGCGAAGTGAGCGTCACGGTCACCGTTGAAAACCAGGGGAACCGTCCCGAGAGCGGGGTGGTGGTGACCATCAGCCTCTATTCCACCATCAACACCACGCCCACCCGGCAGGACAAGACCATCGAGAACATAGGACCTGGCGAGAAAATCCAGGTGGCCTTCTCCGGGTTGATCCCGACCACGGGAGGCGTCCGCAACATCCTGGAGATCAAGGTGGAGCCGGTGCCCAAGGAGGCCTTTATCCAGAATAACCAGAAATTGATATACTTCACCATAGGATAGACATAATCGCTTGGACAGCGAGGTGGATGGCTTGCCCCCGTTGAAATCGCCTGCCGTGGAACTCCTGCGGGATCACCTTGACGAGATGGTGGAAGAGGTGGTTGAGAGGATCCGCGCGGAATCCAGCGTCTTTGCGACCATGCCCGAATCCTATCTGCCCGTGCTGCGCGGGGTGGTGCGCGCCGCCTGCCAGATCCTTTTCCAAGGCCTGGAAGGATCTTCCCCGCGGCGGGGAGAGCTGGACATGCGGGTGCTTCAGGGTTTCGAGCTGGTGGAGGTGTTGCGTGCCTTCCAGGTGGGCAGCGAGGTGGTGTGGGGCTGGGTGAAGAGGACGTGGCGGGAGGCCGGTTACCCCCTGGAGGAACTGGTTGCCGCGGCGGAGGTGATCTGGAACTCGTACTTCGCGGCCGCCAATTCCGTGGCCTCCGAGTTTATACGCCAGCGCCAGGAGAGCATGCAGGAGTTCAACGCCCTGCTCAACCGCGTCCGGGCGGTTCAGGACTACGATTTCCTGATACGCCAGATCGCGGATGGGACCTGCGAAGTGCTCGGCTTCCGGCGCGCCGTCTTCTTCCTTTATGAACATGAGATGCTGGTCCCGGTATCCGCCCGGGACAGGGATGACCCTTCCTGGGGAGAGGAGGTGATGCGGGAGAAAAGGGCCTACCCCATATCGCCGCTGGCGGGGAGCGTGGAAGCGCAGGCTTTCTACGGAGGAGAGATGAAGGTGCGCCAGGCCCGCGAGGGAGAACAGATAGCTTTTCTTGTCCCGCGTCCGGGGGCCGACTATTTCCTGGTCCCCGTGAACCCCCGGGGATCGATGCGGGGCCTCCTCTATATCGAGGCGGAACTGGGCGAGCCGGTGGGGGAAAGGGACGCGGAAATGATCGCCTCGCTCGCCGACACCGTGGGCCTTGCCCTGGAAAACGTTCACCTCTACCGGGAGGTGACGGCCAAGCGCAAGGTCATGGACCACCTCATGACGCGCATCAACACCGCCCACGAGGAGGAGAGGGCCCGCATTGCGCGCGAGCTGCACGACTCCGTGGCACAGTCCCTGCTGAAGATCATCTACACCGCGGGTTTCGCCCTGGACTTTCTCAAGGAGGACCCGCGCCTTGCGGTGGAGGAGATAGAGGAGGTGCAGCTGCGGGCCAAGGACTGCCTGCGCGAGTTGCGGGCCATCATGGCCAACCTCAGGCCCACTTCCCTGGACATCCTCGGCCTCCGGGAAACCATCATGCGCTACGCGGAACAGTTCGAGGAGGAGTACGCCATCACGACGAGCGCGGATCTGCAGGGCCTGGATTCCCTCTCCCCCTCCGTGGAGCTGGCCGTTTTCCGCATGCTGCAGGAGGAGTTGACCAACGTGCGCAAGCACTCCAAGGCCGAGGCGGTGAGCATCAGGACAGAGGTGCACGGGGGGGACTTCATCCTCACCGTGGAGGACAACGGCGTGGGCTTCGATCCGGAAACCCTGGCGGCGGAGCAGGAGAGCGGCAAGCACCTGGGCCTCATGGCCATCCGGGAGAGAGCGGAGTTGCTGGGGGGTGAACTTGCCATCGAATCCGCGCCAGGAAGGGGGACGAAGGTGACAGTGAGGATCCCCATGGTTGCGGAAGGCGGTTGATGAGATTGGCCGCGCGGGGCGATTCCATAAACGTCATGCTGGTGGACGACCACGAGGTGGTCCTGGAAGGCCTCATCCGCATCCTGGAGAAGCAGGGCGGGATAAAGATAGTCAGCGTGGCGAGGAGCGCGGAGGAAGCCATGGAAAAAATTGGAAGGTTTCCCCCGGACGTGATCATCGTGGATATCCAGCTGCCCGGCATGAACGGCATCGAGCTCATCCGCCGCGTCAAGTCCGACTACCCGCAGATAGAGGCCATTACCCTCACCGTCTTTGACGACGAGCAGTTCGCCAAGCAGGCGATCAAGGCGGGGGCCATCGGTTACGTGATCAAGGATGCTGCCAAGGACGAACTGGTGAAGGCGGTGCGGGCGGCGGCCAGGGGCGAATCGCTCATCTCCACCTCGATAGCCAGGAAGCTCATCGAGGAGATATCCGAGCCCGCCGCGAGGAAGCGCAAGAAGGACGAGGGTTTCGAGAACCTCTCACAGCGCGAGGTGGACGTGATCAAGCTCATGGCCCGGGGATACAACAACCGGCAGATCGCGGACCTCCTCTTCATCAGCGAGCACACCGTCAAGGTCCACATACGCAATATATTCCGCAAGATCGGGGTCGCCGACCGTACCAACGCCGTGCTCTGGGCCATCGAGAGAGACCTTGTGCTAAAGGAGAAGGACAGCATAAAACCCGACAAGCCTCCCGTCTAAGCCCCAGCATCAACACTTACCAACACTTCCGGACAGACATACCTTGGGGTCAAACCGCGTTCATGTCTGAGAGGGGTCCTTCCTGTGGATGGAGTGCGTCTCGGCCCTCTGGACGGGTGATTGACGTCAACTAGATCTTCCTTTCGGCGACAACTAGAATTCCCGTTTTATCCAGCTTGTTATGCTTGCTTGG
>CAKZMC010000163.1 GCA_937128055.1 uncultured Actinomycetes bacterium | reverse complement strand
TGGACCTGGTGAGGCGGGTCAGCTGGCTGAGCACGCCCTACTTCACGGAACACGCGGTGAGGAGATTCCTGGGCGCGGACTTCCGCGGCGACCTCGTGGCCTCCATACACCACTTGCTGCGGGAAAGCCTGGAGGGGAGGGAGCCGCGGGGAGGGCTGCGGGGGCTGGCGCTGGCCTGCGGCGACATGTTCGGGGAACGCGACTTCTTCTCCTCGGCCCTGCTCTCCTTCGACGTGGTCGAGGGAATCGACGTCTCCGGGGAACAGCTCGAGAGGGCGCGCGAGAACTGCGCGGGACGCGGGTTCGAGTTCGTCCCCATCAAGGGGGACCTCAACACCATGAACCTGCGCGAATCGCGCTACCACCTCGTGGTCGCCAATCATGCCGTGCACCATATCGAAAACCTGGACCATCTCTTTTCCCAGGTCGCCCGCGCCCTGGTGCACGGCGGCTACTTTTTCTGCAGCGAGTACGTGGGGCCCGAGAGGCTCCAGGTGCCGCTGCGCAACCGCCTGTGGGCCTCGTTCCTGGTGAACCTGCTGGTGTGGCCGCCCGCGCGCAGGAGGACGCACGAGGGGCGCAGCAAGGCCTGGATAAGGAACATCGACCCCGCCGAGCTGGATCCCTCGGAGGCGGTGCGTTCGAGCACGATACTCGCCGCCTGCCGCAGGCACCTGCGCGTCGAGAAGCTCTACCTCTACGGGGGCTTGAACTACCCGTCCTTCGAGGGCTTGGGCCTGCATTTCGAGGCCTGCGAAAGGGATGAGAGGCTGATGAAACGGTTCATCTTCCTGGAGGAATTGCTTTCCGGGCTGCACCTTGTGAAGCCGCTGTTCGGCTACGTTCTCGCCGGGAAAGCCCCCTGAGGCTGCCGCGGTGCCCCGCGAGCGTTGAAAGCGGTCCTGGCGTCGCATATATTTAGGGAAACCCAGGCCTGGGCTTGCGAGCGAGGGGAATCAGCGCGTAAATATGGAGAATCCCGGACCGGACCTGCAAGGGAAGGAGCGGCCAGCGGAAACCCCTGCTTGGTTGCGGCGGCTGGCGGCGCCGGGGGGCGTCGCGGGCGGCGGACGCGGCAGAGAGTACGCGGCGGTGCTCCTCCTCTTCTTTCTCCTCGCCGTGTTTTTCACCTGGCCGCTCCTCCCGCACGTGCACAACGGGGTGGTGGGCAGCCGCAACGACACGCTCCTCAACACATGGATCGTCACCTGGGACGCCAGGACCATCTTCACCCGCCCCTGGGGCCTCTTCCAGGGCAACATCCTCTATCCCTCCCGGGACGTCCTCGCCTACTCGGAGCATCTCTTCGCGTTGGGGGTGATGGCGGCGCCCGTCTATCACCTGAGCGGGAACCCCATATTGGCCTACAACTTCCTCCTCTTCCTGGCCATGGTGCTCTCGGGGTTCGGCTGCTACCTGCTGGTGAGGGAATGGAAGGGCAGCCGCGCCGGGGGGGTGATCGCGGGAGCCTTCTTCTCCTTCTGCATCTACCGCATAAGCAAGCTGGGGCACCTCCACGTCTACTTCTCGCCCTTCCTGCCCTTCATGCTCCTCTACGAGCACCGATACCTGGAAAAGGGCGGCAGGAAGAACTTGCTGCTCTTCGGCCTTTTCCTGCTGGTACAGTCGCTTTCCAGCTGGCATTACGTGGCATTTTGCTTTTTCGCGGCGGGGATCATGTGGGCGTGGAAGGCATTTCCCGCCCGCCGCCGCGAGGAGTGGAAGAGGCTGGCGGCGGTTGTCGCCACATGCGCGGTGGTGCTGGCATGCCTGCTCCCCTTCGCCCTTCCCTACCTGCGGGCGCACGCGCGCCTGCCCGGGTTCGAGCGCAGCACCCGGGAGGCGGAAACCATGTACTCCATAAGCGCGAGGGACCTGCTGGTGGTCATACCCCACAGCGTGCTCTACGGCAAAGCCCCCGGTCCCCTCACCATCACGGAGACGGAGAGGGTATGCTTCCCGGGGATCGCCGTGCCCCTCCTGGCCCTGGCCGCGCTCGTTCTCCTCTTCCTCCGCAGGGAAGGGGAAAGGGGGGAGGAGTGCGACGCCGGGCGCTCTTCCCGAAGGAGGGCGGCCCTGTTCTTCCTCCTCCTCGCCGGCGCCGCCTTCTTGGTGGCCATGGGGCCTGAGATCAGGGGCGTCACCAATCCGCTCTATTACGTTCTGCACAAGCTGGGGCTGCTGAGTTTCATCCGCGTGCCGGCCCGCTTCTACACGCTCTTCGCCCTGAGCCTGGCGGTTCTCGCCGGCCTCGGCGCGGGAGAGCTCTCTTCCCGGGTGGGCGCCGGAAAGGCCGGCCCGCGGGCGGGGCGCCTGCTGGGCTTATGCGTCCTGGCGGTGGTCCTGGTCGACCTGGCCTCCACCAACCTCTACGTGTTCAGGGTCCCGGTCGAGGGAGAGGTGCCGGCCGTCTATTCATGGCTCAAGGAACAGGGCGACGTGGTGGCCATAGAGCTGCCCACCTCGCCGCTGGGCGGCCTTACCCGCTACGACCGCGACAACGACCTGGGTTTCACCGACGTGAGGGAGTACCACGACCGGGAGGCGCAGGCGATGTACTTCAGCACCTATCACTGGAAGAAAATAGTAAACGGCTACAGCGGCTACTTCCCCTATTTCTACCGCCGCACCATCATGGAGATGCAGGGGTTCCCCTCGCAGCGCGGCGTGGAGCTGCTGCGCGGCATGGGCGTGGATTTCGTCCTCTGGAACTGGGACTGGACCTCGCCGGAGAGGAAAGAGGAGTACGAGGCGCGGCTGCGGGCGCAGGCGGGGCTGGCGGAGGTGGAGGACTTCGGGACCCATACCGTTTTCCGCGTGGAGCCGGGGCCCGCGGCGGGCTGGCAGGACCTGGAAATAGATGCCGCCATCCCGGACGAGGTGCGCGGCGAGGGTTTCGCCCTGGGGATCCTGGCGCGCAACAGCGGGGATGCCCCCCTGGTGATGGCGGAGGAGGAACCGCAGAGGGCGCTGGTGACCGTGCGCGACGCGGCGGGCAGGGAGGTCCTGGGCAAGGAGATAACCTACTGGGCGCCCTTCTTCCTGCAGTCCGGAGAAGGCGTGTGCCTGCCCCTATACGTGGAAAAAGCGCCTCCCCCGGGCTCGTACCGCCTGGAGCTCTCGCTGCGGGGAGGTGTGCTCGGCGAAAGGGATTTCTCGCGCGACCTGGAGGTGGCGGACACCCCGCATTCCGCCGCGCCCTCGCGGCTGGACGGGGAGATGGCTTTCGCAGGGGGGGATAGCATCGAACTTGAGACGCGGGACGGCCTTATACCCATGGATTTCACGGTGGTCAACCTGGGGGATACCCTGTGGCGCGCCGCCTGGAAGACGAAGGAGGAAGAGCTCGTGCGTCCCGACGGGCTGGTGCATATCGCCGTGCGCTGGGAGCAGGAGGGGAGAAAGGTGTGGGAGGAGGAGCGCTGCACCCTTCCCTGCGACTTGTCGCCGGGGCAGTCCGTGGCGGTTCCCACCCTGGTGAGGACCCCGCCCCAACCCGGAAAGTACCGCGTATTCGCTGGGCTGACCTGCGAGGGCTTTCACTGGTTCGGGAAGGTCCTGGAGCTGGAGGTGACGGTAAGGGAGTAGGAGGCGGGCGCCTGGCCCGCGAGACCTTCGCCGTGACCTTGCATTGCGTTCCTTGTCGCGGGACCGCCCGCCGGCCGGGGAGTGGAGAATGGGGTTGGAATAAATCGGTAATATACGGCATTTAGCGGGCCGCCGGGACGGAAGGCGCGTTTGCAGGTTGAGGGGCTCGAAAGGGTAGCGAGTAAAATAGATGCACGAGGGCAAGGCTTGCGGGAGGAAGTGGCGGCGGGAAAGCGAGAGGAAAGGAGCAGGAGCTGGAGCCATGAGAGAGCGCAACGACCTGGACATATTCTTCGCCCCGCGCAGGGTGGCCGTGGTGGGTGCCACCGCCAACAAGGCCAAAGGCGGCTACAACATCCTGGCGAACATGCTGGAATCCTTCGCGGGGCCCGTGTACCCGGTGAACCCCGGAAGGGACGAGATACTGGGCGCGCGTTGCTACCCCTCGCTGCGAGAGCTGGCGGGCAAGGTGGACCTGGCCATCGTCTTCGTGCCTGCGGAAGCGGTCCCCGGGGTGCTCGAGGATTGCGTGGCAGCCGGCGTGCAGGCCGCTGTGATAGAATCCGGTGGCTTCGCCGAGGTGGGAGAGCGTGGCCGGGAGATCACCCGCCGCTGCCAGGAAATAGCGGCGCGCGGCAACCTGCGTCTCTGGGGCCCCAACTGCACGGGGCTGGTCTGCACCGACCCCTTCATCTTCACCCCCTTCATGCGCGCGCCCGACGCGCACAAACGGCTGGACCCCGGGAACCTGGGCATCATCGCCCAGAGCGGCATGCTGGCGGCGGGGTTCATGTTCCAGTACGTGCTCTCCGGGTTCTTCAAGGTGAGCAAGGCCTGCGCCATCGGGAACAAGATGGACGTGGACGAGGTGGATGTCCTGGATTATATTTCCAAGGACGACAGGACGAAGGCGGTGGTGGCTTACCTGGAGTCCATAAACCGCGGCAGCGAGTTCCTGGAGGTGGCGCGCGCCATGCGGGGCCGCAAGCCGCTGGCGGTGCTCAAGGGCGGGAGGTACGAGGAGGCGGCGAGGGCCGCCCTCTCCCACACCGCGAGCATGGCGGGCTCGGACGAGGTGGTAGAGGGGGCGTTGCGCCAGGCGGGGGTGGTGCGCGTGCACGATTTCCACGACCTCATGAACCTGGGAAAGGCCTTCTCCCTGCACCCCGGGCCCTTCCGCCTCACCTCGCCGCGGGGGGACGGCGTGGCCGTCGTCACCATCACCGGAGGAGGGGGGGTGGTGACCACGGACCTGCTGCGCGACAGCGGCCTGAGCGTGCCCGTGCTGGAGGAGAGGACGCTCAAAGGGCTGGCGGAGGTGTTCCCGGCATGGATGCCGCCCTCAAACCCCGTGGACATCTGGCCGGCCATAGAGCAGAGAGGCCCGGCGGTCTTTTCCGAGACGCTGCGGGAAGTGCTGGCCGACGACCGCGTGGACGGCGTGATCCTGCTCCCCTTCGCCTCGCGGCTGCTGGAAATATATCCCTTTGAGGAGATAGGGAAGATCAAGCGTGAAAGCGGCAAGGCCGTGGTCTCCTGGGTATTCGGGGACCTGCGCTTCTTCGTGGAGTACGAGACCCGCATGCGGGAACACGGCATCCCCGTCTTCATAGACCTGCGTTCCTGCGTGCTGGCCCTGCGGGCCTACCTGCATTTCTCACGGCTGGCCAGGGAGACGTCCGCCGCGGGATGACAGGCGGCCGCGCGGGCGGGAAAACCCCGGCCCCGCCGTTTGCGCGCGAGGCCGGGGTTCGATTGGCCTCACTGCACGTCGTAGCCGAACCCGTTGGCGCTGTGGCCTCCCGGGGTGCTCCCGCCGAAATACATGGGCCGCTCGGCCACGATGGGCAGGTCGGAGGTCACCTTGATGGAGACGTCCCCGTGCTGGTTGTCGTGCACCCCGATGCCCACGTCCCAGCCGTGCACCGGTATGGAGGAGCGGGAAAACGCTCCCACCACCACCTCCCGGCGCACGTTGTTGCCGTCGCCGCAGAGGAAATCGATGAACACGCGGGTAGGGGCGTCGTTGGGGTTCTGCAGGCACAGCCATGTCTGATAGCCGGGGCGCGTGCAGCCCTCGGCGAAGACCCATATCCTGTGTGTCGAGGTGGAGCCGATGATGTTGCTGCCCCCGGGCCAGGCCCTGTTGTAGAGGAAGTAGACCGGCCGCTCGGCCACGATGGGCAGGTCGGAGGTCACCTTGATGGAGACGTCCCCGTGCTGGTTGTCGTGCACCCCGATGCCCACGTCCCAGCCGTGCACCGGTATGGAGGAGCGGGAAAACGCTCCCACCACCACCTCCCGGCGCACGTTGTTGCCGTCGCCGCAGAGGTAATCGATGAACACGCGGGTGGGGGCGTCGTTGGGGTTCTGCAGGCACAACCAGGTCTGGAAGCCGGGCCGCGTGCAGCCCTCGGCGAAGTACCATTCGCTGGAAGTCCCGCTCGCGCCCATGACGTCGTGGCCGCCGTCCCACGCCCCGTTGTAGCTGAAGTAGACCGGCCGCTCGGCCACGATGGGCAGGTCGGAGGTCACCTTGATGGAGACGTCCCCGTGCTGGTTGCCGTGCACCCCGATGCCCACGTCCCAGCCGTGCACCGGTATGGAGGAGCGGGAAAACGCTCCCACCACCACCTCCCGGCGCACGTTGTTGCCGTCGCCGCAGAGGTAATCGATGAACACGCGGGTGGCGGACTGGTTGGGGTTCTGCAGGCACAGCCAGGTATGGAAGCCGGGCCGCGTGCAGCCCTCGGCGAAGTACCATGCGTTGCGGGGGGTGTCCGCGCCCATGGAGTCGTGCCCGCCCCTCCACTGCCCGTTATAGGTGAAGTAGAGCGCCCTTTCGCCGATGAGCCCGTGCTGGTCGGAGAGGACATAGGCGCTCACGTCCTGCCCGGCGATGATGGAGTTGACGAGAACCGTCACCCTTGACTGCGGTGGCAGGTTGATCACCTGTATGACCGAGAGGCCGCTACGGAGTATATAGCGCAGTTGCGCCGTGATCCAGTAGTTGTTGGTGTTCATGAGGGGGATGTACTCGCTGAATCCGGGCCCGGTGTACCCCTCGGCGAAGTACCACCTGCTGCGCACCTGCTTGGGGTCCCAGATGTCCGGGACCTCCTGGTGGGGATAGGAAGCGCGGTGGCGCCGGTCCTTGCGGAACATGGGCCAGGGAGCGAGGCCGGCGTTCCATCTTCCGGACTGGTAGCAGATGATGGAGCCGGCTTCTCCTTCCACGCCGTTGGTCACGATCACCTCCGTCATGCCGTCCCTGTCGATGTCCCCCACCGCCGCGGAGTTGAAGATCTGCGCCCCGGTGTGTTGAACGAGGATGGTGTTCCCGTTGGGGTTGAAGCCTATTATCGACATGCCCTCTCCGATGAGCGTGTCCATGCCGCCGTCGCCGTCGATGTCGGCGATGACGGGGGACCCCAGCTTGTCGCACCCGTAATGCTTGGTGCGCCACTTGAGCCTGCCGTCGTGCTCCCAGCAGTACAGCCAGTCGTCGTTGCAGCCGCACAACACCTCGAAGAAGCCGTCGCCGTCGATGTCGGCTACGGCGGGCGAGGAGAAGACGTTGTCCTCGGTGTTCACCGGCCACCCGGGGAGGTTCTCGCCCCGGTAATTGAAGGCGTAGACGTGCTTGCCGTCGGCATAGGACAGGTAGGTGGGCTGGCTCGGGTCATGGTTCTGCCAGTAGTGGCCCGTGCCCACGATGATGTCGGGGAAGCCGTCGCGGTCGAGGTCCGCGATGGCGGGCGAGGACCACACCACCTGCGGGATGCACTTGGGAAACCCGGTCTTTATGGAGCCGTTGCCCTCGAAGACGTAGAGGAGCCCGCCGCGCGGGTACCAGCCGGGGCCGCTCCAGCAGTCGGCCCCGATGATCACCTCGTCCTGCCCGTCCAGGTCGATGTCCTCGCAGGCGGGAGAGGACCACACGGTGTCGCGGTTGTAGAACTGCCAGGCCACGGGCCCCTGGTAATGCCAGGCGGTGATGTAATGCCCCCAGCTTCCCACCACGATCTCCAGGTCACCGTCGCCATCGAGGTCGCCGCTGGACGGGGAGGGGAAGACCTGCTGGTAGCCGTAGGCAGAGCCGGCGTGCTTGGGCCACCCCCAGTGGGAGAGGGGCTGACCCAGGAAGTTGATCCCGTGCACGTGGCCGCTGTCGCTGCCGATGAAGATCTCCAGCGTGCCGTTGCCGTCGCAGTCCACGGCGCAGGCGGTGGACTGTATGCAACCTCCCGTATTGTACGTCCACCGCAGGGACCCGTTGGCGTTAATGCAGTAAACGACGCCGTTCTTGTTCCCGGCGATTATCTCCTCGATGCCGTCGCCGTCTATGTCCGCTATGGTGGGCGAGGCGTGCTTGAAAGGGGTGCCTATGTTCACCTGCCATTCCGTCCTCCACCCGGGTGGGGTGGAGGCCTCGGCGGCCCTCGGCGTTGCTTGCAGCACAAGGGCAGGGAAGAATACGAGAGAAAATACGGCAAGAAAAGCAAGCCATTCAGCAGGCACCCTGACCGTTCTGCCCATGAGCTTTACCCTCCTTTTCGCCTCCCGGCTTTTGCTCCGCCTGCGGCGCCGTGGCGGAACGTCTTCCCAGGGATACCGCTTCGGAATGCCATTTTCGCGATTTCCGTTCGAGCCTTTTAATTTATATCGGTTTGAGAGCCCCATCTTTTTACCTCTCCCGCGGGGGGCGCTCGCTTCTTGCGGGTGCCACGGCTGTCTGGGATATAATCTACGATGCCGGTTTGAGTCGCGACGCTTTGCGGGAGGGAACGGGACGCGCTGCCTTTGCTTTCCCCGGGGGCATGCTTGCGGCGCCGAGTACTTCCTGGACGCGGCGGAGGATATGCCCGCGGGGAGCCGAGCTCGCGGGGAGCCGAGCTCGCGGAGGGCCTTATCGCCGGCGGCCCTCCTGCCGAAGTTGAGAACGAGGACGAGAGGCGACGGAGAAAGGGCGTTAGCATGAGGATAGCCGTCTTCGCCGACCAGCTTTTTTACCGGCAGCCCGGGGGCATAGGCACCTACCTGCGCCACCTGGTGCCGGGCATCGCTGCCGCCCTGCCTGCGGACGAGTTCGTCCTGCCCCATCACGGTCCCGAGGGGGCGCAGCCCTTTCCCGGAGTGCCCAACGTCGAAGCCCGGCGCCTGTACGGCCGCCGCGACGTGACCGGGGTGATGTGGCACAGCGTACAGAGGCCTAGCCTGGAAAGCTGCCTGGGACGGCTGGACCTCGTGCACGCCCCTTCCCTGGTCTGCCCGCCCTCGCGGGCCCCCCTGGTGGCCACCGTGCACGACCTTGGCGTGGTTAAATTCCCCGGGTCATTCCCCACCCAGTGGCGGCTCTTCCACCGCCGCGGCCTGAGCCTCATACTGAGGAAGGCGGGCATAATACTCGCCGTCTCGAACCACACGGCGAAGGACCTCCGCGCGCTCGCAGGTAGGGGCGGCCCGAGGATCAGGGTAGTCCCCCAGGGCGTGGAGGAGCCGCCGCCGATGACCGACGAAGAGGTGGAGCGGGTGCTCGCGGGACACGGGCTGGAGCCGGGGTACCTTCTCTTCGTGGGGACCATCGAGCCGCGCAAGAACATCCCCCGCCTGGTGCAGGCATACGCCTCCCTGGAGGAGGAGGACCGCAAGGCGGTAGGGCCGCTGGTCCTGGCGGGGCCACAGGGATGGCTGGGGCGCTGGGAGCTCTCCCGAGTCCTCTCCCAGCGGGGGGTGCGGTGGCTGGGCTTCCTGCCGCGCGAGGAGCTGGAGGCGGTCTTCCGCGGGGCCGGTATTTTCGTCTACCCCTCCCTCTACGAGGGCTTCGGGTTGCCGGTGCTGGAGGCCATGGCCCGCGGCGTGCCGGTGATAACCTCCCGCACCTCGGCCATGCTCGAGGTGGCGGAAGGCGCGGCCCTGCTGGTGGATCCCGGAGACATCATGGACATCCGCAAGGCCCTGCGCCGCCTGGCGGGTGACGGCGAGCTGCGCGGGGAGCTCGCGGAGCTGGGCAGGGAGCGCGCCTCGCGGTACCCCTGGTCCCGCACCATCGAGTTGACGGCGGAGGCCTACCGGGAAGCGCTGGTGTGACCACCTCTTACCGAAATCAGCATTAACCCGATGTTCATTCGATTGTGTGGCACGACTGTTTATTCACACCCGCAGTATGTTAGCCCTCTCCTGGTCTGGAAACTTGGCAAGAAGAAGGCTCACCGGAGTAATCAAGCAATTTCCTAAAATGTTTTGCGTTTAAGGCCCGTAATCGCATCTCGATAAGGTATATCAGTTTAATTCACGCAACCGGAGCTTTAATCACGCTTTCACTGCTCAGCGCGCGCCGCATCCCGTAACATCTTCCGAACGCTGAGGGTTCGGAAACAGGAGGAAGCAACGAGGACGGGAAACATGATAGGTGATTCGCACTCCAAAATAGGGCTTTGCGTTCTTGGTGACTGCACTGACATACTGTTGTCAGCGGAATGTGGTAGATAAATTCGTGTGGAAAGGGTTCCATATAGAGATAAGCGATTATGTGCACCTGCCCTTTGAAGGCTGCATGTCTCTGGCGGAAGTTAATCTGATGCTACAAACATAAACACCTGCAATCTCAGGAGAAAGGAGCAGCTCATAAGCTGAGAATGACGGCTCAAGGGGTGGATAATGAAAGTCCTGGAAAGAGCAGCCAGGAAAGTGGCAAGCGAGTTTGGTGCCCTCCACCCTTTTCAGGAGGAACTCATCAGTGCCGCACGCGACCCGGAGGTAGGGCTTGTCAGGGTGGAGGCTCCTGTGGGGGCTGGCAAGACCACGGCTATACGCAGGATTCTGGAGTATTGCGACGCACCCCTCATCGCCACCTTTCCTACAACCATTCTGGTTAATACTCAGTCGCAGAATATATCGCTAGGTGCCGACGTTTATCACTGGCCGCGTGAGAACAAGCCTATCAACCGCCCGTACGACCTCTTTGTCACCGAATATACCTCCCAGTCGCTGCTTCATCTGGCCATGAAGAATCGCGGTGATATCGAGGGGGTGGCTCGCGGTGAGATGCTCTCCAGACTTTTCGGCCTCGCGCCGTTCATAGGCAAAAAGAGCGTCATCCTCACCACCCCCGACGTGCTTTGGTTGATATATTCGGGCAGGTATAAGGGCAGCCGCCGCCTGCAGGAGAAGCTGAGCGGTTCCATTGTCATCTTCGACGAGTTTCACTGTTACGCGGACCTCGCCAACTTTTACTCTCTCCTCAACCGGCTCGCCGAGGGTAGGGTCTCCAAGGTGGTGCTCATGTCGGCAACCCCCTTTATGCGCGAGGATATTGTGGTGGATTTCCCGGGGGATAGCGTGGACATATCGTTTCGGGAAGAGGACACACTTGAGGGGGATACAAGGGTGTTCAATCATGCCCTCGACCTGGAGGTCGTCGAAACCCGCTACCACGATTCCTACAAACTTATGGATGAGTTAAGGAAATCGCTGGGAGGACTGCCCCGGCCTACGGCGGTGATCTTCGATTCCATCTTCCGCCTGATGCAGATAGAGCCTCTGCTTCGGAGGGAATTCCCCAACCTGCGTTTTCACCGTTATGATGGGATGGTGAAGGACGCGATAAACCTCGGGGAGGACAGCGTTCTGCTCGGGACTTCTTCTGTCGAGGTTGGGGTGAGCATGGATTTTGCGTCCCTTATCTTCGAGGGCAGCAGTTGGACCTCCGCTATTCAGAGGCTGGGCCGCGTGGGAAGGATGCGTGAAGGGCAGGCCCTGTTGGTGAGCGACAGGAGCTTTCAGCCCTTCCGTCCTCCGGGGGATAGCATCGCCCGGGGGGATTTCGAGGGGATCCTGCGCGATTATCTTCCAGATCCGCGTCAGGACTGGACCAGCGGGGAGCTCTTCAGGGGAGATGCGCCGAACTTCCTCATGGTGAACATGCGTGGCGACTGGTTTGTCTACGGCCCCGCCATCTTCTCCATGTTCAAAGTGATTGAATACGAGAAAAGGATGCCGCAAGACGCATCATCTCTGGAAAAGATGCTCCATGAGTTCGGTGTGAGGGATAGCGATATACCAGAGGCGAAGATGAGGATCTCGCTTTTTCCCGTGGCGGGTTTGCTCAAAGTCGGCGGTTTTCGCGACCGTTACGATACGGTGGTCTCCGTGGAAAAGGGGGATAGAGAATGGGTGATAAAGCTGGCGAGCGGGGAATGGTTCTATTTTGAGCGGGAGGAAAACGATGATTGAAGATGTAAGACTCTTCCTCGAGCCTCAAATCGGTTTTCTTGCGAAGTCAAGCGGTGAGCAGCTTTGGGCTCACCATTTCACGGTCTACAGGGTGTGCATGAGGTTACTAGAATTGCTCCCCGCCTTTCCTGAAGAGCTCGTCGTTCCGCTGCAGCTGGCCTGCCTCACGCACGATATCGGTAAGATGAGACCTGAGGCGCAGCAAGTCCTCGCAGGTGGTGGAGAAGGTGCGCGCGTCGTTCACAAGCTGCGGTACGAGGAAGTGCGTGATTATATCGAGAGCGCCGCAGGGCTTGCCTCGCGGCCCACCGAAAAGCAGTTGAAGGCAGCCTATGACATGGCGGTAACTCACCATAGCATATCCGACGAGGATATCATCCGCAACAGCACTGCGTATGCGGGTTCCGGGGTGCTTCTCCTTCGCGTCAGTGACTGGCTGGCCTCCATGGAGCAGGTGGATGTAGAAACCACCGAGCGAATAACCTCCATGTTCACTTTGCCTGGCGCGTCGGAACCGCTGCTACACCTGACATATTTCGAGATCGGGAGGGAGCCTGGCCCCTCGACGTCGCTCATCGCCTGGAAAACGCTCGAGGCGTTCGAGGAGCGCGGTTACCGCAGGTTAGTGTTGTTCCCGAATGCAGGAGTGGTTGCAAAGTGTGGCGCACCTGCGTATCCTGATCGCGCTTCTATTGCTCAAGAAGCTTACCAGCAAGTAGCGAAAGGCACACTTAGTAACATCAAGCCAAGCTACGGACCGGGGGTGCTGCTTATCGGGATCTGCGCTGAGTTCCCAGATGAATATCTCGTTGCTCATCAAGATGAGATTAAGGGGGCTCTTGCTGGAACCGGGCCCCGTGCAGCTGCATTTTTCAAATTGTTAAGCGAATTGATGAAGTTACTCAGTTTTGGCCCCAGCTCGAGAAAGAACACATGGCAGATGAATGTCGTTCATGGAGTAGTGATAGGGAGAAGTGCTGTTAAAAAGCCTGCCGCCGAATGGCTACAAAAGACAGGCGAGGAATTGCCAAAAAAGCAAGACGGGACAGTTGATCGTGGCCAAGCTCTTGGTATGCTGATGTCCAGTCTCAAGTTAACTGACCTTCTGAATGATCCGCTTCTGAATGATCCGCTACAAGAACATATCCTCAAACGTGGATTGACGTTCGAGGAACGGCTAATGGAAGCACAACTCAGTAGCCTAAAGGCTGATGAACTATATGATTTTCTGCTCGCCCTTGCAACGCTGGCACGGTCTGCAGGAACGACTGATGAAAAACGCGTGCAACGCGTGCAGGAGATTGCCGCTATGATCTCTTTCCCTGAAGAGGAGGACTACCGGGAGCTCGCCGCACAGAGATTACAGGCATACAAGCAATACAAGAAAAGCCCGGCTCCGGACAGAGGGATCTGCGAGATGTGCGGTTCCGCTTTCACCCAGAAACTGGGCGAAGAGGCACCCGAAGGTTCTATCCAGTGCTTTTCGTACATAAAATCCGACCCCACCTTGCCGCGCGCGGCATGCTACCTCTGTGCTTTCGATCTGAGCCTCGTGAGGAAGGATGTAACGGGTAGCGGGGTTTCGGTGACACTTTGGATTACCTCGAAAGTGGAGCTGGAATTAGAGGATAGGGTCTTAGACATGATAAAGCGTGCCGAGGCATCCTTCCTCAACCCTCGCTACCTAGCCAGCATGGTCAGTCCTCGGAAGGATTTAGGTCTGCCTCTCCCCGAAGGTCTAAAGCTTCCTTTGTCGAAAAAAGCACTTGAGCCAGAAAGTACTACGGGTGAAGAGGCTTATTTCTTCCGCACCCCGTTTGGGAGTTTCTTGCGACTGCGTCGATTTCGTAAAAAGGATTTCTCTATTAAAAACCAACATGCATTGTATGCGCCGCTCTATGATCTTCTGAATATGCTCGGTTTTAATTCCTGCATCACCAACGACCTTGAGTTTCGGTACGGGCTATTTGGCGAGAATAGGATATCCTCCATACAGAGCTACCACGATGCGATCTCGGTTTTGCTGCTTGCAAAAACCTTTCCGGGGGAGAAACGCAATCCGCATTGCATAGCTGCTAATATCATCGGCGCACAGCCCAGCGTGGCAATTGCCAAGGCGACGGAGCCGAGCAGGAAAACCAAAAAAGAAGGGCTGTTGCTCACACAAGAGCAGCTCGCCTTTTTCATGAAAGCGCTTATGAAGGCGAATAGGCCGGTTGTGAAGGGAGGATTGATTACCATGGGTGAGCTCTTGCACGAAGCAGCGTTCTTCGCGCGCAACATCCCCGTATACTGCGTCGAGCCGGAGGACCGCAAGGAATTCTGGGGGAATTTGACCAAGCACAAAGCGACCAAGGCCATACTCGCACCCCTCAATGAGATGATGCGCGGACGTGACCTCGACGTGGCTAAGTCGAAGTTTCTCTCGCAGCTGTCGGTTAAGGTCGGTAAAGAGGAGAGGGAGGGCCTGGACGACTTCGTGAAGGGGAGCAGTGAGATACTCGAGAAGTACTTCGAGCTGAGGCAAAGTAGCTTCTCGGACTTCCTCAAGGCGAAAAACGCGCTCATGAACGCCATTTTCGCATTCACGCGCTACAAGGATCTAGAAAAGGTGCTAAATGCATAGGCTTGCTTCATGGCTGATGTTTGTCGTCAGGAAGGCATTTCAGTGAAAAAGGAGGTATCGAGATGGACTTCTACCCTGACGTAAGCGTACTGCCCAGGGCACGTTACCTGCAGTTGGTGACCTCGTTGAGGCTGCTCGATCCGGCAATTATCCGGTCGAATGAACCTGAGGAAGTGCTCACCTTCTCATATCAGGAACCGCTGCAGGAGCGCTTCATCATCCCCTGGAGAAAGGTTAAGGCGAAGCTGCGAAGGATCGTAGCGGAGCGGGGTAGGGATCTCGGATACGGCACTATGTGTTTCCTGAAGGAATCCCTGTGCATGACCTGTCCTACCTGCTTGCTTTTCGGCGGCACGGGTGAGACGAGCACTGCAAAAGCTGGCTATAACCTGCTTTCTCGTGTAATGGGAGAGACCTTTATCTCAAAGGCGAAGAACATTGAGCCTGTTGGCTACACAGCGAATGCTGTTGGTGAGGTGAAGCATACAACGGGGCAAGCCCTTATGACCTTGATCACCGTGCCTGCCGATACGGAGTTTATCGGTGTAGTGACATTGAAAGATCCCACGCCCGAGATGGCTTCACTGCTAGTGGATGGCATCAAAAGGCTCACCCGGATAGGCGCACGCAGTGTGGAGTGGGGCAGGTGCAGGATGGATATCCTGGGAGGCGGTATATTCGACCACGAGGTTTATTCCGCTTACGAGCTACTCAGGGACGGCGGACTTGAGGATATTCCTGCCCTGGAAATGGAGCTCCCGCCCATCGAGAAAGCCTTCGAGAAGTTGCAGGATCAGATTTCCGAGCTAATTCTGCAGATCCAGAAATCGGGTGATTAGATTGAGGGTGTTCAGGTACACGATAGAACTCCGGGACTTCCTCTTCTACGCGCAGGAGGGGATCACCGGCACCGTAACCCCCAGGTGGCTCCATGCCACGGCACTTAATTACGCGCTGGCTTATGCGATGAACCTTTTTCCGGAGAAACAACCGTATTTCATGGCCACAGCGGAGGGTAGGAATGTCCCCGAGTACACCTCTTCTTTGATCCCGGAAGCCGGTTATTACGCAACGCCTGCGAGGATTGAAAACAAGCGTGGCATGAAACCGGAGGTTTTCCTGGTTAAAGGGGATAGGGAGGGATATTATGCGAGGAACGTGCAAGCCGAGGTCCTCCGCGTTAGTAGAGTATCCATGCTTCCCCCCGGGACACGCTTCATCGGCTTCATCGTCTGCCGGGAGGATATGACCTTCCCGGGGCGCCTGCGCCTTGGCCGCTTCCGCTCTCCCGCTGGCCTGCATCTGGAAGAAGCGGATGATGCTGAGTTCTGCGGGGATAGGGTGGCAAGTCACCCGGTCGACCCACTCGTTTCCGGAACTCGCAGGGGTGTGCTCGTTCCCATGTTGCCGTACCCCCTCATAGACCATGCCTTAGTAGGTCGTTGCCTCGCGACTAAGTTTGATAACCGGCTTTATTACGTCGCGTGGCCAGATGATTGGTGATGGTCGTGAACGAGATGGACTGGACATATGTGGTATTCGAACAGCTTATTGGCTCCTGTCCTGATGCTGCCGTGTTGCGAAGGTGGGTAACCGCTGCTTTTCCCGACAGGCCTCTCCTCCATCAACATGAACCGGGAGGCAATAAACCCATATACCAGTACCCGCTTGTGCAGTACAAGCTCATAGACGGCCTGCCGATTATCTACGGTATTGGGGAGGGAGCCGAACAGGTCCACGAGATATGTGAGATCATAAAATGTGAGGATATAAGGCTCGGTCCACAGGTCATTCGGGATATCAGGAGACGCGATGGGCGATTGTCAATAACCGAAAGTGAGTCCAGACATTACAGGTTCATCTCGCCATGGCTTGCTTTTAATAAGAAGAACTACCGCGTTTATAAGGAATGCGCGAATTGGGCGGAGAGAAAAAAAATGCTCAATGCCGTGTTGGTGGGGAATATGATCTCCATGGCAAAGGCTTTGATGGTGGTTGTTGATTTCACAGTCAGGGTAAGGACGAAATTGGACATTGTGCCCTTTGAAGTTCCCCGTCACAATCTTATTGAGCACGGTTTCCTCGGAATATTTGAAGCCAATCTGGAACTTCCGCCCCTGCTCGGCCTCGGCAGGCACGTTTCCCTCGGTTACGGGACGGTAGTGGAGGAGGTGTAATTCTTGGATCTCGTAATCGATTCCTTTGGTGCGTCTCTTAGGAGAAAGAGCAACTGTTTCCTCGTAAGGCGTGAGGAGGAGGTGGAGGAGATATGCGCCGATGACGTGACACAGATAATTCTGGGCATGGGGACGCATATCTCAACGGATGCCATTGCTCTCGCAGCGGAAAAGAATGTAGACATCGTTTGCCTTGCTCGCGGAGGGAAGCCTGTGTCAAGGATATGGCCCTGCAAGTTCGGAGGCACCGCGCTTACACGGCGTAAGCAGATGGAAGCTCTTCACAACAAAAAAGGGGTAAAAGTCGCAGAAGCAATGATAAAGGCAAAAGGCCTGAACCAAGCCTATTTTTTAAAAGCTCTCAATAAGGAACGGGGCATGGCAGAAGTCGATGAAGCGGCTGATATCATCATGAGTCGCGTGAAATCTGCTTCCTGGGATGCCGATAATATTGATCTCGTGCGCAGTGACATGTTCGCACTCGAAGGAGGTTGCTCGAGACTTTACGTGCAGGCGCTTTCCATGATTGTTCCAAAGGAATACGGTTTTACGGGTCGCGAGAAGAGGCCGCCAAAGGATCCGGTAAACGCTGCTCTTTCCTATGGATACGCGGTTCTTTATGGAAAAGTGGAAAGGGCATGCATATTGGCCGGCCTCGATCCTTTTCTTGGCTTTCTTCATGCGGACAGATTTGGAAAACCCTCCATGTCGCTGGACCTTATGGAACCCTTTCGGCAGCCTCTCGTGGATCGCGTGGTAGTGACACTCTTTACCAAAAGGACTTTTCGTGAGAGCGATTTCATGCCTTACAAGGAGGGGGAAGGATTGTACTTGAACGAGGTTGGAAGGAGAAAATTGCTTGAAAAACTATATGAAAGGCTAGACAAAGAGATTCAGTATAAAGGGAGGAAAAGAAAATTTCAGGACATCATATTGGTGAGTATCAGAGACGTGGCTGCTTTCCTTCTCGACGATGAGAAAAGATTGAATGCGTTTGTCTATAACTGGAGCTGAGATGAAACTATTGACTATTTACGACATCACGGCGAACAGGTTGCGCAATCGTGTGGCGCGGAAATGCAAGGACTTCGGGTTAGCACGGGTCCAGAAAAGCTGTTTTGCTGGCGATCTGTCGCTAAATAGGGTAGAGATGCTGAAGATAGAGCTCGAAAACCTCCTTCAAGATGAGGAGGTACAGGACGTTAACGAGTATGACGCAATCTATATATTACCCATGTGTGAAAACTGCTTCATAAAAAAGATTCTTCTTGGGCACAAGAAACATTTCCCTGACAAGAGCAAGGACAGGCTAAAGGTGTTTTAAGCATGAACAGAGAGGGTTTCTGGTCGGTTTCTGATGTGTTGAATCATATTTACTGCCCTTGGATCACTTACCATTGGTATGTTCTAAATGTTCCGCAGAGCAAGACCATTAAAACGGAAGAAGGACTGCGTCAACAGAATGAATACGTTCGTAAGGTAAGGAAACATCCCGAGAGGGGAGTCGGAGGCGTTAAAGGTGCCAAGTTCGTATCGGAGAGACTTCTTAGATCGAAAAGACTCATGCTTGCCGGTAAATGCGATTATGTCGTTTATCCAAATGGAACTTCATGTCCGCTCGAGATTAAGAATATGAAAATCCCGCCGGGGAAGCCTTATAAAAATACATTGATACAATTGACATGTTACGCAATAATGTTGGAGGAAGAGATAGCCAACCAAGTCGATACGGCATATATACATTATCTCAAAGATGGACTAACGCAGAAGGTTAGTATTGCAAAGGAGAACAAGAAATACATTGAAGATATTATCAAGCAGATGGATTCGGTCCTTGAAAAAGAAATAGTGAATGGAAAACCTATGTCGTGGCGGTGTTGCTGGGATTGTTGCTATCTCAAGATATGCGCTCTTGGCGGTGGATCGTAAGGTTGTCTCTCCAAAAAAGAAGCCACCGTAGTCTATCTTGAAGTTGCATGGTAAAAATCCTGTATAATTTGTATTTATAGGAGCAGTTGCAATCAGGGAGCAAGAAAAACAAGCATTGAAGTGAGGAGATGACCCGCTCGCTCGAGGGCAGTGCGGGTAGTTGCAATCAGGGAGCAAGAAAAACAAGCATTGAAGTCTCTCTGATATGGTAATA
>CAKZMC010000162.1 GCA_937128055.1 uncultured Actinomycetes bacterium | reverse complement strand
TCAAGCGCGAGCTGGAGGAGCGGTACTGGAAGGACGTGGAGAGGCGGGGTTGAGGGGGCGATGAAGACCGTAAGCCCCGCTTCCGGAAGCGGGCGGCAAGGGAGCGGGAGCCCAGGAGGAAAAAGGACGGGGGCGGGTCAGAAGGTGCCGTGGTACCCGCAGGATATCACGGGTGGGGTGTTCCCCCCTCCGCCCTCGAAGTGATAGGAATCGGTGGTCCCCAGCTCCGGACAGGTGGGCGTCTTCTCCAGGAACTCGGGAACGAGGTCTCCAACATCCGAGGGGTAAGTGCCAGTGCTCACGTTGAAGGCACCGCACGCCGACTTCAATGTCCTTATATTCGCCTGACATACCCTTCTGGATGCGCTGGCGCGCGCGCTGACGAAGACGGGGACGGCGATGCCCACCAGGATGCCCACGATAAGTATGACGATCATGAGCTCGATGAGGGTGAAGCCTCTCTCTTTCCTCAATCTCTCCATATGCGCCCTCCGTTGCACCCATTCGCAACCCAGACTCGCCACCCTTGTCGCCGCAGCGGTGGGCAAAACATTCCGCGTCCCCGTCCGCATGGATTAATTATGTATCGTCGTATCCCGGCTAAAGATTTAAGTCCCATTGGCACTCGTTCCTCGCCGCTCCTCCTCTCTCTTCCCCCTCTCTCCTCACCTTCCCTATCCTTCGCCGCTCCCATCCCCTTACTCCTCCCCGTATCCACGGCAGCGCCGCCGGGCGTGAATGGCGGCGTTTCACCGGACAGGTCTTCCAGGACCAGGCACCAAGCCTTGTATGGCAGCTTTACAACGGTCGCGCCTGCGCTCTTGACAGCGGCAAGGCATTGTCCTACAATCCACCCATAATGAACGGGCAAGCGAAACCGCAGGATAACCTCCGATGGTGGTGGAGCCTCTCGTAAGAGAGGGCTCCGGCCGCCGCGCTTCTCGATCCTCTTGGAGAACGGTAGACCCGAACATCTAAGGTAAAACCATCTTAAGGGCCGTGAACCCTCTCGGGGGGAAGCGGCCTTTTTGCTTAACCGAGGCCGTGTTCCCCGGGGACACGGCCTCGACCATGTAGAGAAGGAGGTAAGAAGAGATGGAGCGAACGTCGGCGGAAAGTGGCGGAAGGGACTCGGGATTCTATATGCCCGGCGAAAAGGAGTTCGTCCGCCTTTCCCGCGATCACAACCTGCTGACGGTATCCCGCGTCGTGGAGGCCGACACCGAGACGCCGGTAACGGCTTTCCTGAAGCTGGGCAGTGGAAAATTCGCTTTCCTGCTGGAAAGCGCGGAGGGAGGAGAACGTTGGGGCCGTTACTCCTTCATCGGGTGCGCGCCGCTGTGCGTTATCCGCTACCAGGACGGGAGGATGGATTTTCCACTCGAGGGAACCCGTTCGCTGCGAGACGTTAACCCGGTGGATTTCATCTTCGACGCCATGGATTCCATCCGGGCCAGCGACTGCGGACTGGAATTGCCCTTTCACGGCGGCGCAGTAGGCTACTTCGCGTACGACCTCCTCCCCTTCATGGAGAATGTGCGCCTGCGGGAAAAGGGCGGGCTTCCCGTGCCGGACATGATGTTCGCCTTAACGCGCACGGCGGCGGCCTTCGATCACCTGCGCGGCCGGATCATCCTCCTGGCGAACGTCCCCGTTCCTCGGGAGAAGGGGGAGGGTGAGCTGCGCCACCTGTACAGGAAAGCCGTAGCCTACCTGGAATCCATGGCCCGTTCCCTTCGAGAGAAGAGCGCGCGTCTTTCTCCGGGAGAGGTCTACTATCTCTCGGAGGACATGGATTTTCATGACGTCACCTCCAATTTCACCCGCGAGGAATACGAGGGAATGGTGCATAAAGCCCGGGAATATATCTTCGCAGGCGAGGCTTTCCAGATAGTCCCGTCCCAGCGATTTTCCACCACCCTGCACTGTGACCCCTTCTCCGTCTACCGCTGCCTGCGCTCCCAGAACCCATCCCCTTACATGTTCTTCCTGCGCTTCGACGACCTCTACCTCATAGGTTCCTCCCCGGAGCCCATGGTCAGGCAGCGCGGCGGACATGCCGTCATCCGCCCCATCGCCGGCACGCGTCCACGCGGAAAGAGTCTCGAGGAGGACCTGGCCCTGGAGCGGGAACTTCTGGCAGACGAGAAGGAGCGCGCGGAGCACGTCATGCTGGTCGATCTGGCACGCAACGACCTTGGAAGGGTTTGCCAAGCGGGTAGCGTGCGCGTCTCCAGGCTCATGGAGGTGGAGCGCTTTTCCCACGTCATGCACCTGGTAAGCGAGGTCACCGGCGAACTGAGGGAGGGCTTCGGCAACCGGGAGCTGCTGCGCTCCTCCTTCCCGGCGGGAACGGTATCCGGGGCCCCCAAGGTGCGCGCCTGCCAGCTGATAGACGAGCTGGAGAGGGAACGCCGGGGTCCTTACGCGGGCGCGGTCGGCTATATCTCCTACCACGGGGACATGGACACCTGCATCGCAATCCGCACCGTCATCGTCAAGGGAGCGGCAGCCTACGTGCAGGCGGGAGGCGGGGTGGTGGCCGAATCCCAACCCGCCCGCGAATACGAGGAGACTCTAAACAAGGCCCGCGCACTGTTGCGGGCCATACGCATGGCGGAGGCTCGCGAGGGGGTGGCGATACATTGAAGGTACTGCTCATCGACAACTACGACTCCTTCACCTACAACCTCTCCCAGGCCCTGGAGG
>CAKZMC010000161.1 GCA_937128055.1 uncultured Actinomycetes bacterium | reverse complement strand
GCGGAAACCTTAGCGCCGGCTTATGGCCAGTGGGCATTTGGCAATGTATACCATATTACCGCACGGTGGACTATGGTGAGCGACGCGTTGCGGCTCGGTGCATGCCGCTGCACGGAGCCTTTTTCCCTACGCCCGTGCTCGATATCCCGGCACGGGAAGTCCCCCGTGAAATTGTAAATGCCGAACATCTATATTTATAATATTGGTGATTTTTAGATCGTTGCTGTTACCGCGTTATATCCCCTGCCTTTAGGGTTTGAGGCTTTGTTCGGAAAGGCCCGCCTGCTGCATCCGACGGGGAAGGTAGATGCGAATATGGTTAGAAAGGGAATAAGCAGGGAAAGCGCCCTGCGCCTTGCGCTTATCGCCGTGCTGAGCGCCGCATCCTTCGCCCTTCTCTACTGGTTTCATTTCCTGCGGCGCAGCGACGCTATCTTCACCCACTTCTTTTACCTCCCCATAGCCCTCGCGGCGCTCTGGTGGGATTGGAAAGGTTTCCCTGTCGCCGTCGTCCTCTCTCTGGTGCTGGTCGTTTCCCATCTGCTCAGCGGCTTGGAGATATCCTTGTGGATGGAGTTGGTCCGCTGCGCCTCCTTCCTGCTGGTTGGCGCGGTAGTGGCGGCGTTGAGCCTCAGTCGGCGGAGACTGGAGGAGGACCTCGCCGCGCACGCTTATGCCCTGGAGGAAAGGGTGGAGGAAAGGACGCGGCAACTGCAGGAAAAGAACCGCGAGCTGGAGGCGTACGCCCATACCATCTCCCACGACCTGACGGCCCCCCTGGTGGTCATCGAGGGATACGCGGAGCTCCTGCGGGAGAAGGGCGGGGATTTCCTGGGGGAGGAGAAGGAATACCTGCAGCGTATCGAGACGGCGGTGGAGCGCATGCGGCGGCTTACCAGGTCCCTCCTTGATTACGCGCGTGCGGGAGCTGCCGCGGGCGAGGGGTCGGCGGATGTCGGCAACGTGCTGCGCGAGGTGGTGATGGAGAGGTTCCTCGACCTGAAGAGAAAGGGGGTCGAGCTGGAGATGGCGGAGGATCTGCCCTGCATCAAGGCCGATCCCTACCGGCTGCAGCAGGTATTCGCCAACCTGCTTGACAACGCCTTGAAGTACATGGGCGAGAACCCCCGGCCCCGCATCGAGGTGGGCTGGCGCGCGGAAGGCCTCGCGGCTTGCGTCTTTTTCCGGGATAACGGGATGGGCATCGAGGCGGAGGACCTCGAGGAGGTCTTTCAGCCCTTCCACCGGCTCTCCACCTACGGGGAACCGGGCTTGGGCATAGGGCTCTCCACGGTAAGGCGTCTGGTGGAAGGATGGGGCGGCCGCGTCTGGGTGGAATCCGCGCCCGGCGAGGGCTGCACCTTTTTCTTCACGGCCCCGCTGCACGGTTCCGGCGGCTGCGGGGAAGGGAAGCCGCGCTGAGCGCGCAGCGGCAGGGGCGAAAGCCGCATGGTTGAGGAGGGGAGAGGGAGAAGGCATTCCCGCAACCGGTGATCAGCCGCCGCACAGTGCCGGCAGGAAGGCGGCCAGGAAAAGGCCCAGGTTGGCCAGGGCCAGGTCCCTGCCCCGCAGAAGCTCCTGCGCCCGCGAGATGGCCTCGGGATCGCTGACGGAGAGGTGAAAGCGCTTCTCCCAGAGGTTGCGCCGTGATTGTCCGCGGTAGCGGAGGATCTTTTCCATCCCCACGAAGTCATGCCCCAGCTCGTCGCTGATGGCGCGGACCGCCATGCACGGCACCTCTTCGTGCATGGCGACCTGTGCCGCCGCCGCTCCCTCCATCTCCACGGCCAGCGCCCGGAATGCCTCGCCGAGATGGGAACGCAGCTCCGGGTCGAGGACCACCTGGTCGCAGGTGAGGACCGGTCCGAGGTGGAAGGGAAGCCCCGCCTCCCGGGCGGCGTCCGCGGCGAGCCAGAGCAGCCAGGGCGGGGACGCGAAGGAAGGCGAGAAGGCGACGCGCCCCTCCTCGTATATTCCCGGGCCGGTGTTCCCGAAGCCCCCGGAGTGGGCCACTCCCACGTCGCCGGGAAGCAGCGCCGTTGAGAGCACCAGGTCGCCGACCCTGGCATCGGTGGTGAGCGCTCCCGCCGTGCCGCAGACCAGCAGGGCGCGCGGACGCTGCCTCTGCAGGAGGAACATGGTCCCCGCTGCGGCCGCGACCTTCCCCACGCCGCAGGTGAGGAGGAGCACCTCCTCGCCCGAGAGCTCGCTCCGCTGCAGGCGCAGGTGTCGCGGGGACTCGCAGGTCGTCTTCTCGGGGAGCAGCGGCGAGACGATGGAGGCTTCCTTGGGCGTGGCGAAAAGCAGGGCTATCATTTCCGTCCCCTTCCCGTGCATGTGACCCAGCCATCTTAGGTTAACACAGAGCGGAAAAGGGCAGGAAGGCGCGGCCCCCCTTGAACCTTCGATGCCGGCAGCGGGCGCCACGGCCTTGCGCCGCGGGGCAGCAGGAACCGCGGCCCGGCCGCGCAGCGATGCCGCCTGCGGGGGGTGCCGCTGGAGGTGGCGCTAAAGCCGATGGCTGGTTAAAGTCGATTAAAAGTGTATATGTCTTTCTAGGAAGGTGGCAAAATGGCGGAGAAAATCCTCATCGTCGATGACGACGCGACCATGGTCAACCTCCTCTCGACCGTCCTGGAATTCGAGGGTTACGAGACCCGCAAGGCACTCTCAGGAAAGGAGGCCCTGGAGAGCATCGACGGGGACCCCCCGGACGTGGTCCTCCTGGACATCATGATGCCGGGCATGGACGGCTTCGAGGTCCTGGCCAGGCTGCGGGGAAATGCGAGCACCGAGAAGCTGCCGGTGATCATGCTCACGGCCAGGACGGAGGACAAGGATATCTTCGAAGGCTGGAGGCGTGGGGCGGACGAATACGTCACCAAGCCCTTCGATCCCCGCGACCTGGTGGAGACCATCAAGGGCGTTCTCGCGCGGTCCTACGAGGAGAGGCTGGAGGAGAGGGCGCAGCAAGTCGAGTTCCTGCTGTCGCTGATGTACGAGATCGACGAGCAGGAAAAGGGCGATTAGGCGGGGCAGCATGGATTACGGTAGGGGGGAAGAGGGGGGAGCAGCGAGGGTCTGTCTGCGTTGCGGAAAGATCGCGGCGAGCAGCGATGTTTTCTGCACCTCCTGCGGGGCTGACCTGAGGTCGGCCCCCTCGCCCGGCCTGGCTGGAAGCGCGGACGTCGAGGCGTTCAGGGCCGCGCGTGGCGAGGGCGGGCAGGCCGGCCGGGGCGTACCGCCCGTTTCGCGTTCGCGGCAGGCGGAGATCATGCCCGGGGCGGCCCCCGTCCTTCCCCCATATGCCGCGGCGGGCAGCCACGGTACGCAGGGTGTCGCCGTCGCGGGCGGCACGGTCGCGCACGGGCCGTATCCCGCACCCCCGGCCATGGCCTGGATATCCCAGGTGCCGAAGACGGACGAGCTGGCCGTGGCCTCGTTTGTCTGCGCCGCGGCCAGCTTTGTAATACCCTTTTTGCCGGCGGTGGCCGCCGTGATCCTGGGCGTGATGGCAAGAAAGCGCATCGCATCCAGCGGCGGTAGACTCGAGGGGGAAGGCCTGGTACTGGCGGGAATCATCCTGGGCTCGCTGAACCTCGCTTTTTGCCTCCTGCTGTTGCTCCTCGTGGTCGCCTCTCTGCTGGCGTAAGGCCTTATCTTCTGCTGGCGGGAGCCCCGCCGACGTTTCCCGCCTGAGCGGGCCTCGCGGAGGCCGCTCATGCCCCCCCGGGTTCGCAGAGTCGGCGGAAGAGGCCCGGATCATCCGCCAGCTCGCGCAGGGCGCGCAGCTCGTGCACCTGCAGCTTGCGGGCGGCCTCCCGCACGTGCGCCAGGGCGGCTTCCCTGACCTTGCGGTAGGTCTGCGGGTAGAGTTCCCGCACCGCCATGTCCAGGGCGTCCTCGAGCGAGAAACCGGCCTGGCGCTTGCGCTGGGCGAGGGAGAAGATGCGCGGAAAATTCGCAATGATCTCGGAGCGCCCCGGTTCGCGCGCCCCTTCGCCGACGGTGGCGCTTTTCCTGGCGCGCAGGTCCTCCACCAGCTCCCGGTTCTCGGCCAGCTCGCGCAGGGCGCGCAGGGAACCCCACTGCCTCTCCTCCTTCAGCCTGGCGATGATGGACAGGGCTTCTCCCGCGACGTCCTTGTAGGCGAGAGGATAGGCGTCGCGCGCGCAAGCCTCCAGGGCTTGTTGCACGGAAGAGCCCTTTCCCACCAGAAGGAGGGATCTCGAGAAAAGGTCCTTGTAATCAACGAAATCGACTAAGTGCAGTTCGTCCTCCATGAGCACATCTTATCATCCGCGCACCCTATCGACCATCTGCCCGTGAAAAGGAGATAATTAGGGGGCGCGCGGCCGTTTGCCGGCCCGCCGCGGGCAGGATGCGCGCCGGGGGCGCGCGGTGTGCGGTTCGAGGCGGCAGGGGGCGGGCGGCGTGCGCCGCCGCGGGAGGAGGCGAGGCGGGAGCAGAGATGTACGGTAAGAGCGGAGAGGGCGGGAAGCGGAGAGCGCTGGTGCTTTTTTCCGGAGGGCTTGACTCCATGCTCGCCTGCGAGCTGCTGCGGCGCTGCGGCGTCGAGACGGTGGGCATCACTTTCACCAGCCCCTTCTTCGGCAGCGCCAAGGCGGAGAGGGCCGCGGCGTACCTCGGCGTGCCCCTCGTCATCGCGGATGTCACCGAGCCCCACCTGGAGGTGGTGAAAGAACCGCGCTTCGGCTACGGGAAGAACCTCAACCCCTGCGTCGATTGCCACGCCCTCATGGTGTCGGAGGCCCTCGCGGAGATGGCGGGGCTGCGGGCGGATTTCCTCGCCACGGGAGAGGTGCTGGGTGAGAGGCCGAAGTCCCAGAACCGCCAGGCGCTCGAGCAGGTCGCCAGGGCCTCGGGGGCGGGAGACCTGCTCCTGCGGCCGCTCTCGGCGCGGCTGCTTCCGGAAACCAGGCCGGAACGCGAGGGGTGGGTGGAGAGGGAGAGGCTGCTCGACATAAGCGGCCGCTCTCGCAGGCGCCAGATGGAGCTGGCGGAGCGGTGGGGGATAAGGGAGTACGAGACCCCCGCCGGGGGGTGCCTGTTGACCGACCCCGGCTTCAGCGCCCGCCTGCGCGAGCTGCTGTCAAGGGTCCCGGAGTGCGACCGACAGGACGTGGAGCTGATCAAGCTGGGACGCCAGATGTGGAGGGGAAGCACGTTGCTGGTGCTGGGGCGCAGGCACGAGGAGAACCTGCGCCTGCACGAGATCGCGCTCCCCGAGGACACCTTGTGCCGGGAAAGGGAGAGGCCGGGGCCTACCGCCTTGCTGAGGGCCTATCCCCGCGGAGCCTCCCCCGGCCACGAGGACCTCCGCGAGGCAGCCCGCCTTCTGGGATTATATGGTAAGGGAAAGACGCCGCTCGGGGTCGAGGAGTTGCTGATCTATCGCGGTGGCGAGGGGGCGCCTCACGGCTGAAGGGGGCAGAGGCGGCGGCCGGGGTATGGCTTTGCGGCACGGGGGGTGCGGGCCCGGACGCTTGCGCGCCGGTCAACGTATAACTTGCCAAAGTTATATAACTGTAATATCATACGGCGCGGGGATGTGACGGGCGGCGGGCATGTCCCGCTTGCACCGGTCCGCTCCATAATTTAACGTATCCGATAGACGGCGTGGAGAGGAAGGAAGAAGGCGCGCGGGAAGGCGTCGAGCGAGAGGTGAGCATGGAGGAGAGATACGACTTCGCCCGCCTGGAGGAGAAGTGGATGCAGCGCTGGGGGGAAAGCGACCTCTACCGCGCCGGCGAGCATGCGGGGAAGGAGAAGAAGTACGTCCTGGTGATGTTTCCCTATCCCTCCGGGCCCGCGCACATGGGGCATGTGGCCAACTACAACCTGGGGGACGTGCTGGCACGCTACCTGCGGCGCCGCGGCGTGAATGTCCTCCACCCCATGGGGTGGGACGGCTTCGGCCTCCCGGCGGAGAACGCCGCCATCCGCTCCGGCGTCCATCCCGCGGAATACACCTGGGGCAACATCGCGCTGCTCAAGGACGGCTTGCGGCGCCTTGGCTACTCCTACGACTGGGAGCGCGAGCTGGCCACCTGCGACCCGGAATACTATCGCTGGACGCAGTGGTTCTTCATCAAGTTCTACGAGAGGGGCCTGGCCTACAAGGCGCTGGCCTGGGCGAACTGGTGCCCCTCGTGCCGTACGGTCCTCGCCAACGAACAGGTCATCTCCGGACACTGCGAGCGCTGCGACACCCTGGTGGAGCAGAAGGCCTTATCGCAGTGGTTCTTCCGTATCACCGATTACGCGGAGCGACTCCTCGCCGACATGGAGCAGCTTTCCGGCTGGCCGGAGAACGTGCTCACCATGCAGCGCAACTGGATCGGGCGTTCCGAGGGTTGCGAGGTCACCTTCCGCATAAAGGAAACGGGCCAGGAGATACCCATCTTCACCACCAGGCCTGACACCCTCTGGGGGGTCACCTTCTTCCTGCTGGCCCCGGAACATCCCCTGGTGGACGAGCTCACGCGCGGCACGCCGCACGAGGCGGAGGTGGCCGCCTTCCGTGAGCGGCTGCGCGGCGTCTCCGCCGTGGAGCGCACTTCCATGGAGGCAGAGAAGGACGGCGTCTTCACCGGCGCGCACGCCGTAAACCCCGTCAACGGGGAAGAGGTGCCCGTATGGACGGCCAATTTCGTGCTCATGGAGTACGGAACGGGGGCGGTGATGGCGGTGCCCGCCCACGACCAGAGGGACTTCGAGTTCGCGCGCAAGTACGGCCTCCCCATCCGCGTGGTCATCCAGCCGCCGGGAAGGGAGCTGCGCCCCGAGGACATGGAGGAGGCCTACGTAGACCCCGGAACCATGGTGGACTCTGGCCGCTTCGAGGGATGGGACAGCGAGGAAGGCCGCCAGAGAGGGGTTCCCGATCTCCTGGAAGAAAAAGGGTGGGGCAAGAGGACGGTCAACTACCGGCTGCGTGACTGGCTCATCTCGCGACAGAGGTACTGGGGAGTCCCCATCCCCATCGTCTACTGCGAGCGCTGCGGGACGGTGCCCGTGCCCGAGGAGGAGCTCCCGGTTCTGCTGCCCGAGGATGTACAGTTCATCTTCGAGGGCCCCTCTCCTCTCGAGAGGTCGCCGGAGTTCCGGCACACCACCTGCCCTAGTTGCGGGGGGAAGGCGGAGAGGGAGACGGACACCATGGACACCTTCGTGGATTCCTCATGGTATTACATCCGCTATGCCAGCCCGCACGAGAAAGAGAGGCCCTTTGACCCGCAGGCGGTGGGCTACTGGCTTCCCGTGGACCAGTACATCGGCGGCGTGGAGCACGCCATCATGCACCTCCTGTACTCGCGCTTCTTCACCAAGGTCCTCAAGGACCTGGGCCTGGTCGATTTCGACGAGCCCTTCAGCAACCTGCTCTGCCAGGGCATGGTGGTCGTGGGAGGCGCCAAGATGAGCAAGTCCAAGGGGAACGTGATCACCCCCGAGGATTTCATAGAGAAATACGGTGCGGACACCCTGCGCGTCTTCATCCTCTTCCTGGGCCCTCCCGAGGCGGACAAGGAATGGAGCGACGCGGGGATCGAGGGAGTCCACCGTTTCCTGCACCGCGTCTGGCGGCTGGTCTACCGCTACCTCGACGTGCTCACCTTCAAGACCCAGCCCGTTCCGGAGGATTCCGAGGTGCTCAAGCGTCTCTCCCACGTAACCCACCGCACCATCAAGAAAGTGACGGACGACATCGAGCGCTTCGCCTTCAACACGGCCATCGCGGCCATCATGGAATTCACCAACGGCCTCTACCGGGTGCTGGAGGAATCCCCTGACGCTTTCAACACCTACGAGGGCCACGAGTCCATCCGCACCCTGGTGCTTCTCCTGGCCCCCTTCGCGCCCTTCATCGCGGAGGAGCTCTGGGAGGAGCTGGGGGGGGAGTTCAGCGTCCACCAGCGGCCCTGGCCGGAATACGACCCGCAGCTCGCCAGGTCCGAGCGCATCACGCTGGTGGCCCAGGTGGACGGGAAGGTGAGGGACCGCATCGAGGTGGACGCGGACATACCCAGCGAGGAGATGAAGCGCATAGCCCTGGCCTCCACCCGGGTTCAGAGAAACCTCGAGGGCAGGAAGGTGACAAAGATCGTCGTCGTCCCCGGGAAGCTGGTGAACATAGTCACCGGCTGAGGGTTCGCCCGCTTCCCAAGCTCCGCGTAAAACGCACTTCAGAGCATGCTGGAAAGGATCAGCGACTTCCTGGACAGGCTTTCCGCTCTGCCCTACTGGCAGTCGGCCATCATCGCCGTGGCGGTGTTGGCCGCGGCGGTCGGGGCCTTTTTCCTGCTGCGCCCGGCGCCCCGCCCGGTGGGGGAGTTCTGCGCGTCCGGCGAGGAGCCCGGCGCCGCCCCCCGCGTCCTCACCGTGCACGTGGCGGGCGCCGTAGCCCGTCCCGGGGTGGTGCGCCTGGAGGAGGGAGCAAGGGTGATGGATGCCGTTGAGGGCGCGGGAGGGCCGCTCCCGGAAGCGGACCTCGACGCGCTCAACCTCGCACAGGCGGTGCAGGACGGGCAGAAGATAACCGTGCCCCGCAGGGGCGAGGACGGCGCGGGCAACGCCACGCAGGGCGGAGGGAGCAAGGCGAGCGGAAAGGTGAACATCAATACCGCAGACGCAGCCGAGCTGGAAAGACTTCCCGGCATCGGCCCCACTCTCGCCGAGCGCATCTTGGCCTACAGGGAGCGGAACGGCGGTTTCAAGAGCATAGAGGAGCTCAAGAAGGTATCCGGCATCGGTGATAAGAAATTCGGCGAGCTGAGGGACCTGGTGGAGATCTGAGGGGCGCGCATGCCTGGCGATGTCATCCACCGCGCACGCCTGCTGCTCCTCGCGGCCGCGCTGGTGCTGGGGGGCGCGGCCGGCAACGGTGGGAAGGTGTCCTTCGCCTGGATGATACTGCCGGCCATTGCCGTACTTGCCATCGCCGCGCTGGCGCGGCTGGAAGTGAAGGTGCTGTGCTGCCTCCTGCTGGCGCTGCTCCTGGCATATGTAGGCGTGCTCGCAGGCTATCGCGACCACTCGAGGCTGGACGGGCGCCGTGGAAGATCCGGTCATGTCTCCCTGCGGGGACGGATAGAGGTGGGAAACCGTGGGTCGTCCAGCGGGGAAGCCCTGGTGCTGCGTGTGACGGAGGCCGGGGAGGGTTCGCTTGCCCGCAGCGGGGAGCGCTACCTCCTTCACTGCCGGGATGAGGGATTCTCCGCGCTGCGCTGGGGGGATGTGGTGGAGGCCCAAGGCTTCCTCCGGGTGTTCGACACCACGAGCGGGGGGATTTCAGGCACCCTCTGGGCGGAGCGCGTGAAGCGCGAGTGGGCGCGTGCCAGTCCGCTGTTGCGGCTTGCGTTGGCCTTCCGCGGCAGGATATGCGAGGCGGCGGCATCGCTGCCCGAGGGCGAGGCGGCCCTGGTGAAGGGGATAGTGCTCGGCGACTACCGCCACCTGGGGTCGCGCGACCTGCTGCACTTGCGCGCCTCGGGCCTCATCCATGTCTGTGCCGCCTCCGGGCTGCACGTGGGCTTGCTGGTGGCCGGCCTCCTCTGGGCTTTGAGGAGGGTCTCCTTCTCGAGAAGAGGCGCCTTCTTGCTCGCCTTGCCGCTGTTGCTGGTTTACGCGCTGGCGACCGGCCTTTCCGTCCCGGTGCAAAGGGCTTCGCTGCTCGCGGTGGCGGCGGGAGTCTCCCTCTTCCTGGGGAGGGATTACGATTCCCTGTCCGCCATGGGGGCAGCCATGCTCATCCTTTTCTTCCAGGATTCCAACCTCGCGATCTCCACCAGTTTCCGGCTCTCATTCGCGGCCGCCCTGGGGGTAGCGCTTCTCTTCCGGCCCTTGCGTGGATTTACGCGTGCGGGGAGATCGCGGATGGCGGGGCTGCTGGCCACCACCCTGGCCGCCCAGCTGGCGGTGGCCCCCGTGCTGCTCCTCTCTTTCGGGGAATTCTCCCTGCTGGCTCCCATAAGCAATATCCTGGTGCTCCCCTTCCTCCCCCTGCTCCTGGGCGCCTCGCTCCTGGGTACATTGCTCTCCTGGTTGTGGATGCCGCTGGCGCGCTTCCTGATGCTGATCGCCTGCGCGCTCGCCAGGTGGGTCCTGCTGGTGGCGGGGCTGGTGGCCGGGCAGCGCTGGTCCATGCTGCGCCTCTTCCCCTTCAACCCGGCCTGGATGCTCCTCTACTACCCCGCACTTTTCGCCGCTTTGCTGGCCGCCGGGAAGTACAGGCGTTGGGGGCGAGTCCTTATGGCCGCGCTCGTTGCGCTCTCCGTTGTGAACGGCCTGCACTTCTCCCTGCCCCTGGGCGCAGCGGGCGGCGGTGCCCGCATCACCTTTTTCGACGTGGGGCAGGGCGACTCCGCCCTGGTGCAGGCGGAGTCAGGCGCAACGGTGCTGGTGGATGGGGGGAAGGATGAGTGGAGGCTGGAGGAGGAGCTGCGTGGGAGGGACATACGCTACCTGGACGTGGTGGCGGTGAGCCACCCGGAAGCCGACCACGTGGGAGGGCTGGGGGCGGCGCTTGACGTCTGCGGCGTGGGACTCATCGTACACCCTCCCCTGGACGAGGAGGAGGCGGATTGCGCTTTCTTCGCCCGTGCGGAGGAGCTGGGGGTGCCCATGCGGCCCATGTACGAGGGCATGGTTCTCCAGTTGGGGGAGCTGAAGCTGCGGGCCCTTGCGCCGCCGCTCGAGGGCGGCGGCATGGCCCTCAACGACCGTTCCCTCGTGCTTGAAGTCTCCCTCCCGGGGATGGAGGCGGTCATGGCCGGTGACGTGGAGGAGGCGGGCCAGGAGAACCTCATGCGCGCAGTCCCTGCCGGGAGCGCATCATGCGACTTGCTCAAGGTCCCCCACCACGGAGGCTACGCCGAGACGGGGTCGGATTTCTTCTGCTTCCTGCGCCCGAAGGTAGCGGTCATCAGCGTTGGGGCCGACAACCCCTACGGCCACCCCTCCTCGCTGACGCTGGGGTTCCTCCACCGCCTGGGATGCCGCGTTTATCGCACCGACGAGCGCGGTGATATAGTTATCAATGTGGATGGGGACGGGGGAGGATATCGGGTGGAATGTGAGAGGGGACCATAGAAATGGGCAGGGAAGACCGATGGGACTAGGCACGGTTCGCAGAGCGATGACGCGGGGAGCGGTTCGGTGACACGCGTGGAGGGAAAACACCCGGCCAGGTGCCCGTTCTGGTAAGGACTGGAAAGCATGTCGGAGGTAGTTCATTGGCGAAGGAAAAGGCGTTGCTCATCTACGGGGATCAGGCACTGCTGGTGGAGGAGGAACTGAGGAAGATCCTCGAGCGTGTCGGAAGAGAGATTGATACGGAGTTCAACCTGGATTTCTTCCAGGCCGGCGAGGACAGCATCGAGGAGGCCCTGGGCGCCGCGGAGACCCTTCCCTTCGCCTCCGGCTGGCGCTACGTGGTGATCAAGGAGGCGCAGAGGCTCTCCCCGGGCGAGGTAAAGCGCCTGGCACGCTACCTCGAGGATCCCCCGGAAAGCGCCACCCTCATCCTCGCCGCGGTGGGTTTGAAGGCCGCCTCGGCGCTGGTGAAGGAGGTGGGGAAGCGGGGCAGGGTGAGGAGCGCTTCCATATCGCGCAGGGAGATCCCCCTGTGGATCAAGAACCGCTTCGAGGCCAGGGGGCTGCACGTGAACGGCAAGGCCCTATCCTACCTGCGGGAATCCCTGGGAGAGGACCTGATGGCCATCGAGGCGGCGGTGGAGAAGATATCCCTCTTCCACGAGGGCAGGGGCACGGTGGAGCTGGACGAGGTGGTGTCCCTGGTCTCGCCCTCGGCGGAAAGGACCGTCTACGAGCTGGTGGACAGGGTTGCGGTGGGAGACGGTGACCAGGCCTTGAAGATACTGCGCCGCCTCGTGCAGCAAGGGGAGAAGGCGGGCTACATCCTGCACGCCATGGAAAGCCATTTCCTGCGCCTGCTCATGTACAGGGCGCTGCGCGAGGAAGGCCGTGCGGACCCGGAGATAGCCGCCCGCATGAACCTCACGGGGAACCGGGAGTGGGTGATAGGCAGCAGACTGCGGCCCCAGTACGCCGCCTTCGACGAAGACCGCCTGCGCGAGGCCCTCTCCCTCCTGGTGAAGGCGGAGTACGATATGAAGACGGGCAACCTCGGTGCCGAGGACGCCCTCCTGGTGGTCACCGCCTCGCTGTGCAAGCTCGCCGACCCTCACCGCAAGGCCGGCCAGAGCACGAAAAACCCGTAACCGGCACGATCCGTAACCCCCGGCCTTTCTCTCATCCGGCCACGCGCTCTTTAAGTTAGTTATTGACAAAACATGCATGTTCATGAGTGAGGAGGGGGAGACAACCAGGAGCTACGCCTACTCCCCCTACGGGGAGATGGAGGAGGGCTACTCCCAAGAGGGCACCCCCTTCCTCTTC
>CAKZMC010000160.1 GCA_937128055.1 uncultured Actinomycetes bacterium | reverse complement strand
AGGAGCGGCTGAAATAATCAGGCCGGGACGCGGCTTCGGAAGGTGACGTTCACCCGTTTCGACAGCAGCAGATAGGGTAGCCATAGACCCATGCTGATCAACACCTTCTGGACATTGCCCACCAGCAGCCCCTGCAGCCAGTCGTCGCGGGTGGCGCCATAGACGACGAAGACGGTGACGCAGAGTACGGCCCCCAGGGACGCCAGGCGCAGGACCAGGCCGCGGGTCTCCCTCTGCAGCGCCGTGGGCTCGGGGGATATCTCCCGCAATGATATTCCAATTTTTCCCATTTCACTGGAGGCCCCCGTGCCCCTTACCTCGGCGATGCCGTGGCCCTTGACCACCAGCGTACCGGCGAAGACCCAGGGCGAATCCTCGCCGCCCGGCTCTCCCATGTCCACGGGCCCCTCGCGCGGCAGCTTGCGCACCGGGACCGCCTCCCCGGTGAGGAGGGACTCGTCCACCGCGAGGTTGGAGCAGGCGACCAGCACGCCGTCGGCGGGCACGCGGTCTCCCTCGGCCAGGACTATGATATCCCCGCGCACAACCTCCGTACCGGCTATGCGCCTGCGCCTCCCCTCCCTGATGACCAGGGCGCGGGGGCTGGAGAGGTCGCGCAGGGCCTCCAGGGCGCGCTCCGTCCTCTGCTCCTGGAAGAAGGTGATGGAGAGGACCAGGACCACGAAACTCATGAGGATGAGCGCCCCCTGCAGGTCTCCCAGGACCAGGTACACGGCGCCAGCGGCGATGAGAAGGATGAACATGGGTTCCCTGAGGATATCCAGGGCGATGCGGAAGGCGGTTCTCCTCTCCGCGGAGGCGATGAGGTTGGGGCCTTCCTCGCGCAGCCGGCGGGCTGCCTCCTCCTCCGAAAGGCCGCCTAAGCCGATAAGGTGGCCGTCATCCAGCATAACGTCCCTTTTCCCGGATCCGATCACGCCCGCCAGACATCTCGGTCAAGGGCTTGCCCGTTCTCCGACGCTCCACCACTAAATACGCTATTATCGCCGGGTTCCCTTTTCCTGCGCCCCGCGCACGTATCGGTAGTGCCCGGGCCTGTGCGCCTGCACGGCGATCTCCACGCCGGCGGCCACGGCGGGCCGTGCCACGTACCGGTCACGTCACGGGACCGTGCGCGGCTCAGCCGGCGGAGGAACCTCCCCCGCCGAAGCCGCCACCCGACGAGCCTCCCCCGAAGCCTCCGCCGCCGAAGCCGGAGTGAAAAGCGGAACTGCTCGACGATGAGGCCTTGGGCAGCCCGCTGATGTAGAGGGTGGTGGCCATGCCGTTCAAGCTCGAGGCAAGCCTCGTGGTGCTGAAAGCGGGCTCCGCCCCGCTATACCATTCCGGCGAGGAGGTCAGGACGTCCGCGAAGAGGGCGGCCCACCTGTCGGCCATTCCCATGACCATGGCATAAGGGAGGTTCTCCTGGAAGCTCTGCAGGGTCATGGATTCCGGCTCCCCCGCCTCCGCGGTCCTGAGGTATTCCCGGAATCCCATGGCTTGCCAGAAGAGCCGCGATCCGATCGCGGTGCGCTTGGGCATGGCATGGCCGATCACCCACACGGCTACGCCCGCGGCAAGCGTGCCCGCCAGCAGCACCCAGAGGTACCCCATGTCCATGCAGAAGCGCAGGATGAAGAGGACCAGCGGCGGTATGAGCAGGACGGCTCTGGCCGTCCGGAAATAGGTGCCGACCGTCCTCTCGGGGTCATCGTGGAAAAGCCTCCTTTTCTTCACTTCCTTCCTCACCGCGTTCACGATGGAGAGGAACCTGGTTCCCACCTTGAGGTCGTCCTCCTCCACCCTCTCCCCCGCGGCGAAGATCGCTTTCATGAGCGTGCGCTCGTAGGGGAGCAGATCCTTCTCGGAGGCGTCCCTGCGCTCGAAGACGAAACTCTTTCTCCCCGGGATCTTCTCCTCCGGGGCCTCGATGATGCGCAGCTTGCCACGCACCGCCAGGTCCACCACCGTCGCCGCCACGTCCTCGATCCTCGGGTGCTGGTGCATGAGCATGGCCACGATCGCCGGCCTCTGCTCTTGCGGCGCCCCGTAGCTCACCCCCGGTCGGGGGCCCCCGTAGGCATCCCTTCCCCTCCAGAACCAGAGCGCGAGCATGATCAGCACGGCGCCGAGGAAGCAGCCCGCGGCCACCAAGAGCATGAGCCAGAGGGTGGAGGCGCGGTAGGGCCACGGCTTGCGGACGAGGCCCTTGGGGAGAGAGACGTCGATGGTGAAATCGGTGTAGGGATAGATGTTCTCCGCCTCCCACCATACGGTTTTTCCGCTCCTGCCGCTGCGGTGAGAGCTGTTGCCGGGATCGCCATAATAATCGAGGCTCCGCACCGCGCTCATATCCGTTTCCGCGGGAAGCTCGACGCTTATGCGCGCGTGCTTGATGGGTGCCGCCCGGTCATGGGAGACCGCGTTCCAGTAGAGGCGGTCGTAATCCTCCGCGTAGATGATCGCTCCCTGCATGCGGTAACTGATTATCCATCCCCTCTGCTCGTCACGGGCCTGGAAGTTGATGCGGACCAGCTCGCCGCCCGCGTACGAGTCCGTCTCCCACAGGCCGCCGTCGTACGGGGTGCCGTCGAGGTTGTAGACCTGCACGTCCTTCACGCGCACCTTGCCGTAGGTCCTTCCCTCGTCGAAGTAGGCCATGCGGGTGGGGATGTCGCGGGTGAGGAAGGAGAAGCTGCCGGTGAAGTTCACCACCTGCGTCTCGCGCACGGTGAAGGAGCCGTCGTCGTGTACCACGATCTCGGAATCGAAGCGCTCGAACTCCCACTTCTTCTCGGAGGCGCCGACCTGTCGGCGGGTCGCTCCCGCAGGCATGGGACCTGCGCCGTCCCGACCCCCCGTCCCCCCACCCACGTCAAGCGCGGGGGAAGTGCCGGGGGGAGGCGGGCCGTTTGCGGCGATCACTGCGGAGCCCGACAGGACTGCGCAGAGCAAGGCGCCCACCACGGCGATGAGAAGCGCTCCGACTTTTTCCGTTCGCATGTTTCCTCCGAGGACGGCCACACTTCGCGGTGCGCGCCTCGATAATGTGCCACGATAAGAATTATCCCATCCCGCATTTGGCATCGCAAACCTGAAAAAGACCGCCTCGCAGCGCCGCCCAGGCACGGACCGTCACCAGGATATGCGGGGGAGAAGGCGGCCCCCGTTATGGCGGCCGCGAGCCGGGGAGAGCGCGTCTCCATCAAAGGCCGACGCCGCCTCCCAGGAGGTTCTCCACGAAGTCGCGGATGCGGGTTTCCACCTCGGCGCGGTTGTACCAGCGCGAGTCGGTGTGGTCGGCCTCGATGACGAGGGTCGGCTTGCCGGTGCGGCGCGTGAACTCCTTGGCCAGGTCGTACTGGCCCAGGGAGTAGGGCTTGCAGCTCCGGTTGGAGTGCATGATCATGCCGTCGACGTCGAAGCGGGCAGCCAGCGATTCTATCTTGTCCGCCATGCGCTCCAGGTTTATGTTCAGGTAAACCTCGGCGTAGATCTTGGACATGCTGCCCAGGGGGTCGGACGGGTCCACGTCTTCGAAGGTCCAGGCGCTGGTGTAGGTGTCCGCCACCAGGCAGGTCTCCAGCTCCAGGAAGAGCCTCCCCAGGTTGCGCAGCTCGTACCAGACGGGGATGTTGTCCCAGAGCACGCGGTACCTCTCCGAGGGCAGTATGCCGATGCCCTGCTCCACGCGTTCCCGCATCTCGGCGAGCAATCCCTGGTAAAAATCGACCACCTCCTGCGTGCCGCGCAGGGTGACGATGGGGGCCATCATGATGAAGGCGTCGAAACAGGTCATGGGCGCGGGCCGGTGCTGGTTGCAGGCCAGCACCTCCGCCCACAGCCCGGAGGCGAAGAGTGATTTCGCGGCCACCTCGACGAAGTGCTGCTCATCGTATTCCTTATTGGTTGTTTTTTCCAGGAAGGAAATGTATTCCTTCATCTGCCGGAGGGAGTAGTCGGCGATGTGCGCGGGCAGCTCCCCGCGCACGAAGGGAGTGTCGTAGATGAAGAGGGGCACCCCGAAGAAGCGCGAGAGTTCCTCGTACCATTTGAAAACGGTGTTGCAGATGTTGTTGCAGGCGATCAGGAAGGTGGGGCGGGGCAGCCCCCCGATGGGCCCCCCTTTGGTGAGGGCGCTCCCGATGTCCCCGCGGGCGTAGGAGCAGAGGTCGCGCGAGAAGCCTCGCGCCTCCGCCGCCTCGCACAGCTCCACGTTCATATGGGCGGCACCGCACATGGCCCCGTGGTTCTCCGGGTAGACGGGGATGACGTCGAAGGCGATGAGGGGCTCCACGGGCGCGCCGCTGGTGATCCAGGCGATATGCTTATCCGTGCCCTCCGCCGCCTTGGCCTCCGTGTAGTATTTGACCATGAGGTCCCGCATGGCCTCGGTGGATTTGATGCGCCTCCGTTCCTTGTCCGCCGCCCTGGCGTCCGCGTTTCCATCGCTGCTCATCGTGAACCCCCTAAACTCCTCTTATGGTCTCGATGAAGGCCTGCAGGCGGGTGCGCAACTGCCCCCGCGAGAAGGACTGCAATTCGCTTTCCAGCACCAGCGAGGGCACCCCGAGCTCCTCCTGCAGCCGCCCCCGCAGGTAAGGGATGTCGAAGAGGTGCGGCTCGCAGAAGGACTGCAGGTAGAAAACCACCCCCTTGGCGCCGCAGTCGCCCACTTGCCGCATGAGGCGTTCGGCGCGGTCCTCTATGCACTGGTGCTTGGCAGGGCAGTTGACCCGCTCCCACATGCGTTTCGCCAGGGCCTCCTCGGGGGAGACGGACTCGTCGGCGAAGGCGTCGAAGTAGCGGTGACCGCAGCAGAGATCGTCGTCCACCATGTCCGCCCCCAGCTCGAGCAGGAGTTCCGGCAGGTCCGGCATGGTGCAAACGCTGCCGCTCACCAGCAGGGGCACCCTCTCCTCCTGGGATATTCTTCCTTTCCCCAGCTCCTCAACCAGCTCGTGCAGCAGCTCGTTGTGCTTATCCCTGCGCATCCAGAACCCGGCCACCAGGCAGGCGGTGGCCGAGAGCCCGTCCAGGATGCCCGGGTTCTCGCGCCGCAGCCCGTAGAGCCTTTCCGCCAGGCGCCGGTTGCGGTTGTAGACGTGCATGCTCTCCTCTATGGCGTCGTCCCATATCTCTCGCCCGATGAACGACTCCACCTGCTTCCGGAAGCGGCGTACCTCCTCGACGATGAAGGGCAGGGATATCTCTTCCCCCATGCGAATAGGGAGCACCAGGTCGCCGTGGAAGGAAAGTCCCGCGTTGCGTCGCCAGATATCCGAGAGGCGCATCATGGTGTCGCAGGTCTGCACGAACACCTCCCCCTCCAGGAAACCCAGCTCTCCCGCCAAGGCCATATCAAGGTCGGTGCGGGCAAGCGAGCAGCAGTAGGGCTGCAGGTGGGCATCGGCGTGGGTGATGGTGCGCACCGCCCCCATGAGGCGCACGGGGGTCAGGCCGGCCGCATGCAATATCTCTTCCGGCGTGTAGGAGCAGAAGAACGCCACCGGCCTCTCCCCTTCCTCGCGCAGGCGCGCCAGCTGCGGATAGGGGTTCCGCCATAACTCCAGGCATTCCTCGACGGTGGCTTGCACATCCATGGGGCTCCTTTCCTCACGGGCGACCGGGTCTCACATTTTTCTAATTATATCCGTTTTGCGCGTCCGTTTTGCCGAGAATGGCCGAAGCGGCGTCTTTCCCGGCAGCAACGGGGAAACGCTTGAGTAATTATCGCCTCCCGCGCACATGGAGATGCAATGGGGGTCCTGTCCTCGACCTTCGATCTTGGTGATAGATGTGTTTTCCCAGGCCCATGCATAAGAGCGAAGATCGGAGGCGCTTCCCCGCTCACCCGCGATCGGAGGCGCGCCCCCGCTTACCCACCCAAGACATGAACGAGGAGCGAGGCCACTGTCCGGCGGCATGGCCTTGAAAAAGGCAATAGATGAGTCCCGACCCCAAGTGTTGACCGGAACGTTGGCCTCGTCAGTTTTGCTTGACTTGCTTTCCCTTCCCGCCGCCGCCCCCTGGGATCTCCCCCGGCGGGTAGACCACGATGGCGGGGTCGGGGCAGGTCACGCAGGTGTTCTGGCAGGCCCCGCATCCGGTGCACCTCTCGGCGACCACTCGCGGGCGGCCGCGTGAGTCGACCTCTATGGCCTGGTAGGAACAGCGCTCGTAGCAGACCAGGCATGATTTCCCCTCGTTCCAGGCGATGCACTTGGAACGGTTCACGGATGCCGTGCCTATGCGCACCTCCTCGTCCGCGGGACGCCGTATGGCCCCCACGGGGCAGGCGCGAGCGCAGGCCCTGCCGCACAGCTCGAACTCGCACTTGGCGAGGACCGGGTTGAGGCGCGGCGTCCAGAGCGCCGCGGCGCCGTATTCCTTACCCGCCGGCTCCAGGCATTCCGTGAGGCAGGCGCGCACGCATTCCTGGCAGCGCAGGCAGCGGGAGAGGAACTCCTCCTCGTCCTGTGCTCCCGGGGGGCGCAGCAGGGGGGCGGCGGAGGCTTCCCGGCGCAGGATACCGTGGAGGAAAGCGGCCGCGGCCCCCGTCAGGCCGAGGGCGAGGAAATCGCGGCGGGCGATCTTCACACCGCGCATGCCGCTCCCTCCTCCCGCGCCTCGCCCGTCGTCCCCTTCCCCCTCGAAACCATGATGGGCGCTCCCATGGCCCGCAGGGAAAGGGCGCCCTCCCGGGGACAGGCCGCGACGCACTCGCCGCACAGGGCACAGTCGGCCAGGGCGAGCCGTCCCGTCCTGCGGGCGTCGGCCACCTCCACGATGCCGAAGGGACAGGCCAAGGCGCATTTCCCGCAGTGGATGCACGATTCCTCCCGCTTCACCAGAGCCAGGGGGCTGGCCGCCGCGGGCAGGCGCGAGCCGGCCATGCCCGCCAGGGAAAGGCAGGCGCCGAGGGGACACATCTCCTGGCACCAGAAGCGCGGTCCGGCCGCCACCGCAAGGACGGCGAGGGCGACAAAGACCAGGGGTACGCTGCCGGCAAGGATGAAGACCACGGCGCGGTTGGCGACGACCAGGGGGTCGAAGATCCAGAAAAGGTTCGTGCCCACAAGGAAGAGCAGCGCCAGCACCGCCAGGAAGAGGTACTTAAGGCGCAGGCGGCGGTCGCCCTCCCGCAGCGGCCTACCGGAAAGGTCCCGGGCGCGCAGCCCGGAGAGCTTCCTCCTGCGCCTCTTCCACGGGCTAGGGATAATTTCCAACACGGTCCCCAGGGGACATATCCAGCCGCAGAAGAAGCGCCCGCTCAGGAAGGTCAGCCCCAGCATCACCCAGGCGGGCAGGAGGTAGAGCCAGAGGGAACTGCCGTACGCGGCGACGAAGGCCGCCAGGGGGTCCACGCGCAGGAAGAGGTTCTCGCCGACGGCCCCGGAAGGAGGATAGGAGGCCGCCCACGCCAGCGCGACGAAAAATCCGAGGAAGGAGAGCTGCACCACCCTCCTCGTCCAGCGCGCGATACGCCTCTGCCTGCCCTCCATGCCTTAAACGGCCACCTCCTTGACTCCCAGGGACTGGAAATCCATGCTGCCCACACCGAGCTCCTCGCCGTGCGACAGGTAGCGGATATCGCGCGGCGGCACCCCGAAAAAGGAGCAGGCATAAGCATCCACCGCCACGGGATCGCCGCCGATGACCAGCGTGCCGGGACGGGAGACCGTGCCCGGCCCTCCCGGCCCGTTGTCCAGGAGGATGCTCGTGGCGTCCAGGATCACCAGCGAAGGGCGGATGACCGTGTTCAGCTCCGCTATGGCGCGGTGGAGATCGCTCTCGTGCATGCGCCCCATGTTCTGCGTGCATCCGATGAGGTTCTTCATGGCCATGGAGAGGCCGGCGCCGCTGTGATGCTTGGCCTTGGGCATGTTGACGATGATGTCCGCCTGGAAGATCTCCTCCAGGATGCCGACCGAGGGCAGGGCTCGACCGTTGGGGACCTGCACCACTCGCGATTTCCCCGGCTTTCCCACCGCGTAGACGGCGAGCTCCGCCCCCGCCGCGCGCGCCGCCGGCCCGATGCCGTTCTTTTCCAGGGTGGGATCCACCAGGTCCTGGAGTATATGGTCGTACACCGTGACTTTCGCCGCGCCGGCCGCCAGGAAAAACCTCACCGCCTCGGCCACCAGGTCCGGATGGGTGGTGGTGGCTTCCTGCGGGGAACGCGCGAATGCGGCGTTCACCTTGATGAGCACCTTCTTGCCCGAGGGATCGAGCCGGGCGGAGTCACCCCGCTCCTCCAGGCCACGGCGCAGCATGGTGGCGGGGTCGCTCCCTCTCACCACCACGATGCCCGCCGGAGCCTCCGCGACGGGTTGCGGCGACGGCAGCTCCTCTGCGGTGGCCGGCGGCCCCTCGTCGACGGGGCAGGTACCGCTCTCTCCCTTCCCGCATCCCGGCAGGACCGCGGCCAGGTATAGCGCTCCGAGGCCCGCGGCCACGGAGCCCGCCTTTTCCAGGAATTCCCTCCTGTCGAATTCTTGCAATCTCTCCCTCCCCGCCTCGGGCACACTCTTAAGCCTGTAGGCCCTTACCAAATCCCCGTACACGAAAGGAGCCTGGTCACAATTATGTTTGAGGCGCGAGGACGCCTCCATGACCGCCGTCAACCCGGCACCGGGAAGACCCGCCGCTCAAGCCGCGGCGCGAGCGCGTTACGCGCTCACCGTTACGGTGAGGTCGCCGTCGGGAGCGAGGCTCCATTCGCGATTCGAGGTCTCGTGGCCTGTTTCCAGCTCGAAAATCCCCTGCACCAGGCCCACCACCCAGAGGTGGAGGCAGGGGTTCTGGATGGTGAGCGCGAGCCTCCGGTCGTCCGCCTCGAACGCGGCGAGCATGCCCAGCCCCCGCGTGGCCAGGATTTCCTCCAGCGACGAGGTATAGGCTCGCCAGTCACCCTTGCGCATCGCCTCCCTCACGAAGCGACGCTGCGCCTCGATGACGGTGTCCGGGATGGTCTCCCCCAATTCGCTTTCCAGCTCGCCGAAGGCGGCTTCCAGGGAGGCGGGCCCGAAGAGAGCCATCCTCCTGCCCGTGTCGGGATCGGTGATCGTCCCGTTCTCCAGGTCCCACCTGCAGCGCGCCACTCCCCGGGGGACGCCGCAAGCCGGGCACCTCTCCATACGGATACTTCCTTCCTTGTAAGCGTATTTCCGCCGCGCCAGCCTTTCCTCCAGCTCCACCGGGTGACGGCCCACCGTCAGTTCCAGCCGGTAGGTGTCCTCGCCGGTCCTCTCCCGGGTCACCGAGCAGGCGCGCCCCGTGACCGCCTCCATGCCCCCCAGGTTGTCGCCGCTGTAGCGATAGATGGAATAGGGATGCTTGATGGTCATGACCAGGTAGTCTTCACCCTTCCTCGCGCGCCACAAATAGCCCGCGCGCACCTCCACCAGCTCTACGTGCCCGTACCCGTAAAGGTTGGCGATCCCTGCCATTCGCTTCGCTATCAACCCCGGCTGCATGAAGTAAAGCATCCTCCTCACCGCCAGCGGAAACTGCTTTTCCAGGTATTCCCTGGTAGAACGGCGCTGGCTTTCCACCACTATGCGTTCCACGGATATGCCGATGATCTCCTCGATCTTTTGGAAAACGCGGTCTATGTTCTCGGACTCGAAGAAGACCATGCGGTGATCGGGGTTCTTGGCCTGGGCTATCACCCCGTTTTCGTGCCAGACGTGATCCCGGCTCACCGCGAGCGGAACGCCGCACTCCACGCACGATTTAACCTTTGCCATGAAAGCCTCCTTATCCGCCCCTATCGCCTTCCCTGCGTCCTCGCTTTCCCAGCGTCCTCCCGTCTATCATAGTATCCGCATTATCCCCGCCCGCGCTACGGGAGGCGCGGGGATATGTCATCCCGCCATTTTCGTTAACCTGCCGTCAACTTCTGGTAGAATTGTTCTGTGTCACACAGGACCGCTTGCGGGGCTTCCGGCTTAACAGTCGCGTGCGAGGAGGTGCATGATGAAAGTTCTTGTGGCTTACCTTTCCCAGACGGGGAACACCCGGAAGGTGGCCGAGGCAATCTACGATGCCATCGAGGCGGATAAGGAACTCAAACCCCTGGGCGAAGTGGAAAGCCTCGAGGGCTTCGACCTCGCCTTCATCGGGTTCCCCATCCACGCCGCCAACCCGGCGAGCGACGCCAAGGCCTTCCTGGAGGAAAAGGCGCGGGGCAGGAAGGTGGCCGTCTTCATCACCCACTCCAACCCCGAGGACGGCGAGAACGTCGCCCGTTACCTGGAAAATTGCAGGGCGTCGCTGGTGGACGTGGACCTGGTGGGGATGTTCAACTGCCAGGGAGAGATGGCCGAAGCCATCATGGAATTCCTTTCCAAGAGCGAGAACCCGCGCCACCGCCAGTTCGCGGAGTACGCGCCGCAGACCAAGGGACAGCCCGACGAGTCCCGCCTGGAGAAGGCGCGCGCCTTCGCCCGCGAGGTGATGGAAAAGGTGTGCTGAGCCGCCGCCGCTATAGGGAGATCTTCTTGCACAACCCCGTGCGGTAATCCCACCTGCGGTTGGCCACGTTGTTGGGGTCCACCGCCATCTTGAAGGCGGTGAAGGTGTCCAGGTAAGTCGAGGCGCCGGGCATGAAGAGGGCCATGAGATCGTCGAGCCCCGGCATCCACGCGGGGAGCGGCAGCGGCATTCCCTTGTAGAGCGGAAGGGCGCCTGCGGCCAGCACCAGGCCGTGGGCAAGCTGCCCCTGGAACATGGCGCGCATGTAGGTCAGGAACATGCGCATGTTGTCGTCCTTGTCCCCCTGGTTGGCATAGAGATCGTACTCCATGTAGGCGGAACGGCCCATGTGGTAGGGCTGCAGGTAGGTGGAGGCGTCGTCGGGAGGGAGGATGTCCTCGCTATGGCCCACCTGGTCGCTGGTCACCCGGCGCATGTCGCGTTCCGCCTCCAGGAAATCGTCCAGGTGGCCGATGAGGGCCCCGATGAGGAAGGATCCCCTTACCCTCATGACGCGCACGGTGACGTTGAAGTATTTCTGCCAGCGGTCGAGGTTGACGCTGCGCAGTTCCCCCGCGATCTCCTCCACCATCTCCGCCGGCAGGAAACCCCAGGCGGGGTCGATCTCCAGTATGGCCCGCTGTACTATCTCGGCCTTGAGCCTCGCCTCCTCCTCGCTGCAGCCGCCGAAGATGGTGAGGAGGTTGTTGCGGGGGAAGGCTCCCGCGACGGCGCTGGCCTGCGCGTTCGTCTCCCCCACGAAGATGCCGAAGAAGGAGTTCTGCATGTGGGCCAGCTCCAGGGCGAGGTTCTCGTTGGCGACCCTGTAGAGCACGTCGATAACGACGGTCAGGTCGTCCTCTTCATATACCGGGAATATCTGGTATGTATGGCGCGGCTCCGGGTAGAGGCGCAGGGTCATCTCGGTCACCGTCCCCAGGGTGCCGTAGGCGTAGCGGAAGAGGGAGGACATGTCGGGGCCGGGCCCCGGCACGTGCGCTTTCACCGACCCGCAGGCCGCGGGGCCGGTCTTGAGGATGGTGCCGTCGGGCATGACCATGGTCACGTCGATGATGTTGTCCATGCCGAACCCGTACTTGGAGGCCAGGGTATTGATGTTGCAGAAGGCGTGGTTGGAGATGACCCCCGCCGTGGCCGCGGTGGAGGGATTGAGCACCCGGCATCCCACCTTCTGCGCCTCCACCTGCGCCGCCAGGTAATTCACCCCCGGCTGGATCACCATGAACATGTTCTCCCCGTCCACCTCCAGGATGCGGTCCATGCGCCGCAGGTCCATGACGATGCCGCCGTACATGGGGATGTGCAGGCCCATGGTGGTGAGTCCGGTACCCATGGGGATGACGTCCACCCCGCACTCGTTGGCCACGCGATAGACCTCCGCCACCTCCTCGCTGCTCTGCGGCATGACCACCAGGTGGGGATAGCGCGCCGGCAAGGGGCCCTGGTCACGGGAGTAGCCGATGAGGATCGCCGGGTCGTCGCTCACCCACTCCGCACCCAGGGCCTCCGCGAGCATCTCCCTGGCGCGAGCCAGGTCATCGGGGCGGTTGTGGAGGGGCTCCGCCTCGTGCTGGAATATAATGCCGTTTATTCTGCGCTCCTTTATGTCCCGCACCGCGTCCCTGATCCACATCCTCCTACGCCTCCTCCCCCAGCGAGGCGAGCAGCAGCTCCGCCAGGTCGTATACCTTCATCCCGCTTCCCGCCGCCGCGACCGCCTTGCCGAACATCTGCAGGCAGTAGGGACAGGCGGTGACGATCGCCTCCGCCCCCGTGCTCTCCGCCTCGCGGAGCCGCTCCCCGGCCGTCCAGAGAGCGAAGTCCGGGAAGGCGTAGGGAACTCCTCCCCCTCCCCCGCAGCACAGGGAATTGAAGGTGGCACGGGGGAATTCCAAGAGCTCCAGCCCGGGGATGGCACGGAGGACCTCGCGGGGCTCTTGGTAGATGTCGAAGCGCCTTCCCAGCTTGCACGGGTCATGGTAAACCGCCTTCATGGGGACTTCCCCTTCGGGTTTCAGCGCGCCCTCACCGAGCAGGCGGCTGAAGACCTCGCTGGTGTGCCTCACTTCCACGCCCGGGTCGAGCTCCCGCGCGTACTCCTCCTTGAAGACCCAGGCGGCGTGGGGGTCGGGGGTGACGATCGTGCTCACCCCTAAGCGGTTGAAGGTCCCGATGTTCTCGCAGGCGAAGGTCTCGAATAGATCGCGGTCGCCCAGGAGGAGCATGAGGGCCCCGTCGCTCTTCTCGCGGGCGGCCAGAGTGCCCAGGTCCAGGCCCGCCCTCAGGAGGACACGCGCCGCGGCGCGCACGGCGCGGCGCAGGGAGGGATCGGAGGCATAGGCGTCGCCCGCAAAGAAGAGCGCCTGCGCCTTCTCGCGCGGCAGGCGTTTCATCCCCAGACCCCTGGCCCAGTCACCCCGCCGCCGGCTTTCCAGCCCGAAGGGATTGCCATTTTCTTCCATACTACGGCGCAGCGGCTCGTGCTCGGGCATAGGTCCCCACCCCTCGCGTACCGCTTTCTCGCGCATGAGCTCGAAGACGCGCGTGGGGTGCAGTTGCTTCACCTCGTAGCACTGCTCCTGGCACGATGAGCAGAGCATGCAGGTGTAGAGGACATGGCGCAGGGAATCGCCCGGCTCCAGCTCGTGAAGGTGCAGTCCACGGGCGATCTCCATCTTCCCCGAGGCGTAATAAGCGTCCCAGCGGAAGCGGGTGCCGGAAGGGCAGTTGCGCCAGAAGCGGGAATCGTCGCAGAACTGCACGTGCACCGCCTGGCAGATCTTGCATTTCGTGCAGATGAAGTAATCCTGCTGCAGCTCGGCCAGAACCTCGCGGGGAGCGGTAAGGCGCCTCTTCATCCCCTACACCCCCTCCAGAAGCTGGCCGGGGTTCAGCAGACCCCGGGGATCGAGGATGTCCTTGAGGGTTCTCATCGCCTTGACGAACCCCGCGTTGGCGCGCCCGTAGACCATTTCCGCGACCTCCCCCCGCGGGCGGTCCACGTAGCTCCCCTCCTCGAGCAGCACGCGATAGCCGGCGAGAACGGCCTCCCGCGCCCTCTCCCTCTCGCTCTCGCGCGAGGGGTCGAAGTAGAGGTCGCTCTCGCAGTAGAAGGAGCCGCCGAAGTAGACGGGGATGAGAGCTTGGCCCACCTCCCCGCGCGGGTATCCCCGCGCCTCCGCAGCCTCGCGCACCATGGACAACAGGCGCGGTATGCGCTTGCGCAGGTCGTAATGTTCCACCAGCTCGCAACGTCCGCGCAGGTAGTCGCGCTCCTGCACGTACCACGGCACCTGTAGCTTCCTGTCCACCGCCGCCGCCAGCTCCGCGTCCAGCGGCCTCCCTCCCAGGCGGGTCGCGTCCTCCCGCACGTACTTCTCCCAGAGGTCCACCAGCTCGGCGTGATGCTCCAGGCTCACCGCCGTGGTCCAGGCGGGAAGGCGCGCGCGCAGGCCCTCTGCGTCGTCCGCGCGCGAGGAAAGGAGCACCGAGAGGTAGCGGGCATCGGCGGTCAGGCACTCGAAGCAGTGCTCCTCGCGGTTCACCTTGTAGGCCAGCGCGAGAGCCGGCTCCAGTTCCTCGAAGCCGAAGAGGAGCACGCGCCGCTCCTCCCGCAGAGGGTAAAGGTAAATTATTCCATAGAACGGTATGCCGAAGATATCCTCGCTGGCGCCGAAGAAGGGTGAGAGCTGGGGCCCCTGGTCCTCGCGGAAATCCGCTATGCCTTCCGACGTCAACTGCTGGGAGCCGGATATCCAGACGCGGCCGTCGCTGAGCACGGCGTGGAAGAGGGACAGTTGCGGGAAGCGGTGGACGGCGTTGCCGTTGAGGATGTCCCGGTCCAGGTAGGAGCGGAGGACGGAGCGGGAACGCGCCGCGGCGGGGAGGAGCAGCTTGCAGCCCCTCTCGAGGCATTCCTTCTGCAGGCTCTCGTAGGTCACGCCGGCGTATATGTGCGCCATGAGGTTGCGCCGGTCTATCTTCTTGACGGTGTCCATGCGCGAGAGATCCAGGAGAACTCCCCTGCCGCGGGCAAGGGAAGCGTCTATCTGTTCGCGCCGCAGGGAGTAAACGGAGCAGCCGTTCCGGTAAGCCGCGACCATGACCTCGTTGAGCTCGTATTCGTCCCGCGGCCTCACCAGCACCAGCCCGCAATCCCCTACCGGGTCCTGGAAGAAGCGTCGCAGGGAGGAGAGCCCCGCGAGGACGTTATCTCCGCCCACTATCTCCCTGAGCTCGCTCACAACATCCACCATGGCCGTCCCCCCGCCTCTTGGGGACCTTCCCGACGCACGGGAGGAGCGCCCGCAGGTGCTCCCGTTCCACCTTATTCTACCCGCAAATCCGGAGATCGATGCAGGGAGAGGAAACCGGAGGGCCCTCTTCCCCGGCCAAGATTCCGCTGCGTGGTCCCTGGCCGCCCGGCGGCCCCGAGCGGCCGCCTCTGCCGCCGGGGACGGCATCCCGGCAAGCGCGCCGCCCTCAGGCCCATACCGTGATGCTCAGGTCGCCGTCCGGGGCGCAGTCCCACTCCACCTCGCCCCGGCGGCCGGAGATGAGCTCGAAGAAGCCCTGGAAGGTGCCCGCCATTATGGGATGCAGGCAGGCGTTCTCTATCTTCACCAGCATGTGGTCCTTCTGGACCACGTACCTGCGCAGGTTGCCCAATCCCTGCAGCGCCATCTGGCGGCGCACGATGCCCTCCCGGCTCACCAGGTCCGCCTCGAAGCGGCCCCCGGTGGCGCAGCGCCTCGCCGACTCCGCGACAAGGCGCGGGATATGCCTTCCCAGCTCCTGCTTCAGGTCCTCGATGAGCGCGTCGTAGATCCCGAAGGCTCCCAGCGCCATGCGCGCTCCGTCCTGCTTCCTCGTGATGATCCCCCTCTCCATGTCCCAGTTGTAGGCGGAGAGTTCGCGGGGCTCCCGCAGGAAGGACAGCGCTCGAATGCGATTTCGCCCGGCTTTGCGGGGTAGTGGCGTAAGTGCAAGCGCCCGCTGAACTCCATGGGGTGGTTGGAGATGTACGCGTCCAGCAGGTATTCACCGGGCGCGATCTCCTCGTTTCTCACGCTGCCCTCTCGCCCGCAGACGGCTTCCACGCCACCGAGCAGGGTGCCGGCGCAAGAGGGAAGGTAATAGGGGTTCTTCACCTTCACGATCACGTAGTCGTCCTCCCCCTTCCTGTACTGCACCTCATGAAAGCTCGCCTCGCCGAAACCGTAGGCGCGCAGCAGGGAGAGCAGGTTCTTGGTGAAAGGGTTGAGGGATACCCGGTTGATGACCTTGAGCAAGGCGGGGTATATGTAGCTCGTCACGTAATCATGACTTGCTTTGCGGGTAAGCTCTATGACCATGCGTTCCAGGGGTACCTCGGTGATTTGCTGCAAGATGCCCAGTACCCGGGATATGTAATCACTCTCCCAGAAGATCATGCGGAAAACCGGGTTCTTCTTGCTCACGATGGCTCCGCCGCTCGTCCACTCGTGACCCTTGCTCACCAGCTTGGGGACCCCGCAGGCGGAGCATTTCCTCGCTTTCACTCAAGGCTCCTTGCTCGCAGATACATAACCGCAAAAGACGGGCGCTGTTCACGCCCATCCTTAAATCGGAAGCGCCTGTGACGAACTTGAGGTCGCGGATCCCACCGGCGAGGGCCGCGCCGGCCCACATCGTCATGCGCCCGTGGAATCCCTCGTTCTCACGGGCATATGCCGGTTACGCCCTTCGCGGCTCGGCACGGGGGCTTTTCCTTCCCTGGTGGTGTCGCGCTTGCCGCGCGGAGGGCCTTTCTCTCCCGCCCCCTCAACCTCCCCTTCCAGGGAAGATGCGCGGCAGGCTCTGTGGGTCTGGGATCCAGTAGTCCGGGCTTTCTTTTTCCAGTATCTCCCTGGGAAAAGGTCCCCACCCCACCACCCCGGCAGACAGGCCCGCGGCATGCGCGCTGCGCACGTCGTACGGGCTGTCTCCTATGAAGGTGGCCTGCCGCGGTGAAATGCCCAGCTTCTCCAGGGCCTTGAGGACCGGCTCCGGATCGGGCTTGTGGTTTTCCGTATCCTCGGCGGTCACCAGGACCTCGCAGTAAAGTGCCAGGCCAAACACCTCAAGATCACGCGAGGCGCTGCGGCGCCGCTTGGAAGTCACCACTGCCAGGCGGTAACCGTTCCGCCTCAACTCGGCCAGCGCTTCCCTCACGCCAGGATATTCCTTTACCAAATGCTGGTAATTATCGTCGTAGACGCGCCGGTAGAGTTGGTAGATGTCCTCGGCATGCTCGGGATCGATGTCCCATGCCTGCTCCAGGAGCGGGCGTCCCACCTGCAGCAGCAGCTCGCGTTCGCTGCGCGGCGGCAGCCCCAGGATGCGGAAGGTCTCCCGGAAGGAATACAGGATGAGCTGGATGGTGTCCACCAGGGTGCCGTCCAGGTCGAAGAGGAGAGAGTTTACAGAGCGCAAATCCGTTTCCCTCATGATAATCCTAAATTGCTCCTTCCGTCCGCGAAGCGCGCGGCGCGCTTTCACCACGAGGGGAGGCCTACCTCAGATGATAGGTCTCGTTGACCAGCGTCACAGTGGCTGACTCCTGTATGCCGCCCTCGTAATACTTGACGGCGGATACGGAGGCCAGGTCTATCTGGAGGCGGAACATGCTGTCCAGGTCCATGCGCAGCGCCTCGCAAAGCACGCCCCTTATGGGCCCCCCGTGGGATACGACGAGGACTTGTTCGCCGCCCGGATTGCGGGAGGTGATCTCGCCGATCGCCGCCATCACCCGCTCCCTCGCCGCATCGAAGCTCTCTCCCCCGGGTATGGCCACCGAGGACGGGTTGCGCATCCAGTTTCCCACCGCTTCCCCTTCCCGCTCGAACAACTCCTTGATGGAGCGCCCGTCCCATTCCCCCATGTCCACTTCCATGAGGCCTTCCATGATCTCCACCTCGAGGCTCTGCGCCTCCGCTACCGGGGCGGCCGTCTCCAGGCAACGCTTCAGGGGGCTGCAATAGATAGCCTTCAGGTCCACGCCGCGGAAGAAATCCACCACCCGCCTCGCCTGCCCGCGGCCCTTCTCGTTGAGGCTGAGGTCCAGGCGCCCCAGCAACCTCTGCTGGGCATTGTACTCGGTTTCTCCGTGTCGCAACAGGTATATCGTTCCCATGACCTAACCATTGTAGCCGCGGTTTACCAGGGGGGCAAGGAACCCGCGCGCGGAAAGCGGCTCATCCCCGGCCCCCACGGCCGTCTTCAGGCAGTGGGGAAGCGAGGGCGGGCAGGGTGCCGTGCCCTGCAAACTGCCTGAGATCCCGGAGCGACCTTACCCCAAGCAGGCGGAGCGAGCCTACGAGCAGGGCTCCTCCACCCACTTCCTCCACCCAGAAAGACGGCTCACGCAGGTATTCCATCACCTGTTCCATGATTGTCCCCAGGGAGGGGTGGCGCAGAAAAGGCCCCAGGGAAGGCCAGAAGGCGGTTGTCGGCTCCACCCATACCCTGTCCACCACCACGTGGGCCAACATGCCGCATGCCAGCATGAACAACCGGCTGTCCCCGCGGCGTTTCCACTGGGAGGCGCCCCCCAGGAGGAAAAGGATGGTGAAGAGGAAGGTGTGGAAAAAGATGCGCCCGTTCTGAAAATAGGAACGCAGCACAGCCTGCCCCAGCGGCTTGTCCACCAGATCCGGCAACACGCTTCCCAGCAGCAACCACCTGAGGTCGGGGGTTTCGCGAGAGAAGCCGCGGTTCTCCTGCCACCAGGCCAGCACGGCTGAAGCGGGGGCGGCGGCGATGCCCGCGTGCGCTATGAGGAACATGCCTATTCCTCCGCCTCTTCGCCGTCTTCTTCCTGCTCGCCGGGTTCGGTGAAGAGCGCTTCCTGCCCCTGCGAGGAATCCGCCTCGCGGCGGCGCCGGGCAAAGGGGCGGGGGCCCGCTTGGTCGAGCGCCTGGTTGGCCAGGCGGTCGGCCTCCTGGTTGCGCTCCCGCGGCACGTGCTCGATATCCCAGTCGCGGTAACGGCCGAGCATGGATGCCACCTGCGCGTAAAGGCTGCTTAGGGTCTTCTCTTTTACCCGGTATTCGCCGCGGAGCTGAAGCGCCATGAGTTCGCTGTCCGTGTAGAGGCGCAGGCGGTCCACCTCGAAGACGGAGAGAAGCCGCAGGGCATGCACCAGCGCCGTGTACTCGGCGAAGTTGTTGGTGGCCTCGCCTATCACCTCGCCGAAGGAAGCGACCTTTCTCCCCTGCCGGGTCAGCACCAGCACCCCGATGGCCGCGGGCCCGGGGTTGCCCCGCGCTGCACCGTCGACGAACACGTGCAATTCCTCGAAACGCTTGGCTCCCTGAAATGCCGGTTCTATCACGCTTTTCCTGCTCTTCCTTGCCTGCAAGTCCTACACCGCCTCATCACTCATCCGCCGTTCTGCCTGACCAGGATACGCCCGCAATTGGGGCAGCGGAATATCCCCTCGCTCTTGAGGAAACGGTCGTACTCCTTCCCCGGCAGCTCGACCCGGCACCCCTGGCATATGCCCTCGACGACCTTGACCACGGCGAGGTTCTGTTTGCCGGCAAGCAGTTTTTCGTACAGGCGCAGGAGTTCCTCCTCCAAGCCTGCCGCCAGCTCTTCCCTCTCCCTCTCCAGCTCGCCCAGCTCGCCGTGCAGCTTCTCCAGGTCAGAACGCAGGACGGCTTCCTTCTCCGCGATCTCCGCGAGCAACCCCTCTCGCTCGCTGCGTATCTCCTCCACCCGGGAACGTATGCCGTCCTGTTCCTCCATCTCCTCCAGCAGCTCCGTCTCCAGCCCGTCCTTCTGCCGCTGCAGCGAACGCACCTCGGCTTGCAACCCTCGCAATTCCTTGGGATTCGTCACCCTCCCCCCGAAGAGCTTCTCTTCCTCGCGGGCCAGCTTCTCCTCGATAGCCCGGACCTCCGCTTCCAACCTGCTCTGCTTCTTGCCGGATCTTTCCAGGGATGACTCCGCTTCCTGCAGGTCACGGACACGCTCGCCCTCCTTTTCCTTCAGGGCAGCTATCTCCTCCGCCAGGGGATGTCTTTCCGCCTGCGCCCGCAGCGCGAAGATGCGCGTGTCCAGCTCCTGTACCTGCTGCAACCTTGCCAGTTCGCTCAACTCTCACCTCCGGTGTGCCAGGGGCAGGTATCCGTCTCGGAGATGAAGAACTCGACCTCCAGGCCCGCCGCGCCCGCCAACCCTGCGATATGCTTGGCCAGGAAGGGGACCACCACACTCTCGGTATGATAATGCCCTGCGTCGATTATGGCCAACCCCGCCCGCAGCGCATCCTGCGCCTCGTGGTGGCTCACGTCTCCCGTGATCAACACCTCGGCCCCCATGCGCCTCGCTTCGCCGGCCACATCTCCTCCCCGTCCGCCGCATACCGCCACCCTTCTCACCCGCAGACCCGCATCGCCGGCGTATCTCACAGCGGGGTTCGCCAGCCGCAGGCGGCAGGACTCCGCCAGCTCCCCCAGGGTCATGGCGCGGGAAAGGGTCCCTATCCTTCCTATGCCTCCACGCTGGCCCAGGCGCGCCGGGTAGATATCGACGGCCGGCTCCTCGTAGGGATGGGCGCCCATGAGCTCCCCCATCGCCCGCGGCAGGTCCTGCCCCTTCACCCACACCTCCAGCCTCGCCTCCCGCACCTCGTTCCGCCTCCCCGCTTCCCCGCGGAACGGCCGGGAGCCGGGACCCGCGAGAAAGGTCCCCGTCCCTTCGACGCGGAAAGAGCACCCGCGGTAGTCGCCGATGGCCCCTGCCCCCGCGCGGAAAAGGGCTTCGCTCACCTCCCCCAGGCACTCCGGCGGCAGGAAGGTCACCAGCTTGTAACCCTCCAGCGAGGCCTCGCCCAGGGGCACGTGCTCCCGCAGCTCGAGGGCCTCGGCGAGGGCGGCGTTGACCCCCTGGGACGAGGCGTCCAGGTTGCTGTGCGCCGCATAGACGGCAACGCCGGAACGCACGATGCCGCAGGCCAGAGCGCCTTCGGGCTCGTCCTCCCGAAGGCGGCGCAAAGGCCGGAAAAGCGGCGGGTGGTGGCAGATGATGAGGCCGGCTTTCCTCGCGAGCGCCTCCTCCAGCACCTCAACGGTCACCTCGAGCGCGATCAGGACGGCGTCTATCTCCGCGCGCGGCGACCCGAACAGCAGCCCGACATTGTCCCAATCCGCCGCCAGCTCCGGGGGCGCCAGACGCTCCATGAGTCCGATCACCCGTCCCGCCTCGCAGCTCATCCCTCTCCTCCGCGCAAGAGCCCTTTTCCCGCCACGTCCGTATGCGGCTCCGTTCCAACATACAGGACTAATATACAGGAAAGCGCCCGTTTCAACATGGCCGGGGCGTAGCGCTTCCCCTAACCCGCCCGGCAGCGCGCTCCCGCATGCGGGGCCGGGCGATGCGCGGGCGGGCTTCCCGCTCTCCCGCCTGGGCATGTGCGGCGCGCCGCATGATGCTATACTCAATTGTTGTTCAGCCTGCCGCCCCGTGCTTGCAGGCGGCCCCGACAAGGAGCGCCGATGCCCAGGACCAGATTCATAATAAGCGACCTGCACCTGGGGGCAGGGGACTACCTGGACGACTTCCAGCAGGACGCCGCCTTCCGGTCCTTCGTGGAAACCATCGCCAGGCGGCGCAGCTCGGAGCTTATCATCAACGGGGATTTCATCGATTTCGTCGGCGTCACCCTGGAGAAGACGGTAAGCAAGCCCTTCCAGCGCCTGGGTTGCACGGAGGCGGAATCACTGCACAAGCTGGAGCGCGTCCTGGAAGCCCACCGGGACTGCTTCCTTTCCCTGCGCCGCTTCATGGAAGACGGCCATCGCCTGGTGCTGGTGCCGGGCAACCATGACGTGGACCTCTTCTGGCCGCAGGTGCGCGACCGCCTCCTGGAGGAATTCGGGACCCCCGACTCGGAGCACTTCCACTTCGAGTACACGGGCATCTACCGGGACGGCGGCCTGTACGTGGAGCATGGCAACCAGTATTTCGCGGACAGCGCCTTCGAGAACTTCACCCACCCCTTCCTGCGCGATCCCAAGTCGGGGGAGCTGAGGCTGGAGAGGAGCTGGAGCAACTGTTTCTTGGAATATTTTGCCAAAGGAATGATAAGCGAAAGGAGTCCCTTCATCAACAACGTCAGGCCCATCCCCAACATGGTCTTCATGGGCATCCAGGACGAGAACTGGTGGTTCAAGCTGGTCTACGGGTACAAGCTGCTCCGCTTCATGTCCAAGGTGGGCTTTCCCCCTTTCAAGGAAAGCCGGGAGCTGCAGCGGCGGCGGCGGGAGGGGCGCCTGGACACCTGGGGATATTCGCTGAAGAGGACCATGGATTTCATCTCCGGCCGCGCCCGCGTGGAGCTGCAGGGAGTGGAGGACGCGGAGCGGGTGAGCCCGGAGCTCCCGGAGGAGGAAGAAGGGGAGACATCGGAGCTGGCGACTGACGGGCTCCTCCTCGACTCCCTGGCCACCAGGGAGGACGCCCTCTCGGTGGCGGCACGCGATCTCCTCCTCTCGGACCAGGACATCGACGTGGTCGTCTTCGGTCATGACCACCGCTATTATTCAAACGAGCTGCAGCCGGTGCTGGGCGGCAAGAGAGGTAAGTATTACATCAACACAGGCACCTGGATACCCATGCTCTTCCTGACCAAGACCAAGCGGCAGCTGCGCTGGCGGGACCTGGCGGACGAGAGCCTCTACCAGCAGCTCCTCACCTACGCCACGGTGAAGAGGGGCCTCCACGGCTATGCCGCTTCCCTGCGCCGTTTCCTGTGAGAGCGCGAGAAACCCGCCCTTTCGGATAAAAGGCTTTCATACCGGGTAGCCCGCGACGGCCGCCTCACCTTCGCGGCTGGCTTCCGCCCCCCGCGCGAGCCCGCTGCCGGTAAGGGCGCTTCTCCCGCGACGCCCCCGGCCCTCAGGATTTGGAGCAGATGAGCTGGATGTACTTACCGATGCCCTTGAGTTGCGGCTCCTGCCCCGCCCTCTCCTCGAGCTCCAGCATGCCCCGGTAGCACTGCCCTTCTTCGAAAAGGGAGCAGTCGATGAACTCGGAGAAGATGAGCAGCCCGTACTGCCCCTCCAGGTTGTACCCCAGTGGGTCGAGTAGGTTCATCATCTCCGCATCGGAATACAGGTGTCCGCGGCCATGGTGCAACTGTGTGGGAAACTCTTCCATATCAAAGGCTTCCACGGCTTCCTTCACGTTGCCCTCCACGACCACCTTCTCCATGACCAGGCCGTAGCGGTTGAGGAAGACCAGGGAGAGCTTGCCGCGGGGACGCAGCACCCGGGTGATGACGTTCAGGGCTTTCAGGGGATCGTCCACGTACTCTATGGTTTCGTGGCAGATGATGAGGTCGAACTCGTCCGTCAGGCTCTCCTCCAGGTTCTCAATGCGTTCGTTCAGAAAACGCAGGAGGGAGGCCCGCTCGGGCAACTGCTCCCTTGCCCTTTCCTCCGCCGTCTGCAGCAGGCAGGCCTGGGGTTCCAGCATGGTGACCTTGTGGCCCAGCGCCGCGAAACGCAGGGCGACCTCCCCCAGCCCGCTTCCCACGTCGAGGACGTTGAGCCCCTCGCCCTCCCTTCTCACATCCGCCTCGAGGTGCTTGTAAAGAAAGCGAAAGGCCAGTTCCGCCTCCAGGCGCGCGATGGGCGCTTCCGCCAGTTCCATGAGGAATTCCGTCTTTTCCTCGGGGGTTCTCTCCATCATGCGACCTCCATCCGCTTTATTGCTGCAGAATCATGCAAAATCATGATATGTCCGGGTTTTCGCCGCGGTCAACCGGCGAACACGGTGCGCGGGCCTTTCCCCCCAGGGCAGACCGGCGGAATGGCGCCCCTGGAGCACAACGTCGGACGCCGGAAAGGGTGCGGCCCCGCAGGCTCCGGATGCCGGCAACGAGTCTTGCCCGGGAAGGGAGGGACAGGCGGCGACCTCACCGCCTGTCCCCTTGCGAGCAAACCTCGCGCTGCCGCCAAACCGTACGAGATCAGAAGCGGTAGCTGCTCCTCGTCTCCGCCCTTCTCGGCTTTGCCTCGCTGACCTTGAGGGTGCGGCCGTCCATCTCCTTGCCGTTAAGGCCGGCTATGGCGGCTTTTGCCTCGCCCTCGTCGGACATCTCCACGAAACCGAAACCGCGGGAGCGGTTGGTGTTGCGGTCCATGACCACTTCCGCCGAGTCCACCGCTCCGAACTTCCCGAAAGCGCCTTGCAGGTCGCTGGAACTCGTCGCGTAACTCAGGTTGCCGACGTATATCTTCACTTCTCTCACCTCCTTCTCAAAAAAATCCCGAGGAGCAGGTCTCCTCGGGACGATTCACGCCATCCTCAAAAACCAATGCACATACAATATAACCCCTTCGTGCTTATATATCAAGGCATGTTTCCCGCAAATCCTCAGAACGCAAGCGCGAAGCCCTTTTAAGGGGGATGTTTTTCCGCCTCCTTGACCGGGCTTTTTGAGGGTGGCGAGGGGCAAGCGGCGGGATGCCCGTTTCACGGCCCTGCCGCGCTATCGGGCCGGTTACACCGTGCCGGTGCTGGCCGGCACGCGGCATGTCGGCCTCACCGCCGCCCGCCGCCGGCGATCAAGGCCGCGGCGCTACTTCGCCGGTCCTAGCACGGAGAGGCGGGTGCTCTCAGCCTTTATGCCTCCGCGTGCGCTAAGGCCCCGGGGAGGCCTATCCCCACTTGTCGTCCTGGATGAGGCGTTGTGATGGAGGCCGCAGGGGCCCTGGTGATTGGCAGGCGTTAAGGCGCTTGGAAGACCTGTCCCCACTTATCGTCCTGGGGGAGGCGGTATGAAAAAGGGCCACGGTGGCCCCATGTTATTGGTGGGCGTTAACGCCCACCAATTTTTGGGGCGCCTGCGGCTCTTTTTCATACCGCCTCCCCCAGTAGGATAAACTGGAATAGGTCTTCCAGAGGCCTTAACGCCCACCAGAGCAATAGAAGCCGGACTCCATGCCTCGCTTAATGCTGCCTCGGCTTGATCTGTCTGCCGGCGCCAACCAGCAGCTTCTGCGGTCATGCCCTATAAGGGGCTGCGATTCTTGTCTTGCTGCGCGGGATTGACTTGGGATCAAATGATGTTATAATTATGTTATAACATAAAGGAGTCGGCACAATGATAAAGAGACTGCAGAAAGTGGGAAACAGCAACGCCCTCATACTGGATCTGCCGATCATGGAGATGGTCGGGCTTGAAGAGGGCAAGGAAGTCCAGTTGACGGTGAGCAACGGGTCGATAATCATCACTCCCGTGAGCCCTCGGCGGGTGGACCCGGAGGAGCTCGAGCGTCACCTGGACCGAATCGTGGGGGAGCGCGGGAAGGTGCTCAAGGAACTGGCTGATTCGTGAGCGTGGAACCCGTATTCCTCTCGTTCGAAGACATACTGAAGATCCACGCACGCATGATAGCCGAGTTCGGCGGGGCCGAGGGCATCGCAGACCGTGGAATGCTCGAAAGTGCGGTGGCGATGCCGACTGCTGCCTTAGCAGGTGAGTTCCTTCATAAGAGCCTTCCCGCCATGGCCGCGGCGTACCTCTTTCATATCTGCAAGAACCACCCATTTCTTGACGGCAACAAGCGTACGGCGGTTGTAGCCGCCGAGATATTCTTGAACATCAACGGCGTGCAGCTCGAGGCGTCGAATGAGGAACTAAAACGGCTTTGCCTCGGGGTTGCAGCGGGGGATATATCCAAGGAAGAAGCAGTTGCCTTTTTCGAGACACACGCTTCGGACTGAAAAATCGACTTCCTCGCGTATTCAGCATAACCATCACTGCCAAGCGAGGACGACAAGTGGGGACAGGCCTTCCAAATCCCTTGACGCCACCTTACCTGGTAATCTCAAAATGTAACTGTTGAAGACGAGTTTAACGCACTCCGACTCCGTTCGAGTGGCAGCCAGATCCTGGCCCCCACCATCATCGCACGATTTCGCAATCCTGCACGCCCGCCGCCCTGAAAAGCGCCTGCGCCAGGCAGGGGCAGGCGGGATTGGTCTCATCTTTTTCGCTCAGAGGATAACTTCTCCCTAAAGCGGCGTACTTTCCGCTCCCCCAGTTGTGATATGGCAGAATGCACAGCTTATCGAAACACAAGCGACGTATCTTTTCCGCTATCGCACAGATTCCCGCCTTATCGTCGTTGAAACCCGGTATAAGAGGCACGCGGATCCATATTCTCGTCTTACCAGAAAGATATTCAAGGTTGTTAAATATCAGCAGGTTATCCACCCCCACGGTATCGCGATGGATCACCGGGTCGGCGTGCTTGATGTCAAAGAGCACCAGGTCCACATACGGCAGAACGCCTTCCAGCACCTCACGGGGGGCGTGGCCGCTGGTGTCCACGGCGGTGTGGATGCTTCTCCTCTTCGCTTCCCGTAATAGCGCAAGGGTGAAGTGCGGCTGCAACAGCGGTTCTCCCCCCGATAGGGTTATGCCTCCGCCGCTGGTCTCATAGAAGAGGCGGTCTTGCTCCACCAGGCCCATTATCTCGCCCACCGTTCTTACCTCGCCCACCTTGCTCAACGCGCCGCTGGGACATACCTCGACGCATTTCATGCACCGCTCGCAGAGATCACGGTCTATTGAGCGCATGTGCCCGCCGTCGTCGACGTCGGCACGATCCTTCTTGGTGACCACGATGGCTTCGCGAGGGCAGACCTCGTTGCACCTGCCGCAATCCAGGCAGAGGTTTTCGAACTTGGCGAGCACCTCTGGAAAGGGGTTGATGGATTCGGGGTTGGAGCACCAGGGGCAGCGCAGGGGACATCCCTTGAGGAAGACGGTAGTCCTGATGCCGGGGCCATCATGGATGCTGAATTTCTGGATGTTGAAGACCAGGCCCTCCACAACGTCGTCACCGCCACGACGACCGGACCTCCCGCTTAAGCCCTTAAAACTGTTATTGCGTCTCCAGCCCATTTTCCCCAGCGCGGTCATCTCACGCCTTTCCCCTGCCATCAAGCAGCTGGAGAAAGGCTGTCTTCCGATTACGCTCTGCTGGCGAACTCGCTCAGGTCCTGTTCCGTGCGGGCGATGATATCCTGCTGCAGACCTGGAGCCAGGTCAATGAAATATGCGCTGTACCCGGCCACCCGCACGATCAGGTCCTTGTGCCTTTCAGGGTGCGCCACGGCATCCCTGAGCTCCTCGGCGCTCTGGCAGTTGAACTGTACGTGCCAGTTGCCGAACTTCAGCCAGGTGCGCAGGTAATCGGCAAAGAGCTTGCGATTCTCGCCCTTGAGGAAGGCGGGGTTTATCTTTTGGTTGCATAACTGGTTCCAGGTCTTGTGAGGATCGACCTTGGAGCAGGATTTCAGTACCGCCGTAGGTCCTTTCACGTCGCGCCCGTGCATGGGAGAGAGCTGTCCGTCGGAGACCGTCTCTCCCTTGACCCGACCATCCGGGGTAGCGCCGCAGACGAGGCCGCCCACATAATATCCGGCCGCGAGCGATGACTCCAACTGCAGGCCGTTTCCCCAGTGGTCCCTGTGGGAATGCACCACTGCCTGTGCCTTGCGGTAGAATTCTGCCAGGATGCCGTCCACGTAATCGTCGTCGTTGCCGAACTTCGGCACCTCCAGGCACTTGCGGTGCAGGTCCTCGTAACCTTCCCAGTTGGCCGCGCAGGCGGCGATCAGTTCGTCCATGGTGACGGATTTTTCCTCGAAAACCAGTCTCTTCACCGCTGCGAGGCATTCGGCAGCGTTCACGCTGCCCATGCTGAAGATCTCGCTTATGGACGCATCGCCCTTCCTCATTCCGTCCCTACCGCGCCTCACGCAGGTCTCCGTGCAGGCCGAGGCGAATGGTCGCGGCATCTGTTCTTCGTAAATCTTCTCCGCAACCTGGTAGGCGCGGTTGGCCCGGTCTACCTGGAACTCGATCTGCCGCATGAAAGCCTCGAGGAATTCCTCGTAGGTCTTAAAAGTACGGGGGTCGGGCGTGGGCGCCCCCACCAGCTCACCGGTCTCCGGCTCGACGCCCTGGTACATCACGTACTCGAAGCATTTGACGAAATCGAGGACCGTGAAGATGAGGATCGAAGTAAGGGTCCCCTGGATGGTCACTCTGCCCTGCAGTCCGCCTCCGACGCAAGCGGTCGGAGCCCAGCCGCGAGCTATCGCCATCCCTTTCTCGGCGTCCCAGAAACCCGTTTTCTTTGCGACCTTGCGCAACGCATCCCCGACGGCGCCCCCGCCCGTGTACACCGCATTGGGCCATTCGTCTATGGATAACTCGATTCGCTGGCGAACGCGCCTCGGCAGCCGCGCTATCATCCTCCTCACAACCCGATCCGCTTTCTGCACCAGACCGAGACACGGCACGCCGATATGGACCCCCGACTCCGGGTACAGTATCTCCAGCGCCTTGTCCAGGTGCCATTTCACGCAGACGTCGTTGTTGAATATGGCAGGCTGTCCCTGGCCTGTTGCAATGCATTCTATGGCCTTATCCAGAAGCCTCGGGTCCATTTTCTCGTGGAAGAGCAGGCATATGGACGGCTGGGGCGTACGTACATCGATGGTCGCGTCCAAAACTGCCAGGGAAAGCTCGTTGGAGGCGTCGTTGCCGTGCTCATCCACCCCGCCGATCGAGATGTTCTGGAACTTCGTGCCACCCGCCTGGTAGATAGAGGTGGTCACGGGGTTTATCTGTCCCAGATCGTCCAGCTTGATCCAGAGGAACTCGAGCAGCTCCACGGCGCGGTCGTAGTCGATATTCCCGGCTTCCTTATCGGCTTCGTAATACGGCCAGAGAAGCTGGTCTAAACGCTGGCCTAGGCCCACGCTGTACCAGTCTATCTGCGCGCTGATCAGGTGGCAGAAGAAAACCGCCTGCAGCGCCTCGTGGAAGGTCCGGGGCGGGTTCTCGGGCACGCGCGAACATACTTCTGCTACCCTGAGGCAATCTTCCCTGACCTTTCCTCGTGCGGAGGCCGCTTTCTTACGAGCCAGTTCCGCGTAGCGCCGCGCGAAAGCAATCGCCGCCTCGCAGCATATCTCGGCGGCGTCGTAGAAATCCTTCTTCTCACCGTATTCCGGATCATCCGCACGCAGCTCCCCGCGCAGCCTGCCTATCTCCTCGACGATACCGCGCAGCCCCCTGGGGAAAACCCAATGCCTGAGATCGAGGGTGAAGCACCCCAAAGGCCAGAAGATGGTGAACATGGCCGTGGACTTGCTCTTCTCGATAAAAACTCTGAGGTCATCGGGCAAGGTGGCCAGTATCCTGCCCTCGACGTTCCGCTCGTACCAGAAGGAATGAATCTCTCGCAGCCTCGCCCTGCCCGCTTCATCGATGTTTTCCCTGAAAGCGCCCTCGAGTTCCTCATCCAGCCAGCGGCATGATATCTCCGGGTAGGTAGGCAGGCTATCCGGGGTACTGGCGTAATTGCCCACTATCTGCTCGCCCTCCAGTATGTAGATGGTCATGTTGCGCAGGAGGTGGTCGAGCGCTTTCGCCCTCCTGATCACCCAGGGTTCCCCTTCCGTCATGCGGTAGGATTCAGTAACGAGCTCAGCGCGCTCTGTGCAGATCCTGACGTTGGGATCAAGCTTGACTTCGACCGGCATGCTCACCGAAGGCCGCTCGGCGTCCTTTATCTGGACTGCCTTGGTGATGCGGGATGCGTTCAATTGCTTAACAGCGACGCCCATGCGAGACACCTCCCCCTTCCCCTCTGGAGAACAACGCCGACCGATATGCTGAAATCCGAAAAATCTTCACGTGTTTTCGCTTCCTCCGTTCCTGTGTCGACCAGAAAGCCACCGCCACGTCGCAGCTAGAGCCGCAGGAACAGCCCTAAAATGGCGCATGAATCCGCCCAACTACTTCGCGAATAGCGACCATCGATCGATTCAGGCTCATAGATTCCTTTGTATCATATTGTATATTGTATACTGTATGCTATGTCAAGCTCTTCATCAATAATCATCAATAAGATTCTCTGCCAAGCAACAGACGCTTCCCGCCTGAAAGAGCATGCGCAGCATGGTTACGTTCCGCATTCGCCTGCAATAAAGTAAAATCCTTACATGATGATAAGGACCACGTTTTCGGAACAGGCAAACGGCGGCTGTGTATTCCCGGGGAGCCAGATATGCCCTTCAAACCATCGGAAAACCTTCCCGAGCAGATAGCGGCCTATCTCAGTCAGAGGATCATCAGCCTGGAGATGAAGCCGGGCCAGAAGATCGTCGAGACGAGACTTGCTGACGAGCTCGGCGTGAGCCGTTCACCTTTGCGAGAGGCGCTTCGCATCTTGGAAAAGCAGAAGCTGGTGGAGCTTACGCCGCGCCGCGGAGCGAGAGTGTCCGAGATAACGGAGGAAACAATAATCTGGCTTGCGGACGTGCTGAAGGAGATCCTCGGCCTGGTTGCTTTCAGGGGGGTGGAGAATCAAGACGAGGGAAGCTTCCTGAACATAGAAAAGGCGCTGGAGAAGCTCCGTGAGAGCGCCAGAACGGGTGATCTCGAGGGCTACCTCGAGGGCTCCTTTCAGGTCGCTTACCATTCTTGCAGATCCAGTAAGAACAAGATCCTGGAGGACGTGGTGCTGTATCTATGGCCTATTACCGCACGAATTGAATACGCCGCTCTGATCATGCAGAAAGAAAACCTCCTGGAAAATCTCAAGTTTTTCCAGGAGGCCATGGACGCGTTCACGGGCAGAGACGCTGAGGAAGCATCGCGGGCCATTCGAGGGTTGGTTGAAAACGACCGCGACTATGCACTAAAAGCCTTCCGCGAGGGCCTCTTCTCCTGAGCCGCAATCCTTGGTTTCTAATCTGGATAGGCCTTACAAGCAGGAAGTCATGGGTTCAAATCCTTTAGCGCCCACCAATAACATGGGGCCACCGTGGCCCTTTTTCATACCGCCTCCCCCAGGACGATAAGTGGGGATAGGTCTTCCAAGGGCCTTAAGGGATTTGAACCCATGACCTCTTGCCTGTAAGGTAGGCGCTCACCCGCTGGGTCGCATGCCCCCTGTCAAATGCAGCAAAAAAGCGCGGCGGGCGATGAAGGGAAACCGCGTATTCCCGAGCCGCCCCGCTTGCATTACCGGCATCTCAGGTCACGGCGCCAGGAAAGCGGTGGTTCCTTCCACGCTCTCGTCTTCCAACTCCATCTGCAAGCCTTTGAGCATAGCCAGGATATCGTATCCCTTGTCGAGAAGCCCCAGGTACTCGTCGTGAAAAGAATCCATGTCTTCCCATAATTTTACAATTCTCTCCACAGCGGTGTTGTCGAAATGGTCTCAGTCCGCGCACAGGACCTCAAAGGCGTCCACGTCGTAATTGATGATCGGCCTCTTCAGGCGCTCGAAAAGCGTCCTCTGTTCCTGGATGAGGGATAATACACCGTTTAGCATGTTGCTGCATTCCACGGGTGCACTTAGCTCCTGGAAGCTCTTGGTCACCTGGTCGATACAGGCGATATCCTGGTCGATGAGGGAAACGGCATCCGCAGGAGTCATGTCCTCCCTCATGCCATCCGATACGAAGGGGGTATCCACCCATCCTTCCCATATGCGCGCCCAATCCCCCGCGAACGTGAAGACCGGTACCGCGCGGGCAGCGTAATCGGCTGCCTCTTCGTAGTATGAAAGCGCCTCCTCAGCCAGCGACGCGCATTGCTCGGGAGGTCGCAGTCTCTGCAATTCCTCAAGCGCCTGGCTGATCACCGAGGCGACTTCGTTGAACTCGTCGCGTAGCTTGTCGTACCACCAGCTGTAGGGCTTGTCGCTGTAATCGCTCCGGTTCCAGCCGTTCTCGATAGCCTGGAGCTTGGTGATGACGCTATCGTGGACCCTCAGGGCTTCCTTCTTGTACCCCTCCGGACTCATGCCTTTGTGGAAAACGAGGAAGAAAAGCAGTAAAAAGACGACGGCACAGACGGATAAAGCGGCGGGAATGGAAATGAGCAGGATCTTCTTCCTCCTTCGCCTGTCCTCCTCGATCATGCGCCGCAGTTGCTCCCTGCTCACGGAAACGCCCATGCCCGTGCCGGAAACAGCTTGGCGCTGCGTGCCGGGAAACCCTGTCCATACAACGCTATAGGTGCCCTATCCCTCATGGCGGAAGGTGCTGGCGTTCTGGGAGCTTGCCGCGATGCCCCCGGGCGCCCCTCCTGGCATGCCTTGCTGACCCCCCGCCGGATGCCGCCCGGGGGCCCCCATGGCGGCGGTGGGCGGGCCTTTTATCGGCGACTCCGCCGTATCGTCGGCGAACAAGGTGGTACCGCATCGTGGGCAGAAATATTCCTGGATGCTGATTCCGCGCCGCATTGACTGCAAATTTTTCCCAGCACATCCACCACTCCCTTCATATCCCGTCTAAGTCAATTAATCGTATGCGTTGGAAGATAACTTAATATTCATATTGTTGTTCTTTTTTTCCGCAGGAATTTCCCGTTATCCATCGCAAGACGGAGGCTCCGATCCGTATTGCACGATGTAGAAAAGCCTGGCCGGGTTCTCCTCCGGCCAGGCGTCTCAAGTGGTGGGCGTTGCGGGATTTGAACCCACGACCTCCTGCTTGTAAGGCAGGCGCTCTCCCGCTGAGCTAAACGCCCGTCGCTACGGGAAATGATAAGGCACCGCCGCGGGGAGGACAACACGCCTCCCCCGGCCAACGCTCAAGCGCAACGCCGCGCGGACGCTCCCGGAAAGCGAGGAACCGGGGCTTCGCCCCCCGCCCGGTCCTTCCTCCCTACCCGCCGCCGCCTTTCCCCGCCGGCCCCTCCGCCCTCTCCTTGTGCGCCCGGTTCATGGCCTCGAAGGGGCCCCGTGAGCTTCTTTCCACTATTTTCCATGCAAGGGGCGCCAGGATCCCGGAAACGGAGACGCCGTGTTTCAGCAGGGTTCTCCCCTCCCCCGCCCGCTCGAGCAACCAGTAATGCTCGAAGGCGAACACCCCCGGGAGGTTCAGGAAAGCCGTCCACCGCAGCTCGCCCGGAGGATCCACCACGCTCAGCCTGGGCCGGTAGTCGCGCCCCCGCATCCCCTCCGGCTCGAAACGCACCCGCAAGACGCTTCCCGGCCGCAGCTCACCGCTCGCCCTGCGTATCATGGGGTTCCACTCCGGGTAAGCCTCCAGGTCCGTCAACACTTCCCATGCGCGCTCCCTGTCGGCCTCCACCTCCAGGCTGGTCACCAGCTCGCGTCTCAACATCTCCCACCTCCGCGCTCTTCCCGCCACGGCGCCTCTACCTCCTGAACTCGAAGAGGAAGGTGCGCTCCGCGATGATCTCCCGCTGGGCCTGTATCACCATTGCGACCTCGTTGGCCTGGCCTACCTCCGCGGCCACGTCCACGCTCACCATTCCCTGGGAGGGCAGCTTGTAGGTGCGCGTCACCTTCTCGCCAGAACCCAGCATGAAGGTTACCTTAGCCTTCTGGGCTCCTTCAAGGGGATTGAAGAGGGTCAGGCTCTCCGAAAAGCCGGGGGCCGTGCATCCTTCCGCGAAACACCAGTGTTCGCAGGGGATCTCGCTCCCGCTCTCGCAGGAACCCCCCGCCACGTTGTTGAAAAGGAAGAAGGTGTTGCATTCCGCCATCACGGGCAGCAGGCTCTCCACCCTGGCCGCGTAATCGATATCCGGAGGCAGGTAGGAGTCGAGAAAGAGGTCTCTCCGCTCGCCCGCCTGCAGGATGAGCTCCTCCTCCACGCGCGAACCGTCCGACCCCGAGAGCGCCAGGCGCAGCCAGGTGGCCTCCCGGCAGGGGTTGTACACGGAGAGGTAGGAATCGGAGAGGTTCCTGGTGGTCCCCCCCGCGAAATACCAGTCGCCCCTGGGCGGACCGCTTCCCGAGGTGCAACTGGAACCTTTGATCGTGCCGCCGTAGGAGAAGTACCGCGCCCTCTCCATGACCACCGGGGTGTCGCACTTCGCCACCAGCACGTGGTCACCCGGCGGCACCAGATCGTTGACGCGCAGGGTCGCCCTGCCGAGAGGGGGAACCGCCGCCTTGACCGTATCGGCCCTGCCCCAGCCGAGGAACTGCAGGTCCAGGAGCGCCTGCGTCCCGGAGGGGTTGAAGATGCTCAGGTATTCCTCGAATCCCTCTCTCGTCGTGCCGCCGGGAAAATAGAAGAGCTTCCCAGGCTCCCGCGTCCCCCGCGAGAGAGAGCCGCCGCATAACCCCGAGCCCCGGTCGAAGAAGAGCGTCCGCTCCGCCGCCACCGGTGAAGAGGCCTGCAACTGCACGGAAACGTCTCCCTGCCAGGCGATCTCCTGGTTTACCGGCACGGAGATGCGGCGTTGCGGCGGTATCCTGTAATTCTTCACCACGCTCCCCTGCGCGGTGAAGTAACGAGCCTCCAGGTCCACCTCCGACCTGCCCGGGTTGAAGACGGTGATCCACTCCTCGAACCCCTCGGCGGTGGTGCCGTCGGCGAAGTACAGGGTCCGGGCGGTTTCGCTCGCGCCGAGGCTCATCTCGCCGCCCCTTATCACCCTTTTCCACCCGAAAAGCTCCGTGATGGTGACGAAGCAGAAGCCCCTCTGCTGCAGCCCCTTCACCACGCCGGTCACCAGGTCATAGGTCTGGCGGCCGCCGAAGTGGAAGAGGAGCACGCTTCCGTCGCGCGCGGCGTTCACCATGTACGCTACGCGCTCCTGCACCGGGTAATCGACCCCGCGCGAATCCCCGCTGTCCAGGTCCCACATGACCGGGGTGTAACCCGCAGCGGCGGCCACCGCCTGTACGCGCGCATCTATGAACCCCCCGGGGGGCCGGAAAAGGGGATGCTGCTGCCCGGTGATGGAAGTGATCACCGCCTGGCAGGTATTGAGCTCGGCCCTGATCTGGTCGTCGCCGATCCTGGTCAGCCAGGGGTGGGTCTGGGTATGGTTGCAGATATCCCACCCCAGGGCGTTCATCTCCTGCAGGAGTGAGGGGTTCCTCTCCGCCCACGACCCGATGACGAAGGCGGTGGCGCTGATCCCCTGCGAGGAGAGGAACTCCAGGATGCGGTGGTCGAGGTTGTAGCCATCGTCGAAGGTCAAGACCACGCGGGGCGGGCCGTCCGCGGCGAGTGCGCGGGGGGCGCCCACGGGCGGGAGAAAGAGCGCGGTGACCATGGCGAGTGTCAGGAAAATCGCTTTAAAACGCCTCATTCGCTGCCTTCCGCCTTTCTGCCGTGACTCCTGAGCCCTCTCCGAAACCGCGGAGACGGCTCAGCCCGCCAGCACCTCCACCACGTCCCCGATGGCCTTGCGAGCCACCATGGGGCGCGCGCCTCCCGAGAGCACGTAACACACGCGATATGGAAAAACTTCCCTTACCTTCACCGCGAACTCGCGGTACGCCTCGTCGCTCAACTCGAAGGCTCCGTAATCCTCGCGGTGGCTGTCGTGCCCGAAGACGATGAAGAGGAGCTCGGGCCCGAAGTCCTCCGCCGCCAGCAGGGCTTGGTCCACCGCGCGCAGGAACTGCACGTCGCCGGCGTTGTGGGGCAGGGCGAGGTCCAGGTTGTGGGGTCCCCGGGCCTCCTTCATCAGGTAGCCGGAATGGAAGTTCACGTGCAGTATCTCGGGATCCCCTCCCAGGATATCCCGCGTGCCGTCCCCGAAATGGGGGTCGATATCGATGATGGCCATGCGCCTGGTTCCCACCTCCTCGCGCAGCGAGGTCACGGCCATGGCCACGTCGTTCAGGTAACAGAAGCCCCAGAAACCGTCGTGGCTGGCGTGGTGCCCGGCGGCGCCCACGAAAGAGAAGGCGGCGTCCGCCCTCTCCTCGGCCACTTCCCTGGCGCCCATGATCACCGCCCCCGCCGAGAGCAGGGCGATCTCGTAATAGCCGCTGTTTCTGACGCCCTGGATGTGCAGCTCGCTATGGACCCTCGCGGCCAGGCGCTCCTGCGCCGGCTCTGCCTCCACGAGCCTTACCCCCTCCCGCCCCAGCAAACCCCTGGAGCGCAGCTCATCGAATGCCGGCGCCACCCTTTCCCGCAAGGCGGGATAGCCGCGGGTGGCGAACTCGGGGTGGTAGACAACCACCAGCCTGCAACGCGGGATCGAGGCCATGGTCTTTCCTCCTCGTTCTCACCATGCAATCATTTCCAGGCGGGGAGGGTAACACCCTTCCCGGGCCCGGAAAGCGGCCGGCATCCCGCCCGCAACCCAGCCCCGTCCTCCGCCAAGAAGACCATTACCGTATCACATCGCATGCCCATATATTACCCGCTGCCATCCTCCCTGCGCCCGGCGGGCATCATTGCCGCGCGCGGCGGCGGCACCGCCCGCGCGCGTTTATCCCGGTGGCCAAGGGGGTAGATACTTAAGATAGTTGCATCGGCGGATGGATAGTCAAGGAAAGGAGGAAGGCTTATGGCGACCTACATCCTCATCAGCCGTCTGACGGACGAGGGATGTGCGACCCTGACCAAGAACCCCGATCGCATCAAGGAAGTGAACAAGGACGTCGAGGCGATGGGCGGCAAGGTGATCTCGCAGTACGTGGTGCTGGGGCAGTATGATTTCATCAACATCGTGGAGGCGCCGAACAACGAGACTATTGGCCGCATCTCCGTGCAACTGGCGTCGCGCGGGACCGTGCGCATCATGACCCTGCCGGCCATCGACGTCGACACCTTCATCGAGAACTTGAAGTAGGCTAAGCGATAGGGCTGGGCGCAGCGGAGGGGCGCCGGGCGGCGCCCCTCTCCCGTAAGCCTCCGTAACCGGCGCTGGGGTGTAAGCGGCGCCGCGTCGTGCTGCAGCCCTGCACCCTTCACGCTCATCCGAGAGAGACGGGCGATTCCCGCCAACCGCGCGCCCGCCAGCGCTTTCTCGCGAAGAGGCGCGCACGCGTTGGGGGCTCGCCGCGCGAGAGGGAGGCGATCAGTCCACGAAGCGGTACTTGATGAGGGTCCACAGGGCCGGCAGGCCGTCCCTCCAGGAGATCTTCTTCCCCTCCTCGATCTCCCGCCCCGTGTAGGAGATGGGTACCTCGTAGATCCTTATCTTCTTCTTGAGTATCTTGGCGGTGATCTCGGGCTCTATGTCGAAGCGGTTGGAACGCAGCACTATGCCCTCCAGCGCACGCCGGGTGAAGAGCTTGTAGCACGTCTCCATGTCCGAGAGGGTGGTGTTGTAGAGGACGTTGGTCACCAGTGCCAGGAAGCGGTTGCCCACGTAATGCCAGAAGAGCATGTTCCGGCGCGGGCCGGTGAAACGGGACCCGTACACCACCTCCGCCTTCCCCTTCAATATGGGTTCCAGCATCTTGGGGTAATCCTCGGGGTCGTACTCCAGGTCCGCGTCCTGGATGATGATGAGGTCGCCGGTGGTGGCGGCCAGGCCGGCGCGCACGGCGGCTCCCTTGCCCCGGTTCTTCGGCTGGTAGATGACCCGGGTTGCCGAGTTTTCCTCCATGGCCAGGATGTCGCGCGTCCCGTCGGTGGACCCGTCGTCCACCACCACAATCTCCACGTCCAGGTCTCCCAGGTCCACCTGGCGCACGCGCCGCAGGATCTCCTTGATGGTGTTGCGCTCGTTGTACACGGGGATGATGACCGAGAGCTTCACCGCTCCTCCTCCCGCATATTTCTCCCGCCATCCCGCCGCGGGATCTCCTGCATCACTGTAACTCCTGCGCGCAAAAGAGATCCAAGGGGGTCCGCGCCGGCCATGTCACCGCAACCCCTGCCGGCATCGACAGCCGCTGATGCGTTCATCGGCACTTTCCGCCCATCCCATTCGCTCCCGCAAGGCGGCCTCCGCGAATCCCCGCCACCCTATCCACGGCATCATATGTCGCCGTAGCGCTCGAGGTAATAGCGGCGGAACTCGCCGTTCTTTATGGGGCGCCACCAGTCCTCGTTCTCCCGGTACCAGCGCACCGTCTCCCGCAGCCCGCCCTCGAAATCCGTGAATGGCCGCCAGCCCAGGGAACGGATCTTGGAACAGTCCACGGAATACCTCAGGTCGTGCCCGGGTCTGTCGGGCACGTACTGTATGCATTCCTCGCCCATCCCCATGATCTCCAGGATGGAGCGCGTCAGCGCGAGGTTGCTCTTCTCCTGCCCGCCTCCCACGTTGTAGATCTCCCCGGTCTCGCCGCGCCTGAGCACCAGGTCGATGGCGCGGCAGTTGTCCTCCACGAAAAGCCAGTCCCTCACGTTCTTCCCTTCGCCGTAGAGGGGGACCTTCCTCCCCTCGAGGAGGTTGGTGACGAAGAGGGGGATGACCTTCTCCGGATACTGGTAGGGGCCGTAGTTGTTGGAGCTGCGCACGATGACGGCGTCCAGGCCATAGGTCATGACGTAGGAGCGGACCAGGAGGTCCGCGCCCGCCTTGGACGCGGCGTAGGGGCTGTTGGGCTGCAGGGGGCTGTCCTCACGGAAGGAGCCTTCCGGTATGCTCCCGTATACCTCGTCGGTGCTGATCTGCACGTAGCGTACGCCCCTCTCCTGCGCCGCGCGCAGCAGACGGAAGGTTCCCAGCACGTCGGTGCGCACGAAGGCCTCGGGGGAGGCGATGGAGCGGTCGACGTGGGTCTCCGCGGCGAAGTTGAGCACCGCCTCCGGCTCCCAGGCGAAGGCCTGCGCCACGTCCTCCTCCTCGCATATGTCGCCCCGCTGGAACCGGTAACGCGGGTCGCCCTCCACCTCGCGCAGGTTCTCGGGGTTGCCGGCGTAGGTGAGCTTGTCCAGGTTGAGCACCTCGTCCTCCGCATGCTCGCGGAGGACGTGTCGGACGAAGTTGCTGCCTATGAACCCGCATCCGCCGGTGACCAGCAGGCGCATCCCTCGCACCACCTCTCCCGCCATTCCCTCAGCGCATCACTATTTCCCAGTCGTAGGGAACCGCCGCCTCCTCCTGGCCCACGCATTCCAGGTCCCCGGCTTCCCCCTCCACGGCCAGGAGCACCAGAGCGGGGCGGCTTCCCACCGCCTTCCATCCGCGCAAGATGCCTGGCGGGACGGTCACCTCGCGAAAGCGGTATTCTCCCAGGAACAGTTCCGCCACCTCGCCGCGGCCCTCGGAACCCTTCCTGCGATCGCAGAGCACCAGCTTGATCATCCCCTGCAGGCAGATTATCCTCTCCGCCGCCTCCCTTCTCCGGAACCAGGCTTCCACCCTGCCCGGGAAGAGATGGTGCAGTGCGGCGCTGCCGCGCGGCGCGGGGCAGATATCACCGCCCCAGAGGTCCACCGTGTAACCGCCGGATCCCAGGGCGGTGGCGAGTTCGCGAGCGACTACTCCCGGTATCAACGCCGCCCCCCCTTAGATCAGGCCGACCCTGGAATTGTCCCCAAGCATGAAACGGAAGGTCTTGGGGCGGTCGAAAGACCGGGCGATCTCCACGTTCTTACCGATGAGGCTGTCCTCGATCCTGCCAGGGATGTTCCGGATGGTGCTGTTCTCCATGACGATGGAATGTTCCAGCTCGCTGCCCTCCACCGTCACGCCGTAATATATCGAGGTGAAGGGCCCGACGTAGGAATCGACGATGCGCGAGCCTTTCCCCACCATGGATGGTCCCCGCAGCGTGGAACGGATCACCTCCGCCCCTTCCTCCACTACCACCCTGCCGAGGATGCGGGACTCCTCGTCCACCGTGCCCGCGCAGAGCGGCTCCAGGTCCTCCAGGACCATGCAGTTGGCCTCCAGGAGATCCTCCAGGTGGCCGGTGTCCTTCCACCATCCCCGGATGACGTGCGCCTCCACGTGGTATCCCTCGTCGATAAGGTGTTGTATGGCGTCGGTGATCTCCAACTCATTCCTCCAGGAGGGCTTGATGGCCCGGGAGGCCTCCAGGATCACCGGGCGGAACATATAGGCGCCCACCAGGGCGAGGTCGCTCGGCGGGTCCTTGGGCTTTTCGACCAGCCCCACCACCTTGTCCCCATCCAGGCGGGCCACCCCGAAGCGCTGCGGCTCCGCGACGTGCGCAAGCAGGATGAGTGCGTCCACCTGCTTGCCGCGGAACTCGTCCACGAAACCGACTATGCCCTCCTTGATGAGGTTGTCTCCCAGGTACATGACGAAGGGGGTTTCCCCGAGGAAATCGGCCGCGGTCAGCACGGCGTGGGCGAGGCCGAGGGGTGCCTCCTGCCTGATATAGGTGACCTTGACCCCCCACTGTGATCCGTCCCCGACCGCCTCGCGTATCTCTTCCTCGGTATCGCCAACGATGATGCCGATTTCCTCTATCCCGGCTTCCCGCAAGGCCTCCAGCCCGTAGAAGAGTATGGGCTTATTGGCCACCGGCACCAGCTGCTTGGCCCTGGTGTGGGTTATGGGACGCAGCCGCGTCCCCTCGCCACCGGAAAGGATCAGTCCCTTGAGCTCCATGGATAAGCATTTTATCACATGGCCGTCACGGGACCGAAATGCCACGGTAACGGCGCCCGCACGCGGCGGCGGCATTCCTCATTTTCATTTCCCCCCCGGAGAGTATATTATAGCCGTAAAAGCGGCGTCCGCGACGTCGGCGAGGCGTGCAGGGAAAGGGCCGCAACGTCGGGGTTGCTTGTCGGCACGAAAGAGGTGAGAGAACTTGAGCAAGGGCCTTAAGGTGTTCCTTTCCCTGGCGGCGGCGGCGCTTCTCCTGGGATCGGTCTTCGGCCTGGTGGTGACCGTCGGCGCCGAAAAACCCTCGCAGGGAGAGCCGCGCCTCGAAATCAAGCTTCACACGCGCGAGGAGATCATGACCTGCGCGTACAAGGTCTATGGTGACGACCAGCAGGGCATGTGGGTGGCCAAGACCATCATCAGGAACGTGGGCGACGTGCCGGCGCGCGATTTCCGCATCGCCTACAAGATCGAGGGCTACACGGACTGGACCTCCACGGAGGTCTACCCCCTCATCCTCCCCGGCCAGACGGTGCGCGATTACTGCTGGCCCAACCTCGACGATGCCAAGGTGAAGGAGATCTCCACCAAGACGCCCGTGGAGCTCAAGATGAGATACGAGCACGACGGCCTCGACTCCCCCGTGGAGGACACGGAGAAGATCTACCTGCTGGGCAAGAACGACTTCACCTTCACTTCCCTTGAGGAGGACGACATATTCACCTTCAGCGACGCCTTCGACAATTACCCCCTGCTGGCCGCCTTCGTGACCCCCAACGAGGAAACGGTCAAGAGCATGGCCAACCAGATCTCCGGCGGGCTGGAGACGGTGATCAGCGACCAGGACGCCTATACGGCTTTCCTGCGCTCCTTCGATATCCTGCGCCAGTACGGCGTGCGCTATATCATGGAGCCCTCAGGTTTCTGGACGGAAAATCAGGCGCAGTACGTGCAGTACCCGCACGAGACCATCCTCAGGGCTTCCGGAACCTGCCTTGACCTTGCCATATGCATGGCCGCCCTCATGGAGGCGGTGGGCATACGCTCCTACGTGGCCCTCATACCGGGGCACGCCATACCGGTAATCCAGCTTCCCCAGAGCGGCGAGCTCTACGCCATAGAGTCCACCTTCATCGACCGCGATTACGTACTCTCCCACTACCCCGGGGAGACCAGCCCCGAGGTCACCGCGCTGGAATGCATGGACATCGCCGCACGGCAGATAAAGGCCGCCATGGAGGAAGGCTCCTACATACTCATCGATATCGAAAAGAGCTGGGAGCAGGGGGTGATGCCCATATGGTGAGCGGAAAGCTCTGCAAGGGTCTGCTCCTGGTGCTGCTCGCCGCCCTGCTCGTCCTCCCGCTGGCGGAAGCGCCCCTCGCCCAGGAAATCGGCGAGGGGGAGCCCTATTCCCTGAGCGAGGATTACCGCATCGAGCTCAATGGGCTGGGTGACGCCAGCATCACGGACACCATAAGCTACGACCCCGACTGGTTCTCCACGTACGGATATCTTTTCGAGGAAAATCCCAATCTCCTCTCCCGCCGTTTCCGCGCGGACACCAACCTGGGGGAGATAGAGAACTTCTCCGTGAAGATAAGCCACAGCAAGGCCACCGTCACCGTATCCTTCGATGCACCGGGGCTGGCCTACCTGCTTGACGACGGGTGGCATCTCTTCGGATACGCGGGATACCAGGTGGTTGACGAGGGAGGCGAGCGCATGGTCCTCAAGGCCTCCTGGACCCTCAACAACGAGTTCACCCTCTTCGAGGAGATGCCCCTCGAGGAGAAGGTGACCATCCTCCTGCCGGAAGGAGCGCGCAACGCGGAATGGGACGAGGAGACGGGCGCGGTGAGGTATGACCTGCCGGAGATCACCCCCGCGGGCGGGGGATTCCTCTACCGGCACAAGTCGCTCTTCACCATCGTTTTCTCCCTCCTGACAGCCATCGGCCTGCTCCTCTTCCTCTTCGCCTCCACGCGCAAGACGAGGGAAGCTGTGCCGGCCACGGTGGGCGCGCCTCCGCTGCCTGGAACACCCCCGCCTGCGGAGACCCCCGCGTTTCCACCCCTGCAGGAGGCATACGTCCCGCCTCCTCCCGCGCCGCCACCTCCCCCGGAGGAGCCCTCAACACAGGCGTTTTGCCGGAAATGCGGTCACCCCCGCGGTGACGAGAAAGCCATGTACTGCCGCCGGTGCGGCGCCAAGTTCGAATAAGCAGCGGTAAAATCCGGGCTCTTGACGGGTGGGTACCTGCGGAGATCACGCACGGCCGGAGGAAAGGCCTTTCGCCAGGGCTTTTCCCACCGCATGCAACTGCCACTGCTTGAGCAAGCCGCTCTTGCGGATGTCCTCCAGGCCACGCGGTTTCAGCCTGGCCAGCCCCTTCAGGGACGCGTTGGGCAGGAGAAAACCGGGATCTACGCCCAGTTCCACGGCCTTTAGGTCCCGGACCTCCTTGAATCTTCTGAGCAGGTTCTCCGCCTCGAGGTCCCTCGGGACCCTCGCGGGAGACGGTAACTGCGGCAAGCTCGCTTTCGCTCGGCCCAAGCCACGGTGCACGACCCGCGCCAACTCCTCCCCGAAGCGCTTGGACTGGCGCGGGGAGAGCGCCCCGCAAGCCTCGAGCTCGCGGCGGGTGCGGGGAAGGGCTTCCGCCATCCTGAGCAGCCTTTCCGTGCCCACCACCTTGAAGGGGGGAAGGTCCATGCGTTTGGCCACCCCCTCCCTCCACTCCAGCAGTTCCTCGAGAACGGCGAGCTGCCTGGTCGTAAGGTTGCGCGCGCCCTTTACCCTGGCGAGGTTGCTTTTCTTCTCCGGAATGGGCTCCAGTTCCCTTACCAGCCTCTCGAACTCCTCGCGCGCCCATGCCAGGCGTCCCAGCTTCTCCATCTCCTCATGCATGCCGTCCCGCAAGGCCAGGAGGTAGGCCACGTCGAGGGCGGCGTACTCGAGCATCTCCTTCTCCAGGGGACGACGTGACCAGTCGGCCTTCTGGAGCCCCTTATCCACGCAGATTCCGAAATACTCCTCCAGGAGATCGGCGAGGCCGACCTTCCGCTTGCCCAGGACGCGCGCGGCGATCATGGTGTCGAACACCGGGTACGGTTTTACTTTCAGGGAAGTGAGGATCATCCTGCCGTCGTAGTCCGCGTCGTGAAAGACCTTCTCCTTGGACGCGTCCGCGAAGAGGGAGGCGAGCGGGGAGATGTCCACTTGCAGGGGATCGACGATGAAGACCCTGTCGCCCGCCGCGATCTGCAGGAGCGCTATCCTCTCCGCGTAATGGTGAAAGCCGTCCGATTCCAGGTCCACCGAAAAGCGGGGGCGCTTCTCGAGGAAAGCGAGCATTTTTTGCAGGGGTGGCTCTTCGCCGATGTAATGAAACTCGCTCATGGAACCTATTATAACTTCCCCGCGCATATATGGGAAAACCGCTCCGCGGTCCATTTACATGGGCCCTGAAGATGTAATAGATTATTTATGATAAATGCATACGAGCACAAGAGGCCGGGCAGGAAGCAGTATCTTCACCATATCCACGAGCAGAGGCCGCAGCATTGACCGTCGCAAGGCGGGCGAGGTTCCCGGGCGAGAGGCTACCGGCACGCGAGAGATCATGGTATTATATTCCAGGATTCCGGAGGGCGCTCGCGGGCGCGGAAGGTCCGCGTTTGTACCACGCGCGCTTCCCAAAATCCCGACATGCGTCATACCATGCGCTTGCGGCCTGCCCGCTTGCGGTCAGCCGTCGCTACGACCGGTGAAGGATCGGTAGCGCGGAAGGCTAAGGGAGGGTGTACGCTTTGCGTGAAAGCATCCGCGTTCTTCACGTTGAGGACAACCCGGACCATGCGCTCCTCATCAAGCGCAGCCTGGAGCGGGAGGATCCCGACCTGAAGATCACCTCCGTGACCAGCGGCGAGGAGGCGCTGCGGCTGATAGAGGAGGGAGGGTACGGGGTGATCCTGAGCGATTACCTCTTGGGCCCGGGGATAAGCGGGCTGGACCTCCTGAAGAAAGTGCGGGAGGGGGACAGCAAGATCCCCTTCATCATCCTCACCGGCCACGGGAACGAGGAGGTGGCCTCGGAGGCCCTGCGCATGGGGGCGGACGACTACATCATCAAGCGCTCCGGGCTCCTGCAGTTCAAGCGCGTGGCGCTTACCATCCGCAAACAGTGGGAGGCATGCCGTGACCGCCGTGAGAGGGAGCAGACGGAAGCTCGCTACCGCCACCTGGTGGAAAACGTCAACGCCGGCATCGCCCTGCTGCGCGATGACCGCGCCATCTACGTCAATCCCAAGCTCTGCGAAATGCTCGGATACGGCGCGGAGGAATTTTACTCCCGGCCCTTCATCGACTTCGCCGCACCCTCGTGGAGGGAGATGATCATGGACAGATACCGGCGCCGCCAGGCCGGGAAGGAACTGCCCCCGCCCCCGACCTACGAAATGTGGGCTCTCCACCGGGACGGGCACGAGATCTGCCTGGAGCTCACCGCCTCCGCCAGCCAGGATGCCGAGGGTTCCTACACCCTTGCGGTCCTGCGGGACGTGACGGAGCAGAGGCGCTCCGAAGCCAGGGCGAGGCAGGCCGAGGAAAGGTGGGGGCTGCTCTTCGAGCAGGCGAGCGACGCCGTATTCCTCCATGATATGGAGGGAAAGATACTCCAGATCAACCCCGCCGCCTCGCGCCTTTGCGGCTACGACAGGGAGGATCTTCTCTCCATGCACGTGCAGGACCTGCACATCCCGCAGGAGCGCGACATCTCCGAAGCCGAGCTGCTGAAGGCAAAGCGGGGAGAATTCTTCGGCTTCTTGGGAACGGTGCAATGCAAGGACGGCACGCTTAAAAAGGTTGCGGTCACCGCCACCACGCTGGAGGGGGACGATGAGAAGCTGCTCCTGTCGCTGGTCAAGGAACTCCCCGCCGATGCGGAGGAGTTGGAGAGCCGCGTTTCCGAGGAGGCCGAGACGCGCTTCAAGGCCGCCATCGACCAGGCGCCGATGGTGGCCGTGCAGGGATACGATCACGACGGGCGGGTAACCTACTGGAACCGGGCCTCGGAGGAGCTTTACGGTTACCGGAGGGAGGAGGCCCTGGGGAAGACCCTGGACCAGCTCATCCTGGATGCCGCCGCGGCACGGGAATTCCTGGAAGAGCTGCACGGTATCTGGGAAACGGGCGTGCCCTCTCCGGCGCGGGAATGGCTGACCCGCGACCGCCTTGGAAACCATCGCTGGGTCTACTCCACCATCTTCCCGGTCATGCACCGCGGTGCCTGTATCGAGGCCTTCTGCATGGACCTGGACATCACCTCTCGGAAGGAGCTGGAAGAGGGGCTGCGGGAGCGCATGGAGGACCTGTCGTCCTTCGCCGAGATCGTCTCCCACGACCTCCGCGCCCCCCTGACCAGCATCGACGGATTCGCACGCCTGGCCCGCGACGCCGCGGAGGGAAGGTGCACCCCCGAGGAGATGGAGTACTTTTCCTACATCCTCAAGGCCTGCCGGGGCATGGAGAGGATAATCGACTCCATCATGGAGATGGCGCGCTACGGCCTGCAGCCCTGGAAGCAGGCGGAGGTGGACATCGAGGATGTGGTCAGGGAAATCTGGGATGAGCTGAGGGTGGTGAACCAGGCGTCCCGCGCCAGCCTCGTGCTCTCCCTGCAACGGGAGACGGTGGTCGCCGACCCCGTCCTGCTGCGGCAGGTCCTCTTCAACCTGGTGGAAAACGCGGTCAAGCATAACTGCACGGCCGCAAGTCCCCTGGTGGAGGTGAGCTCCCTGCCGGGAGAGGGCGAGACGGTGATCACGGTAAGGGACAACGGGCCCGGCATACCGGAGGAGGAACGGGCCACGCTCTTCGAGCCCTTCCGGCAGCTGGACAGGGGGTCTCCGGGCTTCGGGATCGGGCTTTCCTCAGCGCAGCGCATGGTGTCGAAATGGGGCGGCAGGTTGTGGGTGGAATCAACGCCGGAGGGGGGCTCGGCCTTCAGCTTCACGGTGCCCCATTGACTGCCCGATCGAAGCCGGCCCGCCCTCAAATGTCGTATCATCTCGGCAGGCGTCTTCGGGGGAAAAGGTCGGGGAACCCTCCTCGTAATACCGGTTTGATGGTTGCCGGAAGAATGGTAATATGTTTCCAGGTGAACCCATGGAGAAGAACGAGAACCGCGTGAAGAAGCGGCTCCCCGCGTCGGAGCGCAGGAAGGTCATCCTCGATGCGGCCCTGGACGCCTTCGTCGAGTTCGGTTACCACGGCGCGCTCATGGAGACCATCGCCGAGAGGGCGGACGTAACCAAGCCCATCCTCTATCGCCATTTCCCGAGCAAGCTCGACCTGCTCCTGGCCATCATAGACCGTTCCGGGGAGAACCTGCGCCAGTCGCTTCTCAAGCCGGATACCAGCCAGGTGAACTGGATCACCGCCATCCGCCACGCGGTGCGCTCCTACTTCGATTTCGTGGAGGAATCCGAGGCCGGCTTTCGCCTCATATACGACACCGACCTCAACGTGGACAGCCAGGCACAGGAGCGCGTGACCGAGATCCGCTCGGGCATCATCGACCTGGTCAACGAGAGGGTGCGATACTACACGGACACGGAGGCCGTGCCGGCGGAAAAGATCTACATAACGGCGGTGATGCTGGTGGGGATGGTGGAGTCCACCGCGCTGCACTGGATGAAATACCGTATGTACCCACGCGAGGTATACGAGGAGAGCCTGGTGCAAGGGGCGGCGAATATCCTCGTCAGGCTGCCGCCCAGAAAACGGCAAGGAGGGGGCGCGTGAGGAGCACGGCGAAGGACCTGCATATGCCCAGGCTGGCCCAGGTCGGCGTGGTGGTAAGAGACATGGACAGCACCATAAGGCAGCTCGAGGACGTCTTCGGTATCGGTCCCTGGCTGGTGCTGGAGGGGGAGACCGCGAGGAAGGCCTGCACCACCTGGGCTTCACCGTGGACAACCTGGAGGAGAGGCTGGAGGCGGCCCGCGAGCAGGGGATCGGGATCCTGCAGCGGGGCACCCTGAAACAATTGGGCATGACCATCGACTACGCTTACCTGGATACCGCCGAATCTACGGGAATCATCCTGGAGTTCATCCAGACCCGCTTCCTTGGGATGAGGGCCCGCCAGTACCCCTTGCTGCTCAAGGCGGTGGCCCGCATACAGAAGCGCTTCGGCTTTCCCCGCTAGGGGTGGCGGCAGGGAGAGCGTCCTCATAGCAAAACCGCCTGTAATGAAAGAGGCGTCCTTGAGATAGCGCCCCAAAAGCGTGCTATCATATACCCGTCACGGTTATTATCATTAGTAACTGGTTCTTTTAACATGGGGATTGTTATTTTAACTCCCGTGAACGTTTGAGGAAGCGCGGAAAGGGAAGGGCATGGCCAGGAAGAGGCTGCCGGCGGAGAAGCGCAGGGAGAGCATCTTGAAGGCGGCGGAACGTTGCCTGGCGCGGCGCGGGTACTACTCATGCACCACGGCGGACATCGCCGCCGAGGCGGGCATCACCGAGCCCATCCTCTACCAGCACTTCGAGGACAAGCGGGACCTGGTGGAATGCCTCCGGCACCGCACCGTCAAGGAGCTTTCCCGCTACGTGGTCATGCGCGTCCTGAAGCAAAGCAACCCACTGGCGGGCTTGCGCGAGGCCGCGGAGGCGGCCTTCGACTTCACCAGGCGTCACCGCAGCAAGATGCGGGCATATTATTACTCCATACCGGAGCTCGGCCGCGGCGGCTTCCACCGCACCCCCGTGGACCGCCTGCACCACCTCTACGCGGCGGTTTCCTACATGATCGAGGAGGCGCAGCGGCGGGGTGAGGCGACAGACGACGTGAACGCCATGGAATTCGCCTGGAGCTTCGTCGCCCTCATGGAGATCGTCTATATCGCCAACGCGCTGGGCCTGGAGGTCCCCTTTAACGACAAGCGCACCTACCTGGACCTGGTGGACAGGTTGCTCTCGAGCATCTCCACCACCGGCCGCATCGAGGGCTGACGCGATGGCTGAGGTAAAATCTTCCAGGAGAAACCGCCGCCCGCTCATCGTCGCGGCCGCCCTCAAGGCCTTCGCCGCCAAGAACTACGACGGGGCCTCCATGGCGGACATCGCGCGGGCCGCGGGTATCACCAAGCGGGCCATCTACCGCCACTTCCCCTCCAAGCGCGAGCTCTTCTACGCCGTGCGCAACGAGGTCTATACCGCCATCGTGGAGAACCTCTGGCGGGAGCTGCCTCCCGCCAGGGATTTCACGGAACTCGCCGACCTGCTCATGCGCGCCCACCTGCGCTTCTGCGAGGAGAACCCGGATATGCTGCGCATAGTGGTGAACACGGTTTCGGAGGCGGCGGCCCGCGAATTCCAGGAAAACATCGAAAGCCTGCTCGCCGACAGGGCGGGGGATATCCGCAGCCTGGTGGAAGCGGGGATCAAGGAGGGGACGCTCGACCCTTCCCTCGATCCCGCTTACCTGGCCTGGGTCCTGGTGCTCATCTTCTTCTTCCTCACCTACATGCTTGCCTTCGAGGAGGACTGGCTGCTGCCGCGGGGTGAGGAGGCGGCGTCGGTGATCATGCGCCCCATCCTGGCCTCCTGGGCACCGAAAGCGGGCGGCGGGACGACCGGCCCCGCGGTTCCGCCCGGGAAGCCGCCTACTCGTAGATCTTCTCCTCCTCGTTGAAGGCCTCCGGGGCGTCCAGCTCCACGTCCCTCTTTCCCTTCACCTGCTCTTCCAGCTCCTTGTAGAACTCGTGCTGGATGATGAGGTTCATGATCTGGTTGGTGCCCGTCCAGATGGAGAGAAGGCGGGAGTCGCGCAGCATCCTCTCGATGGGGTAGACGTTGGTGTACGCGATGCCCCCCATGGCCTGCATGGCGTTGTAGCATATGTCCCAAACGGCCTCGGTGGCGAACTTCTTCGCTTCCGAAACCATGCGCCGCATCCTGCCGTGGGGGATGCCGGCGTCGATGGCCCGTGCCGTCATCCAGATGAGGCTGGCCATGGCGTCCAGCTTCACCAGGCTCTCCGCAATCATGAAGTTCACCGCCTGGAAGTTCTTGATGGTCACCCCGAAGGCCTTGCGCCGCGTGGTGTAGCGGGCGGCGAGATCGATGGCCTCTCGCGCAGCCCCCACGCAGCCCGCCGCAGAGGTCATGCGCTCGGGAACCATCATGCGGTAGAAGATGTGGGAGGCGCCGTTTTCCTCTCCCACCAGGTTCTCCGCGGGAACCCTGGTGTCCCGGAAGAGTACCCTGCCGGTGCCGCTTCCCCGCGCCCCCATGAGCCCGTATACCGTTTTTACCTCCACGCTGCCGTCCCGCTCCACCAGGAAGCAGCTCAGGCCGTCGCGGGGAGGGGCGTCCGGATCGGTGCGCGCGTAGACCATGAAGTAATCGGCACCCTCCGCGCCCACGATGAAGCGCTTCTGGCCGTGCAGGACGTAGTGGTCCCCCTCGCGGCGGGCCGTGCAGGTGGCCCCGAAGAAGTCGGAGCCGCCGCGCGGCTCGGTGAGCGCCTCCGCGCACACCTTCTTGCCCTTGAGGGTGGGGACCAGGAAGCGCTCCTTTTGGTCCTCGTTCCCGAACTGCACTATGCACTCTCCCACGATGCTCACCAGCGAGTAGAGGCAGGTCAGGGGCACGCCCACCAGGGACATCTCGGAGATGGCGATGATCTCGTCCTCCCACTTCAGGCCGCGGCCCCCGTACTGCTCGGGGAAGCGCAGGCCCAGGAGCTTCCTCCGCCCCGCCTCCTCCAGGAAAAACCTGGGAAAAGGCGCGATCATGGCGTCCATGTCCAGTATGAGCTGGCGCGGGACCCAGCTTACCAGGTCGCGCACCTCATCCTGCAGCCCCTTCTGCTCCTCGCTCATGATGAAGTCGAACATCCTCATCCCTCCCTGGAAATCCTACCTGCGGAACCACGGCCTCCTCTCCCCGCGCCCTGTTTGCCGCTCCCTGCCCGCGAACCACCCGCCGCGGAGGCCCCCCTCGCCGGCCTGGAAACGGTGCCCCATTCCCTCGCCCCCAGTTCCCCGATCACCTTGCGCGCCGCCTCGACGAATTCCCTTCTCTCCCCCTCCTTCCCCTCCTTCCTCTCCAGCATGGCGAGGAAAGCCTCGGCGAACTCCAGCATCTCGCCGCGGATCTCGAGGAGTTCCTCTATCCTCTCGTCTATCTCGCGGATGTGTTGAAACCCGTACTCCAGGGTGCGCACGATCTGTTTCTCCTGGGTGGGGTCGACATCGTAGAGCGCGAGTATGTCGGCGAGCTCGGAGAGGGAGTATCCGAAGCGCTTTCCGCGCAGGATGAGCTTGAGGCGCGCCCGGTCCCTGTCGTCGTAGAGCCGCTGGCTCCTGGGGGAGTCGCGGTGGGGGGAGAGCAGCCCCACCTCCTCGTAATACCTGATGGCGCTGGGGGCGATGCCGAACTCGCGCGCCAGCTCGGAGATGGTCATCTTCCTCTCGCGCCCCGCGACCACCTCGTTGCGCGGCTTCCCCCCCGCCTTCCCGGGTGCCCCGCGCATCCGCCCCTCATCTTCCCGCCGGCTGCCCGGCCGCGTACTCCCTCGCCCCCGCCTCCGACTCCGCCTCGGCGAGGGCAAGGTCCTGGTAGGCATGGAAGAAGCGGGAGCAGAAGTCGTCCCAACGTGCGCAGATCTCCAGCGTTCTCTCGTTCATCTCGAAGAGATGGGGCAGGGAGAGAAGCTCTCGTATTTCCCGCGTAAAATCCTCGACCAGGGAGGGATCCGCTCCCCGCAGCACGGAGGCCACGAACTCGTCCGCGGGGTACCATTCCGCCACCCGCTGAAAATCGCGGTGCATCTGCGTGAGCAACACGTTGCGGGGACCTTCCCACAGCTCGTTCACGAGGCCATCCCTCAGCATGCGGGGGAAGATGGAAAAGTCTTCCATGACGCCGTGGCCCCCGAAGAGGCTGATGCCCTTGCGGGCGAAGTCGTTGGTGTCCGAGGCCACGGTGATCTTCTGCAGCATGACCAGCTGGCGCACCTCGAAGCGCCTTCTCTTCAGGTCCAGTGGTTCCTGCGTGGTGAGGCCGGGGGCGAGCCCCCCGGGGAGGCGCATGAAATCGCGGTAGAGCCTGAAGCTCCCGGCGATGGTGCGCCTGGTGTACCTCTCGTAATCCGCGAGCTGCGCGACCACCATGGGGAACATTTCCAGGGGCAGCCCGAAAGCGGTGCGGAAGGATGCGTAGGCGCGGCCTTCGCGCCATCCCCGCGCCATTCCCGCTCCTCCCCCTATGCCCACCACCAGGCGGGATATGGTGAGCACGATCCCTACCACCACCGCCACCCCCCTGTCCAGGGGCCCCACGGGGTGGGCGAGAGCGCCGTCGAAGGTGATCTCGGCGGTGGGCAGCTCCACCGTGCCCAGCTTCCACTTGAGGCGGTCGATGGTGTAGCCGTTGCGTATCTCCCTCTCCTTGTCCAGCCACATGGGGACGAGGAAACAGCCCACGCGCTCGGAGCCGCGGGGTTTCGCCGTGACCACCGCGTAGTCGGCGTGGGCGGCCGAGCAGAAGAACTTCCTCCCGTATATGCGCCACGCCCCGCCCTCCTCCACCGCCTCCACCAGGTTTGCGGGCACGTCGCTCCCTCCCTGGATCTCGGTGACGAACTGGGCTCCGATGGCGAACTCGCCGTCGATGCCTTCCTTCACGTGCGAGAGGATGCGCTTGGTCTCGGTGCTATCTGCGTATTTTTCCAGGAGCGCCACCATGCCCCACGTGCAGGCCAGCGGGCACACCACCCCCGCCTCGGAGTTCTCGCTGAGGAGGAATATCTTCATGAAGCGCGTCCAGGGGGAGACGGCGTCGGAGAACATGCCCTCCGAGAAGATCTCCCTCTCCATGACCTCGACCTCGTAAGGCCGCACGATGCGGTCGATGCGGTTACCGTGCCCGTCGTAATGCTGCATGTAGGGACGGTTCTCCGGCGTGGCTATCCTTTCCGCGAGATCGCGCCAGCGGAAGGAAGCCTTGCGCGAGAACTCCCTGGCCTCGCGGTCGATCGCCTCTGCCTCGGGACCCGCGAAAACGCGCAGCATCTTCTGGAGGAAGGGGTCATCGGCGTAGTAATCGACGCCTTTGCGCCATTCCAGGTAGGGCTGGAAGGTATAGGGGTTGTTTCTATCCGGAAGGGACATGGCGGCACCTCCTTTTCTCCCCACGCCTCGCGTGGGATCCCGGGCGTCAACGCCGCCGGGAAACCGGGCATAGCCATCTCGTGGTCATGATTTCAAGTTAACTTCAACTTTAGATAATTCCAACGTAAGCATCATCGAGCCGCTTGTCAAGTGCAGAAAGGGCCCCCTCCCGCGTAACCTTCAAGCGCCTCAAGCCCAGTGGCGCGCCCTCTCCACCGCCCTTTTCCATCCCGCGTAGAGCTCCTCCCGGGCGGCGGCGTCCATGCGCGGCGCGAAGACCCTCTCCACCTTCCTGGTTCCCAGGATGTCGTCGGGGTATTTCCACAAGCCCGCCGCCATCCCCGCCAGGTAGGCGGCGCCCAGGGCGGTGGCCTCGAGCATCTGCGGGCGCTCCACCTGGATATCGAGGATGTCCGCCAGGAACTGCATGAGGAAGTCGTTGCGGGACGCTCCCCCGTCCGCCTTGATAGACCGCACCTCTATGCCGGAATCCCCCCGCATGGCCTCGATGACGTCGCGGCACTGGTAGGCTATGGACTCCAGGGTAGCCCGCACCACCTGCTCGCGGGTGGTGGCGCGGGTGAGGCCGATCACCGTGCCCCGCGCGTAGGGGTCCCAGTAAGGGGCGGTCAGTCCGGTGAAGGCGGGGACCAAGTAAACCCCGCCGCAGTCGGAGCATGACTGCGCCAGCCCCTGCGACTCAGCGGCATCCCCAATTATCTGCAGGTTGTCCCGCAGCCACTGCACGGAGGAGCCCGCGCTGGAAATTATTCCCTCGATCATGTAGGTGGTCTTTCCCCCTATCCTCCAGGCGATCATGGGGGTGAGCCTGTGCACCGATGCCATGGGCTCCCCGCCCGTGTTCATGTCGATGAAGGATCCCGTCCCGTTGGTGCACTTCACGCTGCCTGGCTCGAAGCAGGCCTCCCCGAAGAGGGCGGCCTGCTGGTCCGCCACCACGCTCCTTATGGGGATGGGTTCCCCGAAAGCGTCGGTGACCCCGAAGTCGCCGCTGGTTTCCCGGATCTCGGGCAGGTGCAGCCCTCCCGGCAGCCCGAAGGGCTTGAGGAGCAGCGGGCTCCAGCGCATGCCGAAGGGGTCGTACATGCCGGTCGCGCTGACGTTGGAGTAGTCGGTGGCGTGCACCGCCCCCCTCGTGTACTTCCAGACCAGCCAGGAATCAACGGTGCCGAAGAGCAGCTCCCTGGCCGCCGCCCTGCGCGCCGCCCCCTCCACGTTGTCCAGGATCCAGCGGGCGTGAGCGGAGGACTGCGCGGGGGTGACGGTGAAATGCGCCGCGGTGATGAGCAGCTTCCCCAGGCGGTTGCGACGCAGGCCCTCGCCGAGGACGGCGACTCTCTGGTAGATATTGCCAAGCAAGTGCAGGAGGCGGAAGAGGGGGCTGCGGTTGACCTTCTCGCACGCGTCGGACATGCGCGTGTCCTGCCAGGTGATGGCGTTGTACACCGGCTCCCCGCTCACGCGGTCCCAGAGGAGGCTGGTGGCCCGCTGCGTGGCGATGCCCATGGCCGCGATGTGCGGCGGCCCCACGCCCGCTGCCCGCAGGGTCTCCCGGGTCACCTCCACGCATTTCTCGTAGAGGAGCAGGGGGTCCTGTTCCGTCCAGCCGGGCTTGGGAAAGACCTGAGGGATCTCGGCATAGGTTTCGTGGACGATATTGGCGTCGCGGTCGAAGAGAACGGCCCGCACCCCCGTGGTCCCCACGTCGTTCACCAGGACATACCGTTTATCCATTCGCAGCCCCCCTATCCGCGTCTCTTCCTGCAATTCACATCATATCACGGCGCCCTCTTATGAGGTCCTTCGACCTTTCTCGCGCGCTCTGCGTGGCGAGACCACTGCACGGCGGCCCGGCCTGGAAGAAGGAAGGGATCTCCACCCAGCTTGCCCGGGAACGGCCGAGTTGGTCGCAGCGCAGCCTGCGGAGCGAGACCATTACTCGGC
>CAKZMC010000159.1 GCA_937128055.1 uncultured Actinomycetes bacterium | reverse complement strand
GATGGTACGCGATCCCTCCCGGGCGGACCTCTGCGTGGTGAACACCTGCACGGTGACCGCGGAGAGCGAACATAAATGCCGCAAACTCATCCGCTGGCTGGAGAAGAACGGCGCCCGCGAGATAGCCGTCGCTGGATGCTACGTGCAGGTGGACCCGGAGGCGCTGCGACGCCTGCCCGCGGTCAGCATGCTCATACCCAGCCTGCAAAAGGAAAGATGGCTTGAGGGCATAGAGGGCCGCCTTCCTGCGCCGCGCATCGACGGGCAGCGCAAGACGGCGCTGCGATCCCGGGGCTTCATCAAGGTCCAGGACGGTTGCGAACGCGCGTGTTCCTACTGTATCGTCCCCAGGGCGCGCGGCGCGGAAAGGTCACGACCACCGCGGGAGGTCATGGAGGTCTCGCTGAGAAGGCTGCAGGAGGGATGCCGGGAACTGGTGCTCTGCGGGGTGAACCTGGGGAGGTATCGCGGGGAAGACGGCTACGACCTCGCCTCCCTGGTGCGCGACATACTTTCCCTCGACGGCGACTTCCGCGTGCGCTTAAGCTCCATCGAGCTGGAGGACCTGAAGCCGCAGTGGATACGCGAGTGGTCGCGTATGCGCAGGGTATGCCCGCACCTGCACCTGCCGCTGCAGAGCGGGGACGAAAGGATACTGCGGGAGATGGGCCGGGGTTACGGGCCGGAGGATTTCCTGCAAGCAGCGGAAAGATTGCGCGAATTATGGCCCCGTGCCGCGCTCACCAGCGAGGCGATAGTGGGATATCCCGGAGAGACCCGTGACGCTTTCATGAACACCGTGCGCGTGCTGCGCGAAGCCAGCGTCGCAAGGGTCCACGTATTCAGGTTTTCACCGCGGCCCGGGACGCGGGACTGGGAGAGGCAGGGTATGGTGGACTGGGAGGCCGCTGGGGAAAGATCCGCTGAGCTGAGGCGGCTGGCGGAGGGATGGCGTTTGGGATACATTGAAGGTCACGTGGGAGAGAGGCGCACCATGCTGGTGGAGAGGGTGGCGGCGAACGGGGAGGAGGCAGTGGCGCTGGGGACTACCGAGGACTATATCAAGGCCGTCATGGGATGCGCTCCACGGGGACGGTCTGCGGGCTCGCTGGTGGAGGTGCGCATCGAGGGGGTGAGGGAAGGGAAGGGGCTGGTAGCGGCGGTGGAGCCGGGCTGATCCTCCGGCCGGCTTGATGGCGGGCGAGGGTCAAGCCCCATGCGGGAGGAGGAGCCGAAAGGCTTGAAAAGCCCGCCCCGGGCAGCGGAGTCGCCGCTCGCACGGCGCGGAGGGCGGATCCGGGGGAGAGGGAAGAAGAGGAGGTCGTGATGGAGGAATGCATATTCTGTCGCATCGCATCGGGCGAGATGTACGCGGAGGTGGTCTACGGAGACGACCGCGTGGTGGCTTTCCGCGACATCAACCCCCAGGCGCCGGTGCACGTGCTGGTTATTCCCCGCAAGCATGTACGGAGCGTCTTCGATCTCTCGCCGCAGGACGGCGAACTTCTCTCCCACATCTTCCAGGTGATAAGAAAGATATCCGCGGACGAGGGCATCGCGGAGAAAGGGGTGCGCGTGCTCACCAACGTGGAGAGGGAAGCCGGCCAGAGCGTCTTTCACCTTCACTTCCACGTGCTGGGAGGACGGCGCATGCTCTGGCCCCCGGGATAACGCGGGGGCCGCGGCACGGGTAAGCGAGGTGGCATGTTGCAGGACAGAGACAAGGCGAGCAGGGAATTGAAGATACTGGTACCCGGCAACCAACCCATGGTCAACCTGCTGGGCGAGAGGGACGAGCTCCTGAAGATCGTGGAGAAGTCCTTCCGGAGCTCCATACTGGTGCGCGGCAACGAGATAACCGTCCGCGGAGAAGAGGAGGAAGAGCTGGAGGCCATCGCCAAGCTCTTCGAGGAGCTGATCATGCTCTTGAGTTCCGGTATGGACCTCACCCCCGAGAGCGTGGAGAGGGCTATAGAGATGGTCTTGGCGGAAGGCGAGCTGAAACCGAGCGAGGTCTTCACGGACATCATCATCTCCCGCCGCGGCAAGGCCATCCGCCCCAAGACACCCAACCAGAAACGCTACGTGGAGGCCATACGCCGCAACACCATCGTCTTTTCCGTCGGTCCGGCGGGGACCGGCAAGACCTACCTGGCCATGGCCATGGCGGTCAAGGCGCTCTTGTCCAAGGAGGTCGGCCGCATCATCCTCACCAGGCCCGCGGTGGAGGCGGGGGAGAAACTGGGATTCCTTCCCGGCGACATGTACCAGAAAGTCGATCCCTATTTGCGTCCCCTGTACGACTGCCTCTACGAGATGCTCGAGGTGGAGAAATTTACCAGATACATGGATCAGGGCATCATCGAGGTGGCGCCCCTTGCGTACATGAGAGGGCGCACGCTGAACGATTCCTTCATAGTGCTGGACGAGGCGCAGAATACCTCGCCGGAGCAGATGAAGATGTTCCTCACGCGCCTCGGGTTCGGTTCGAAAGCGGTGGTTACCGGGGATATCACCCAGATAGACCTCCCGGGGGGGCAGCTTTCAGGGATGAACGTGGTAAGGGAGATACTGGTGGGCATAGAGGGAATAGAATTCGTCTACCTGGACGAGCGCGACGTGGTCAGGCACAAGATCGTGCAGGAGATCGTGCGGGCATACCGTCTCTTCGACTCGCGCCACGAAAGGGAGGACGCGGAGGAGGGCGACGGCCTTTAGGGGAATGGCCGGGGCGGTCGCGGGCGTGGGGACGGGCAGGGAAGCGCAGCCTCACACTTTAAAAGTTGTATAATATACGAGGATTAGGTCATGGACGACAAGGAAGGCTCAAGACGTAAGGCGCCGCCGTTGAGCGGGGTGCTTCCCGCCACAGGCAAGGGAAGGTCCCTGCTGGTGTCGGCGGCGACTTTTCTTGCGGTCCTGGCGCTGCTTATCCTGGAATATCTTCCCAGAGGATCACGCTTCGAGGAGGGAAAACCCAGCATGGAAACGGTCATCTCCTCGCGGGACTTCGAGGTGCTGGACGAGGAGACGACGGAAAGGGTGCGCGAGCAGGAGCGCGAGAAGAGGAAAGACCTCTTCGTCAGCCAGGAGCAGCGCGTGGAGGCCGTCAACCGGCTGGAGAGCCTCTTCGCCAGCGTGGAAGCACTGCGCCTTGAGGCGTCGTCCCCCGAGAGCAAGCTGGCTTCGCTGCGGGTGGCGGCGGTGCCGGAGATCGAGGATAAAACCCTGCGCATGCTGCTCGCCTCCTCCCCGGAGGATACGCGCCTGCTCTATAGCCACGCGACCCAGCTGATCAACCAGGCCATGTCACAGCCCGTGGCCTACGACAACCTGGAGGAGGTGCGTGAGGATATCGGGAGGTGGGCTGGCGACCTCCCTCTCACGCAGGACTTCCGCGAGGCCGCGGCCGACTTGGGCCAGGCCTTCGTGGCCGCCAACACCAACTATTCCGCGCAGGCCGTGTTGCGGGACATGGAGGAAGCGGCGCAGGCGGTGCAACCCGTATACGCCCGCTATGCGGCGGGCCAAAAGATAGTGGAAAAAGGAGAGATAATCACCCCGCTCATCCTGGCCTCCCTGGAGGAAGCGGGAGCGCTCTCGCCCGTGGGCGATTACCAGCAGGTGGTGGGGGTGGCGGCCTTCGCCCTGCTCCTCTACCTTTTGAGCATATTCTTCTTCGCCCGCTACCGCGCGGATTGGGCGCGAGAGCCCAGGGTGATAGCCGCCGTATGCGTGGTGCTGCTGGCCTTCGCCTTCCTGGCCAGGCTGTTTTCCGTGTTCGCGGACGAGAACCCGCTCTGGGGCTATCTGGTGCCCCTCTCCATGGTCGGGTTTACCCTGGCCGCACTCCTGGACAACCTCTCCGCCCTCTTCATGGTCATGCTGGGTGGGGCGGCTGCCGGTGTTTTCCTCAAGGGGAACTTCCCGCTCACCATAGCGGCTCTCGCGGGAGGAGCGACCTCCGCCCTTCTTTTGGGCAGTTTGAGGAGGAGAGAGGGCATGATCAGGGCTGGGGCCCTTCTTTCCCTCTGCCTGGCCGCGTTTTTCATGGCCACGGCGGCCCTCTTCAAGGACGTGCGTTCCGTTCTCCTGGCAGGCGCGCTGGGCCTGGGCAACGGCGCGCTCTGCACCCTGCTCACCCTGGGGATAATCCCGGTCATGGAGAGGCTGTCGGGGCTGATCACCCCCATGCATCTCCTGGAGCTGGCCTCGCCCGACCACCCCCTGATGAGGCTCCTCATCACCAGGGCGCCGGGCACCTATAGCCACAGCATCGTGGTGGGCAACCTGGCCGAGGCGGCCTCGCAGGCGGTGGGCGCGGATTCGCTGCTTTCCCGGGTGGGTTCCTTCTACCATGACATCGGGAAAATGAAGAGGCCCTCGTTCTTCGTCGAGAACCAGCCCAGCGGGTACGATGGGCATTACGGGCTCAAGCCCAACCTCAGCGCGCTGGTGATCACCGCCCACGTCAAGGAGGGCGTTGAGCTGGCGCGCGAATACAGACTCCCCCGCGAGGTGGTCGATATCATCCGCCAGCATCACGGCACCTCCCTTATCCGCTACTTCTACGCCCAGGCCCTGAAGGAGAGAAGTCCCTCGGAGAAGGTGGCGGAGAACCGTTTCCGCTACCCCGGCCAGAAGCCTCAGAGCAAGGAAGCGGCCATAGTCATGCTCGCCGACGCGGTGGAGGCGGTGGCGAAAACCGTGGAAAAGCCCACACCCATAAAGCTGGAACAGCTTACGCGCAACATGATCAAGGAGAGGGTGGACGACGGCCAGCTCAGCGAGTGCGACCTCACTATGGGGGACCTGGAGAAGATAACCATGGCCTTCACCCGCGTGCTCTGCGGCATGTATCATGAACGCGTGGAATACCCTGCGCTGGTCGAAGAGGAAGGTGCCTGATGCGGGTGCTCATCAACCAGAGAAGCCGCTCCCGCATCGATGCCGCGAGACTGCGCGCGGCCTGCCTGCGGGCCCTGCGGGAGGAGGGGGCAAGGCCAGACGCCACGGTGTCGGTGACGGCGCTGAGCGAGAGGGAGATGCGTGAATTGAACGGGACGTACTTGAACCGTGCCGGGGCAACGGACGTCCTGGCTTTCGCCATGGGAGAGAAGAGCGGAAGGGATTTCCTGTTGGGCGACGTTCTCGTCTGCCCCTCCTACGTGCGCCGCCATCGCGGGCGGTACGCTACCGAGGAAGGGAGGGAGATGGAACTGGTCACCGTGCACGGGCTGCTTCACCTGCTCGGCTATAGCGACCAGGACGAGGACGGCGCGGAGGCCATGGACCGCAGGGCCCGGGAAATACTGCGTATCCGAAAAGCGGGAGGGCGAGATGGCAAGCCCTAGCCTGCTTATGGTGGCGGCCAGGATATCCGCCTGGGATTTGAGCTGGAGGCTCGCATCGCTGGTGTTACTGCTGGCGACGGCGGCCTTTCTCTCCGCGGCGGAGATCTCGCTGGTCAGCGTGACCCGCTTCCGCGTGCGCGCCCTGCGCGAGGAGGGAAACAAGAAGGCGCAGGTCCTGGAAGAGATGCTTTCCCAGCCCCATCGTTTTCTCTCCACAATTCTCATGCTCACCCTGCTCGTGCAGGTGGGCGCCTCGGCCATCGCCGCCGGGCTGGCTTTGGAGATCGGCCTGCCGGTGGCGACCGCGGTGGCGACGGGGGTGATGACCTTCCTCATCTTCATCTTTTCGGAGATGGCGCCCAAGACCTACGCCAGCAACCACCCGGAGAGGGTTTCCCTGGCGGTGGCCCCCGTCATCAGGTGGCTTTCCGTTATCTTTTATCCCCTGGTGCAACTGCTCATCTTCTTTTCAAACGGGGTCATCCGGCTGCTGGGAGGCAAGGCCACCGGGGAAGGCCTCTCCGTGACGGAAAAGGATATCAAGGCGCTGGTCACGGCCGCGCAGGAACAGGACATGATAGAGGAGGAGGAGGAGAAGCTCATCCACTCCATCTTCGAATTCGGAGACACCCTGGTAAGGGAGGTGATGATCCCGCGCACCGACATGGTCATGCTGGACGAGAAAGCGAGCATGGAGGAGGCGCTGGAGGCCATCATGCAGTCGGGCTACTCGCGTATCCCAGTGTACCGGGGAGATTTCGATCATATCGTGGGCGTCTTGTACGCCAAGGACCTGCTTCCATATCTCAAGATGGGGGAGAGCGACGCCCGCCTGAAGGACCTCCTGCGCGAGGCCTATTTCGTGCCGGAGAGCAAGCGTGTCAGCGAGCTCCTGAACGAGTTGCGCACCCTCACCATCCACATGGCGATCGTGCTGGACGAGTACGGCGGCACCTCCGGCCTGGTGACCATCGAGGACCTGCTGGAGGAGATCGTGGGGGAGATATTCGACGAGTACGACAGGGCCCTGGAGCTCTACGAGAGGCTGGAAGACGGCAAGTACTCCATCGATGCGCGCATCTCCGTCGACGATCTCAATGAACTGCTGGGCACCGAGTTGCCCGCCCACGAGTGGGACACCCTGGGCGGCCTCATGTACAACCTCATGGGTAAAATTCCCAAACAAGGGGATAGCGTGGATTTCGAGGGCTTGCGGCTCACCGCCCAGAAGGTGGTGGGAAGGCGCATACACAAGGTGCTCCTGGAAGTCCTCGCAACGGAGGAGAATGGAGGGGAGTGAGATAAGGGGTTGCGCCGCCGGCGGTTGGCTGGAGGCGGGGCACCTGCTGGGCGAAGGGTTGAGGCTGCTCTTCACGGATCGCAATGGTGGCGTGAGCCGCCCCCCTTACGCCACCCTAAACCTCGCTGACGGTCGCGGAGACGACGCGGCCGCCGTTCGCGCCAACCGGCAGAAAGTGGCCTGCGCGCTGGGGATCGGGGCGGGCAGGCTTGTGTTCGCGCAGCAGGTGCACGGCCTCAGGGTGACCGGCGTGAAGATGGGTGGTTGGGGAAAGCCGCGCACCGTGCCGCGTTGCGACGGCCTTTATACGGCGGAGCCCGGTCTGGCGCTCGCCGTGCTCACGGCGGATTGCGTCCCCCTGGCCCTGGCCTTTCCGACCGCGGCCGTAGTGGCCATGCTCCATGCCGGTTGGCGGGGAACGCTCGGGGATATCGCCGGCGGTGCCCTGCGGTTGCTCCGCGAGGGCCTCGGGTTAGCGCCGGAGGAGGCGAGGGTGGTGATAGGTCCCGCAATAGGGCCGTGCTGCTACCGCGTCGAGGAAGGCAGGGCCCGCCTCTTCGTCGAAAGATATGGTGAGGAAAGCGGCGTGGTGAGGGAAAACGACGGCCTCCGCGTGGACCTGTCCTTAGCCAACCGCGTGAACTTGTTGCAGGCCGGCGTGAGAGGGGAGAACATACACCGGGTGGGAGGGTGTACCTGTTGCGACGAGAGGTATTTCTCGTTCCGGCGCGAGGGGACTACCGGCCGCCAGGGAGCCTTTATCCTCGTGCAGGAGGGTTTTGGCGGGTTCCGCGGAGCTGGCAGGCGAGGAGGGTCTGCAGGGTGAAGGCGAGGGCTCGTATCCTGGTGAGCGGCAGGGTGCAGGGCGTGTATTACCGTTCCTACGCCCAAGATAAGGCCAGGCAGCTGGGGCTGAAGGGCTGGGTGCGCAACAACCTCGACGGCAGCGTGGAGATGGTGTGCGAAGGCGAGGAGACGGCCGTGAGGTCCATTGTCGATTGGTGCTGGAAGGGATCCCCGTCCTCCCGGGTAAGCGGCGTGGAGGTGGGCTGGGAGGAGTACCGGGGGGAGTTTGAGGATTTCCACGTGACCTACGGCTATTGAGGTGAGGGGATGAGCGAGGCCGAGATCTTGGCGAGGTTGGTCGTCGCGGCGGCATGCGGCGGCCTCATCGGCATGGAGCGCGAACGGGGCGACAGGCCGGCGGGCTTCCGCACCTATATCCTGGTATCGCTGGGCGCCTCGCTCTTCACCGTCCTGTCCCTGACCGCCTTCCCGGAATCCGAAACCGCTCGCGTGGCCGCCCAGATAGTGGTGGGGATAGGTTTCCTGGGTGCCGGGGTGATCGTGGTCTACGGCGGCACTCACGTGGTGGGGATAACCACGGCGGCCACCATGTGGGCTACGGCGGCGGTGGGCATGGCGGCCGGCGCCGGGTACCTGGTGACCGCAGCCTACTGCACGGGGATCATCCTGGTGGTGCTCGTGGCCCTTCCCTGGTTCGAGAGCAGCGTGATCACCCGTTTTCAGAAACGGAGGCTTTATTTCACCGTGCAGGCGAATGCCCGTGATGGCCTGGTGGAGGAGATAGAGAGCGTTCTGGCCTCGTACCGCATCCCGTTCCTCCTCTTGAGGTTCCAGAGCTGCCGGGAGGGGGAGGGAGAATGCTCCCTGCTGCTGCGGGCGAACGTGTCCGGGAAGGTGGACCTCCTGGAGGTTATGGAGAGCATGCGCGGGGTACCCGGTGTCGTATCGGTGGCTTTCGAGGAGTGAGGGAGAGCAAGGCGGGCAATGGGGATAGCCGAGAACCTTCGCTCGGTGAGGGAGCGTATCGCCAGGGCGGCAGCGTCCGCGGGCAGGGACGGGGACTCCGTCAAGCTGGTAGCGGTGAGCAAGGGGCGGAGCCTGGAAGACATAAGGGAAGCCATGGAGGCGGGCCAAACGGTGTTCGGCGAGAACCGCGCACAGGAGCTGCGGGAAAAGGCGCTGCTCCTGGGAGAGGGCATCGAGTGGCACTTCGTTGGCCATCTGCAGAGGAATAAGGTTAATATGGTGGTGGGGAAGGTCGCCCTCATCCATTCCCTGGACAGCCTGAAGTTGGCGGCGGCCATTTCGTCGCGGGCGGAGGCCTTGGACCTGGTCCAGGAGGTCCTCCTGCAGGTGAACGTCTCACGGGAGGAGAGCAAGTTCGGGGTGGCTGCGGAGGCCGCGGAAGGCCTGCTGAGGGAGGTGCTATCGTTGCCGGGCTTGCGGGTGAGGGGGTTGATGACCATGGCCCCCGTATGGGCGGAAGGGGAGAGTTCGCGCCCCTATTTCCGCAGCCTGCGGGAGCTGAGGGACGCGCTGCGGGGGGATTTCCCGCAGGCGGACCTATCCCTGCTGAGCATGGGGATGACGCAGGATTTCGAGGTGGCCGTAGAGGAAGGAGCCGACATAGTGCGCGTGGGAACGGCCATATTCTCGGGTTAGAACGCGAGGGAGGTATCGACATGGCTGGTTTTTTCAGGAGGGCACTCATCTACCTCGGGCTGGTCGAGGACGACGAGTTCGAGGAATTGCTCGATTACGAGGAAGGGGAGATGGTGGAACCGCCGCCGTCACGCCGTGCCCTGCGCGAGGAGGCGCGGGTGGCCTCCCTGCAGGCCGTTCCCAGCAGGCAGGTGCGCGTGCACATGGTGGAGCCCAAATCCTTCAACGACGCGGAGCAGATAGGCCAGAAGTTCAAGGCGGACATACCGGTGATCATCAACCTGCAGCAGGCCGATCCCGAACTCTCCAAGAGGCTGATCGATTTCGCCAGCGGCCTGACCTATGGGCTGGACGGCGGCATCCAGCGCGTCGCCGACAGGGTCTTCCTGCTCACCCCGCACAACGTGGAGGTTTCCGCCGAGGACAAGAGGTGGCTGCGCGAGAAGGGATTTTTCAACCAGTTCTGAGGCGATGGCGCGAAGGGCAATGGCATGAAGAGGATAGCCTTCATCGGCGGCGGAAAGATGGCGGAGGCCATCATCAAGGGGTTGCTCGGGGCGGGTTGGGCGCAGGCCGAGGAGATCGTGGTTTCCGACATCGACAGGTCTCGCCTGGAGAAGATATCCGCCGATTACAAGGTGAACACCTCCATCTCCAACCGGGAGGCGGCGGCCCAGGCCGAGCTGGTCCTCCTGGCCGTGAAGCCGCAGAACCTCGAGGAGGTGCTGGGGGAGTTAGCGGAGACCCTGCGGCCGGGGCAGGCGGTCATCTCCATAGCCATGGGGAAGAGCACCATGTTCATCGAGAGCCTTATCGCCGGAGAGGTCCCGGTGATAAGGGTGATGCCCAACAACCCGGCCATGATAGGCCGCGCGATATCCGTCATCAGTTACGGGCGTTTCGTGGACGAGAAGGCGCGCGCCTCCGCCCTCGGCATCTTCGGCTGCCTGGGCGACGTGCTGGAGATAGAGGAGCGCCACCAGGACGCGGCCATGGCCATATCCGGCTGCGGCCCCGCCTATTTCTACCTTATAGCGGAGGCCATCGCGGACGCGGGGGTCAAACTGGGGCTCCACCGCGATCTGGCCCTCAAGCTGGCCGTGGGCACCATGCTCGGAGCCTCATCCATGATGCGGGAAAGCGGGATGGAGCCGGCACGGCTCAGGGATATGGTCACCTCCCCGGCGGGTTCCACCATCATGGCCCTGGAAGCCCTGGAGGAAGCGGGCATACGCGCCGCTTTCTTCAAGGCCCTGGAAGCGGCCTACCGTCGGGCCAAGGAGGTATGAGGTGCGGCTGGCGGGGGATATAATTTGGTGGGTTCTCGCGGCTTACATGTGGCTGATCGTGGCCCGGGTGATCATAGGGTGGCTTCCCATAAGGTGGCCGCGCGGCGTGCGTCCCCTGGTGGTCCTTATATACGACTTGACGGAGCCGGTAATCTCGCCCGTGCGCAGAATCGTGCCCACCATACCCGTGGGCTCCGGGGTGGGACTGGACCTGTCGCCGATGGTGATAATCGTGGCCATCCTCTTCCTGCAGTGGTTGGTTAGAGGCATATTCGATTAGCGGGTTGCGCCGGAAAAACTTATACTATGGTTATGCCGATGGGAGAGGTGGACATATCTTCTTGTAGGACAGGAGCGGTGTGAGCGTGCGTAAAGGAGGCGGTTGAGTTGGCTATCGGCCCCATGGATATCCATCACAAGGAATTCAGCACCGTGCGTGTGGGCGGCTACAACAAGGAGGAGGTGGACGCGTTCCTTGACATCGTCGCGGACGAGTTGGACAGGCTGTTGCACCGCAACCAGGAGCAGGCGGAGCTGATCGAGTCCATGAGGGAGAAGGCTTCCCAGTTCGATTCCATGCAACAGACCCTGCAGAACGCGCTCATAAACGCCCAGAAGAGCGCGGACAACATAGTCCAGGAGGCCAGGGTGCAGGCGGAAGCCCAGGTCAAGGAGGCCCAGGACCAGAGCCTGCGCATCCTGGAGGAAGCCAAGGCGGAAAGGTCGCGCATACTGGAATCCTATTCAGGCATCAGGGAGCAGGTCCTGCGCTATATAGCGACCATACGCGACATGCTGGAGAAGAACCAGGTGCTGGTGAAGGAGTATGAAAACCGCCTCGTAGCCGCCGAGGTGAGGGAAGGGGCCGCGCAGGCAGGCAAGGAGACGTTATCCGTGCCCTCGGAGGCCGTCTTTGCCGGCGCGTCAGGCACGCGCCCCGAGGTTCCGGTAGCCCCTCCCGAGCAACCCAAGGCGGCGCCGATCCCGGAACCCGGCGCGGCAGCTCCTTCCATTCCCGAGCCGGCGATAGCACCCTCCCCCGCGGCGGAGCCTTCGCTGGAGGCTGTCCCGGAATCCCCGCGAGCCCCTTCCGCGGTACCGGAGCCCGCGCCCGTGACCGAGGCGGCACCGCAACCGCAGCGTCCCCCGGTGACGCCGGAGCAGGAGATGGAGATAATGCAGAATGCCTTGCGGGAGGAGAGGGAAAGCCGGAAGAGTGCCCCTGCACCCAAGGAAGCGGCGCCGGCAGAGGAGAAAGAAAAGCATTTCTTCTGGGAGTAGGCGGCACGGGCGCCTCAGGGGACTTTTTACAAGACCATCCGCACGCGGCCCATTCAATATTTAACTATTAACTAATTAATAGTTAAATATAAGATCGAAGGGTCGGCTCAGACAGGCCGCCGGCGCGCTTTGCGTGGCCTTGCCCCATCTCCGCAGAGGAGCGACGCTACCCGCGCCGACTCGTTTTCCGCCAAGCCCCGCACCAGTATGGTCTTGTCGCGGGCGTAATTCCCGTAGACGATCTGCAACCGTGAAACGGGTACCCGCAAGGCGCGTGAGAGCATTTCCAGCGCCTCCCGGTTCGCCCTTCCACCTTGCGGCGGGGCGTGGACGGCGATGACCAGCCTGCCGCCCTGTGTGCCCTGCAGTGCGCGGCGGGAGGAAGCGGGCCGCAACCTTACCTCCAGGAGCGCGTCGTCTTCGCACCAGCGCAGAAATTCCGCCGCGTCGGACACTTGAACCAGCCTTTATCCACGTATCCCCTCGTTTTATCCTACCAGTTTCGCGCCGGAACGCGCATATAAGGCGTGGGCGCACCCCCGGCCTTTTCGGCGGCGCGCCGGCAGCGGGAGCGAAAGGCGGCCCCGCCGCTCCTCGCGCAGGGTAGGCGGTTTGAGGGCATCTCGCTTGCACGTGGCATGGGACGCGTGCTAATAATGGAGCAAAATAGCAAGTAAACGGAGTGATTCAGGAATGGATTATCGCCAGACGCTCAACCTCCCGAAAACGGGCTTCGCCATGAAGGCCAACCTCTCCGCGAGGGAGCCGGAGATACAGCGTTTCTGGAAAGAAAAGGATATCTACGGTAAGGTGCTCGAGAGGACGAGGGGGAATCAGGCGTTCATCCTGCATGACGGCCCTCCCTATGCCAACGGGGACATACACCTCGGCACGGCCCTCAACAAGATACTCAAGGACATCATCATCAAGTACAAGAGCATGCGGGGTTTCCACTGTCCCTACGTGCCGGGTTGGGATTGCCACGGGCAGCCCATCGAGCACGAGGTGGAGAAGAGGCTGGGCGAGGAGAGGGGTAGGCTCGACCTCATGGAGGTGCGCAGGCGCTGCCGCGAGTACGCCCTCCACTACGTGGGACGCCAGTCCGAGCAGTTCCAGAGATTGGGGGTACTCGGCGACTTCGAGGATCCATATCTGACCCTGAAACCCGCTTACGAGGCCGCGAACGTGCGCATTCTGGCCGAGTTGGTGGGAAGGGGGCTCGTCTACCGCAGCCGCAAACCCATCCACTGGTGCCCGCGCTGCATGACCGCCCTCGCGGAAGCGGAGCTGGAATACAGGGAAAAGGAGTCGCCGTCCATCTACGTCGCCTTCCCCCTCCTTGACGCGCTCCCGGGAAGGGGGGACGAGGGGGCGGCGGTGGTCATCTGGACCACCACCCCGTGGACCCTTCCGGCAAACGTGGCCATCGCCCTCCATCCGGACATGGAATACGTGCTCGCGGACACCTCGGGCGGCTGCCTGCTGCTGGGGAGGCCGCTGCTGGAGGAGGCCGTCAAGGGGATGAGGCTGTCCTCCTGCCAAGAGCTGGCCTCCTACAAGGGTAGTGAGCTCAAGGGGTTGCGCGCGCGTCACCCCTGGCGCGACCGCGCGTCGGTGCTGGTCAACTCGGAGTACGTGACCACGGGGCAGGGAACGGGCGCCGTGCACATCGCTCCGGGACACGGCGAGGAGGATTATTACGTGGGCCTGGAGTACGATCTCCCTATGCCCATGCCCGTGGACGACGCGGGACGTTTCACCGGCGAGGCCCCCGAGTTCGAGGGCCTCTTCATCGAGGATGCCAACGAGCGCATCCTGGCGGACCTGCGCGGGAGGGGCCTGCTCCTGGGAAGCGGCGAGCTCCTGCACCCCTACCCGCATTGCTGGCGGTGCAAGGGTCCGGTGATCTTCAGGGCGACCCCCCAGTGGTTCATCGGGGTGGACCGGGAATACAACGGCTCCACGCTGCGGCTCAGGTGCCTGGAGGCGGTCTCGGGGGTGGAATGGGTGCCTTCATGGAACATCCGCCGCATGAAGGGGATGCTCGAAACGAGGCCCGACTGGTGCATCTCGCGGCAGAGGGCATGGGGGGTGCCCATTCCCGCCTTCTACTGCAACGCGTGCGGCCGCGAGCTGCTGACGCCGCAATCTTTGCGGAAGGTGGAGGAGATGATCGGGGCCGAGGGTTCCGACGCCTGGTTCCTGAAGGATGTAAGGGAGATACTCGGCGAGGGGTTCTCCTGTCCCGGGTGCGGCGGCAGCGATTTTCGCAAGGAAACGGACATACTCGATGTCTGGTTCGAATCCGGGGTCAGCCACGAGGCGGTGCTCCACTCCTGGGAGGGGCTCACCTGGCCTTGCGACATGTACCTGGAGGGGAGCGACCAGCATCGCGGGTGGTTCCAGACCTCGCTGCTCACGGCGGTGGGGGCCAGGGACGCGCCGCCGTACCGCTCGGTACTCACCCACGGTTTCGTGGTCGACGGGGAGGGCAGGAAGATGTCCAAATCGCTGGGGAACGTCATCAGCCCCCTGGACATCTGCGACCGCCTGGGGGCGGATATACTCCGCCTCTGGGTCGCGGCCGCCGATTACACGGTGGACATCCCCGCGTCGCAGGAGATCTTCGACCGCCTGGTGGAGGCCTACCGGCGCATAAGGAACACCCTCCGTTTCCTGCTGGGCAACCTCTTCGACTACGACCCCGAGAGGGACGCCGTTGCCCCCGGCGACATGGAAGAAATCGACCGGTGGATAATATCCCGCCTGCAAGGCCTGGTGCGGAGATGCACCCAGGCGATGGACCGTTACCAGCTACACCTGGTCTACCATGCCCTGCACAATTTCTGTGCCGTGGACCTGAGCGCGCTCTACCTTGACATGCGCAAGGACTGCCTGTATACATTCGCGCCCCGTTCCAGGCAGCGGCACTCGGCCCAGGCCGCCATATACCGCGTGTTTACCGCTATCACCAGGCTGATGGCCCCCATCCTCTGCCACACCGCGGAGGAGGCATGGCAGGCGCTGCGGGGCGGCGCGGGGGCCGACAGCGTGCACCTCCAGGAATGGCCGCAAGTGGAGGAGGACTTGCTGGACGCGCACCTGGAGGACCGGTTCGAGCAGCTCCTGCAATTGCGCGAGATGGTCACCAAGTCCATCGAGGAACTCAGGCTGGCCAAGGAGATCGGTACCTCGCTGGAGGCGGCGGTGGACCTGAAGGTCCCGGAGCATATGCGCGGCCTCCTCGGAGAGAGGGAAGGGCTGCTGCCCACCATCTTCATCGTGTCCGAGGTACATGTGGACTACGGAGGGGCCGGTGAGGTGGAGGTGGCGGTAAGGAGAGCGGCGGGGTCGAAGTGCGCCCGCTGTTGGAACTTCCGGGCCTCGGTGGGCGAAGACCCCGCATACCCGGACCTGTGCGACCGGTGCCTCCCTGTGGTCATGGAGTGGGGAGGCGGCCGCGGCTGAGGCCGCCGCTAGACCGTAGCGTTGACCGCTGGGTAGAGGGCACGGAAGCCAGGCGCCCTCCCGCAGACACCCCAGGATGCGGAATCCCGCTATCACGCAGCGCGTGAAGCGGGCGCGATGTGGATCGGTCTTGTCTAAGCCGTTGAATCGTGCATAATAATATGGATAAACGCCGGACGGAAGACGGGAGATACGAGAGGGACCATGAATAAAAGGAAACTGGCCGCCTTCAAGAAGATACTGATGAAGGAAAAGGCGATGCTGGAGAAGCAGTACCACGACCTCGAGCAGGGGAACCTCATGGCTTCCCAGTCTGATTTCACGGGAGAGATGCCCTTCGAGGAGGAATACGCCGCTAGCGGAACCAGCACCTTCGAGCGCGAGCGCGACCTGTCCCTTTCGGAAAACGTCAAGGACATTCTGCAGCGCGTGAACGAGGCGCTGACGCGCATCGAAGAGGGTACCTACGGGATCTGTGAGATATGCGGCGAAAAAATACCCGAGGAGCGCCTGGAAGCGCTGCCCTACGCCAACCTCTGTATCCTGTGCAAGCAGAAAGAAGAAAAGGCCCTTCGCTGACCCTATTCCTTTCCGCCCTCCTGGTGCTGGGGCTGGACCAGGCGAGCAAGGCACTGGTAAGGGTCTTCTTGCCTGTGGGAAAGAGCGTAGACCTGTGGGTGTTCCTGCTGCGCCAGGTGCGCAACGCCGGCACCGCGTTCGGGCTCCTGCGCGGGAAGTCCCCGGCGCTTTTTGTGGCCAGCATCGCCATCTTCGTCGTGCTCCTCCTTGCCCTGTGGAGGTGGGGGAAGACGGAGAGCGCGTTCTTCCAGGTGGCCGTGGGCTTGATAATTGGTGGGGCGCTGGGTAACATCATCGACAGGATCTGCCTTGGCGAGGTGGTGGATTTCATCGACCTAAGGTTCTGGCCGGTTTTCAACCTCGCGGACACGGCCATCGTCATTGGCGTCTGTTTCACCATCGCCGTGATCCTGAGGGACACGTGGAAGGAGCACGGCGATCATTCCCGTGAGGCGGGGTGATGCAGGATCGAGGGTAGGCGGGGAAGGCCGTTCCTCCGCGATAGAGGGGGAAAGAAGGTGTTCCGTTGAGGCCCGAGCTTTTCAAACTGGGACCCCTGACCGTGCACTCCTACGGCTTCTTCCTTGCCCTGGCTTTCGTCGTGGGCATGCTGGTCAGCTTCTGGTACCTTCGCAGGCGTTTCGTGGACGCCTACGTGGTTTTCGAGCTGGTGCTGGCGGCCGCGGTGGGCGGGATCGTGGGCGCCAGGATCTTCTACGTCATCGGTCACTGGAGCGAGTTCTCCGGCAGATGGTGGGAGGCGCTGAAGTTCTGGAACGTGGAAGGCCTGGTCTTCTACGGCGGTTTCATCTTCGGCGTGCTGGCGGCCGCCGCAGTGGTAAAGCTGCGCGGCCTTTCCCTGGGCGAAGTGCTTGATTCCGGAGGGCTTGCGGTGCCGGCAGCCATGGCCGTCGCCAGGGTCGGCTGTTACCTGAACGGATGCTGCTTCGGCAAGAGCTCCAACCTGCCCTGGGCGGTGACGTTCCCGGCGAAGACCCAGTGGAACATGGGGATGCCCGCCAACCCCGTTCATCCCACCCAGATCTACGAGCTCCTCATGGACCTAGCCATATTCGTGCTGCTCCTCTCCGTGTACAAGAGGTTCCGCTACCGCGGTGAGTTGATGGCATGCTACGTGCTGCTTTACGCCGTCGCCCGCTTCATCAACGAGTTCTTCCGTTACCATACAAACCCGCATTCCAACCTGTTCTTCCAGGTCCTCAGCGCGGTAGCCTTCCTGCTCGCTGGAAGCCTGATTGTCTTCCGCAGGAGGCTGTTGCCGGAGGCTCGCTAGCTTGCCTTACTTGAGGATTGCCGCCGCTGACGATGACCGGGGCGTGCGCCTGGACTCCTTTCTCGTGGCGCGAGCGGGATTAACCAGAACCAGGGCACAGCACCTCATCGCGCAGGGAGCGGTGAGGGTGGATGGCGTGGTGCGGCCCAAGAACCACCGCCTGCGCCCCGGCGAGGTGGTGGAGGCGGAGATACCGGACCCGCAGGCGGAGGAACCCGCCCCCCAGGAGCTGCCGCTGCGCCTCATCTACCAGGACGATGATATCGCGGTGATCTCCAAGCCGGCGGGCATGGTCGTCCATCCCTCCGCCGGCCACCCCGACGGAACGCTGGTAAATGCCCTCCTGAGAGCCCTGGGCGGTCTCTCCGGGATGGGGGGCGTCCTCAGGCCGGGAATAGTACACCGCCTGGACAGGGACACGTCCGGGCTCATGGTGGTTGCCAGGAACGACCGCGCCCACCTCGCCCTCCAGGAGATGGTCAAGGATCGCCGCCTGCGAAGGTCCTACCTGGCGCTGGTGCACGGGGTGCCTGCGTCCCGGCAGGGAACCGTGGAGGCGCCCGTGGGAAGGGACCTCCGCAACCGCAAGAAGATGGCGGTGACCTCCTTCGGCGGCAGGCCGTCGATAACGCATTTCCAGGTAGTGGAGGAATGGGGCCGGGCGTGCTTGCTGCACCTGGACCTGGTCACCGGGCGCACGCACCAGATCCGGGTGCACCTCTCCTACATCGGACATCCCGTTGCGGGCGACCGCGTTTACGGGAAGGTGGGGGTTCTCGAGCGCGACCTGGGGCTCGAGCGCCAGTTCCTGCACGCCTACCGCATGGCCTTTCCGCACCCGGTAACCCACGACGAGCTCTCCTTCGAGGACCCCTTGCCCCCGGACCTGAGCGAGGCACTGCGAATACTTCGCGGCGGCGGAACCGCATGAAGGCGGCGCCCCCGGCCCCCCCAACGCGCTTCGATGCGAGGTTCCCTATTCACCCACAAAAGGGACCTTTCATCCCCCAAAAACGCTCGCTTTCGGGAAAAAGTTCAAAAATACAAGATATTTTGCTGATAAATATACAGAAAGGAGGATGCAATGCGCAGGCATCAAAGAGGAGAAAGGGATCGGCGTGGGAACGGATGCTCGGAGGGACTGATAAGGATCGAGCTCCTCACCCTCTTTCACCGCAACCCGGGCCTCGTCTGCAGCTGCTCCTTCCTGGCAGAGGCGACGGGGAGGGAGGTCGGAGTGGTCCAGGAACAGGCCGAAAAGCTCATGGACCTGCGTATCCTGGAAGCGGTGGAGGAAGGGGGAGAGAGGCGGTACCGCTATATGCCGCCGCAGACCTTCACCCGCCTTCCCGAGAGCGATAAAGAGGCCGAGGCTATTTGACAATCTGGGTATAAGCGCCGCGAGATTTTTCCCGCGATTCCGCATGGCATCAGGGGCGGTGACGAGAAGGGCGCCGCCCCTGAACCATGCGCGGGCTAATTGACGCCATCAGGGCATCGGCTCCCCTTCCGGGCCAGCAAGCTCCGCCTCCAACTCCGCGATCAGCTCATCCAGGCGCTCCTTGCGTCTCAGCAGGGCCTGGCGGCGCGCATGCAGTGCCTGCGAGGCATCCGAGACGAGCGAGCTCGCCGGGCAGATGTCCCGGAACGAACACCAGGGGCAGAGCCGGTTGGGCGCGGGAGGAAAAGTGCCGGAAGCGATGGCCTCCGCCGCCCGCCGCAGCCTCTCCCTGACCCGCGAGAGGCTCTCCTCGCCGAGGGGTCGAGTGGTGAACTTCTGGTTCATGGAAAGGTAATAGAAGGTGAGCTTGGCCGGGGTTATGCCCCAGAGCTCCTGGCTGGCTATCTGGTAGATGGGGAGTTGCAGGTCATCGCGGAGCCTGGCGATCTCCGGAAGCCGGCGGTTCGTCTTGTAGTCGATTATCTCGTAGGCGCCGTCGGGGTGCCTGTCCACCCGGTCGACCACACCCGTCAGGAGATAGCCATCCATGGGGACCTCGAAACGCTGCTCCACCGCCACCGGCAGGCGGAACTCGCCCACGTTCAGCCGGTAGTATGCACGCAGGATCTCCCGGGCATGCGACCGGTAGGCTTGCTCCTCCTCGGGATCCTTGAACCCCTCCGCATCCCAGCAGTCGTCGAGGTAGGACAGCAGCTCGTCCAGCGTGGGGGCGACCGGCACGTCACGCGAGTACAGCCTCTGCAGCGCGGCGTGCAGGCTCCTCCCAAAGGATAGGTGCGGGGAAGGTTCCAGCTCCAGCCCGTCCACGTACTGGTAGCGGTAGGAAAGGGGGCATCTCTCGTATGCGCTGACCGCCGTGTAGCTCAGCCGTATTTCCATGCCCTCCTCCTTCGCTACGGCCAGGGAAGGTGAGCCGATGTCTCTAACGAAAGTTATAATAGCTTACGCCGACAAGATACGCCGACAAGAACGGCTCTGCGCGCGAAGGGAGGCCCCTTCCGAGGGGCACGCGCCGTCCGCCAGCGGCGGGCCGGCGGGGGAGGCGCATCTGCCGGGGTGGGTAAGCGATATAAGAAACCCGGCGGCAAGCGCGTCAGGCCGAAGGAAGGATAATCAGCGGCGATCCGGTCCCTCCGGACCGTGCGGACTTCGGAGGTTGCCTTTGGCTATACCCTTCGTGCACCTGCACAACCATACTGAATATTCCATGCTTGACGGGGCCGCCCGCATCCCGGCACTCGTCTCGGCGGCCAGGGAGATGGGGTTCGAGGCGCTGGCCATCACCGATCACGGCGCGATGTACGGCGTCGTCCCCTTCTATAAGCAGGCGATCGAGGCAGGCCTGAAACCCATCATCGGGGTGGAGGCGTACGTGACTCCGGGATCGCGCTTCGAGCGGCGGCCGGTGAAGGAGGAGCCGCATCATCACCTCCTGTTGCTCGCCGAGAACGAAAGCGGCTACCGCAACCTCATGAAGCTGGTCACCCTCTCCTACATGGAGGGCTACTACTACAGGCCGCGCATGGACAAGGAGATCCTCCGCGAATACGGCAAGGGTATCATAGCCCTCTCCGCATGCGTGAAGGGGGAGCTGGCAAGCCGCCTCCTCGCCGACGATTACGAGGGGGCGTCGCGCGTCGCCTCGGAGTACCTGTCCATCTTCGGAGATGGTAATTTCTTCCTTGAAATCATGGACCATTCCCTCCCCGAGGAAAGGAAGATCAACCCCGGCCTCGTCCAGATAGGGAAGGAGCTGGGGATCGGCCTGGCGGCGTCGAACGACCTGCACTACGTGCGCAGGGAGGACCACATCCACCACGACGTGCTCCTGTGCATACAGACCAATTCCACCCTCGAACAGGAGGACCGCCTGCGCTTCTCCAACGACCAGTTCTACCTCAAGAGCTACGACGAGATGTGCGAGCTGTTCCGCGATCTGCCGGAGGCCCTCGCCAACACGGTGGAGATCGCCGCGCGCTGCAACGTCGAGATCGAGTTCGGCAGGTACTTGCTGCCCAAGTACCAGGTACCCGAGGGTTACGACCTCGACGGCTACCTTGAGAAACTGGCCTGGGAGGGCTTGCGCCGCAGGTACGAGGAGATTACCCCGGCGCTTGAGGAGCGCCTGCGCTACGAGCTCTCCGTCATCCGCGAAATGGGTTTTTCCGGTTACTTCCTCGTCGTCTGGGATTTCATCAAGTACGCCAAGGAGCAGGGGATCATCGTGGGACCCGGGAGGGGCTCGGCGGCGGGCTCCCTCGTCTCCTACTGCCTGGGCATCACCACCGTCGACCCCATACGCTACGGCCTCCTCTTCGAGCGCTTCCTTAACCCGTCGCGGCGCACCATGCCGGACATCGACATCGACTTCTGCTACAAGCGGCGCCCCGAGGTGATCGAGTACGTGAGCCGCAAGTACGGCGAGGACCGCGTGGCCCAGATAGTCACCTTTTCGACCATGGCCGCCCGCGCCGCCATCCGGGACGCCGGCAGGGTCTACAACCTGGAATACGGCAAGGTCGACCGGCTGGCCAAGATGGTGCCGGAGAGGCTGAACATCACCCTTGAGGCCGCGCTGGAGACCTCGCCCGAGCTGCGCGAGGTCTACGAGACGGACGAGCTGGCGCGCCGCATCATAGACACGGCCCGCAACCTGGAGGGCATCATCCGGCAGGATTCCATACACGCCGCCGGCGTGGTCATAGCCGACGACGAGCTCTCCAACTATACTCCCTTGCAGCGCCGCGGCGCCGAGGAGGAGGTGGTGACCCAGTACGACATGGCTGCCGTACAGGCCATCGGCCTGCTCAAGATGGACTTCCTCGGGTTGCGCACCCTCACCGTCATCAGCGACACCCTGGATAACATACGGCATGCCCGCGGCATCCAGGTCGATCTCGACAAGCTCCCCCTCGATGACGAGGACACCTTCGAGCTGCTGCAGCATGGCGACACGGTGGGCGTTTTCCAACTGGAGAGCCTCGGCATGCGTTCCCTCCTGCAGGACCTGCGCCCGGAGCGCTTCGAGGACCTCGTGGCCGTCCTGGCCCTCTACCGTCCCGGGCCCCTACGCAGCGGCATGGTCAAGGATTACGTGGAACATCGCCACGAGCGCAAGGCCTTGAGGTACCTGCATAAAGACCTCGAGCCCATACTGGAGCAGACGAGGGGCATCATCCTCTACCAGGAACAGGTCATGCAGCTGGCGGTGGAGCTGGCCGGCTATTCCATGTCAGAGGCCGACGGCCTGCGCGCGGTGGTGGCCAAGAGCAAGGCGGAGGAGATGAAGTTCCACCGCGAGAAGTTCGTGGAAGGCATGGTGGCGAAAGGTTACCAGCGAGGGATGGCGGAGAAGCTCTTCGGGCTGATAGAGCACTTCGGGGAATACGGGTTCAACAAGAGCCACTCCACCGCCTATGCCGTAATATCCTACCAGACCGCTTACCTGAAGGCCCATTACCCGAAGGAGTTCATGGCCGCCTTGCTTTCCAGCGTCACCGGCAACAAGGACAAGGTGCAGATTTTCGTGAACGAGTCCCGCAAGATGGGTATCAGGGTGCTCCCCCCGGACATCAACGAGAGTTTCAAGGAGTTTACTCCCGTGGAAGAGGGCATCCGTTTCGGGCTTTCAGCGGTGCGCAACCTGGGGGAGAGCGCCGCCGAGAGGATAATCAGCGTGCGCAGGGAGGGCGGCCCCTACCGTTCCCTGCAGGATTTCTGCCGCCGGATCGGCCAGGGGGTGGTGAACAAGCGTTCCCTGGAGAGCCTCATCAAGAGCGGGGCCTTCGATTACCTGGGCCTTACCAGGAACCACCTCCTCAAGACCTACGAAAGGGTTGCCGACCTGGCGGCGGATAAGCAACGCCTGTACGAGGAAGGGCAACACTCCCTCTTCGACGAGGAGGAGGAGGGGACGGACTTCATGGAGGCTCAGCCGATGGAGGAGGAGCTGCCCAAGGACAAGCTGCTTTCATACGAAAAGGAGATGCTCGGTATCTACGTGACCGACCATCCCCTCATGCAGATAAAGGAGGCGTTGGACCGGCACGTGGAGAGCGAGATCGCGGAGCTCGCCGAGCTGGGTGACGGCACGGTGAAATGGATCGGCGGGATCATCACCAAGAAGACACAGCGTATAACGCGCAAGGGAGAGCTCATGGCCACTCTCGCCCTGGAGGACCTCACCGGCAGGGTCGAGGTGACCGTCTTCCCCGCGCTCTACGCGCAGCACAGGGAACTGCTGGAGGAGGACCGCGTTATCTGCGTCAAGGCGAGGGTGGAGGCGGGGGAACATGACGAGGAGGCCACGGCGGTGCGGGTGATCGCCCTGGACCTGGCGGAGCCTCGCCTGAAGCGCCCGGAGGAGTGCGACCTCTACATCAGGCTGGAGGCGGAACAGGCGGAGAGGGAGGTCATGGACCGCCTGCGGGATATACTGGAGAGGCATCCGGGAGAGACCCCGGTACGCATCGAGTTGAGGAGCTGCAGCGCCATCAGGGTCTTCGAGCTGCCGCAGGAGTTCCGCGTGAGCCCGGACGGCTCCCTCTACGCCGAGGTGCTCTCCCTCCTGGGTGGAGATTGCATAACCCTGCGGTGATGGATCTTCGGGAAAGACAGGCGCCGGCCTTCCGTGGAGCTCGCTCCCTTGGAAGCCGTTGTCGCGCTGCACAGGAAGACGTTCCTAAGACATGCGCTTCAGGGTACAATATGGTGTGAAAAGCCACGATAGTGGTCGTTTTATTTAAAGAGAGCATGTCCAGCGAGGGGTACGGGAAATGAAAGTATGGCGCTGCGAGGATTATGCCGACCTGGCGCGGGTGCGCGAGGACATGGGCTGGGACTTCTGGTCCGGCGAGGGTCCCGTGGAGGAAGTGAGGGCTATCATCGCCCAGGTGGCGAGGGAAGGCGACCGGGCGCTTTGCGAGCTCACCAGGCGCTTCGACGGCGTTGACCTCTCCGCTAAGGGTTTGCGCGTCGCGGAAAGCGAGCTGCGGAAGGCGGGGGAAAGGGTTGACGCTTCATTCGCCGACGCCGTTCGCGCCGCCGCGAGGTCGATAACCACCTTTCACCGCAAGCAGTCCTGGGAATCGCTCTTCTGGGATACCGAGGACGGCGCGCGCATCGGACAGATGGTCAGGCCCCTGGGCAGGGTGGGGATATATGTTCCCGGGGGCGGCGCCTCCTATCCCAGCACGGCGCTGATGACGGTCATACCGGCCAAGGTCGCAGGGGTGCACGAGATAGCCGTATGCGTGCCTCCCGGCCGTGACGGGGACGTAAATCCCTACACCCTTTTCACCCTGCAGCACCTGGGGGTCGGGGAGGTCTACAGGTTGGGAGGCGCACAGGCGATAGCGGCGTTGGCCCTGGGGACGGAGACGGTGCGACCCGTGGAGAAGGTGGTGGGGCCGGGAAACATCTACGTCACACTGGCCAAGAAGGAGGTCTTCGGCCGGGTGGGCATAGACATGCTTGCCGGCCCCAGCGAGCTGGTCGTGCTGGCGGACGCGACGGCCGACGCGGAGCTCCTGGCATGGGAGATGTCCGCGCAGCTGGAGCACGGCGGAGGGGCCAGGGCCTGCCTGGTAACGACGAGCGAGGAGACGATCCGGCGCGTGGAGAAGGCGCTCGCGCGGTGCCTGGGCGGGGAGGCGGGCCGCCTGGCAGAACCCACCGCCGTCCTGGTGAGGGACCTCGCGGAGGGAGCGCGCCTGGTGGATATACTGGCCCCCGAACACCTGGTGATAAACACCGAGGACGTGACGGGGACTCTGTCCGGCATACACAACGCCGGCGCCGTTTTCCTGGGGGCGGATTCCTCGGTCGCCCTGGGAGATTATGCGGTGGGGGTGAATCACGTGCTTCCTACCAAGGGTGCGGCGCGTTATGCCTCTCCCCTGGGCGTCTACGATTTCCTGAAACGCACCAATATCGTCTTCTCGAACCCCAAGGCGAACCGCCACCTTGGCCCCCTGGTGGAAACGCTGGCCCGGGTGGAGGGGCTGATCAACCACGCTGAGGCCATGCGCCATCGCATCTATGGGCATGAGGCGCCGTGAAACGGTGGCGAGGGGGGCAAGGGGCCGGGCTTGACCGGCGGGACAAGGATTTACCGATAGAGGTGGTATGGATGGCTTTACGCAGGGCGACGTATGACAGGAAGACCAGCGAGACGGAGATAAGGCTGGACCTTGACCTGGACGGGAAGGGCGAGGTGCGTGTGTCCACGGGCATCGGCTTTTTCGACCACATGCTCACCCTGCTCGCCTATCACGCGGGCTTCGACCTCGCGCTCGATGCCAGGGGAGACCTGGAGGTCGACCAGCACCACACGGTCGAGGACGTGGGGCTCTGTCTGGGCTCCGCCATGAAGGATGCGCTGGGCGACAAGGCGGGAGTGAGACGTTACGGCTGGAGCCTGCTCCCCATGGACGAGGCGCTGTGCATGGTCGCACTGGATCTCAGCGGCAGGCCTCACCTGACCTACAAGGTGGACTTGCCGCTGGAGCTCGTCTCCGGATTCGATCCCACGACCGTAAAGGAATTCCTGCAGGCGCTGGCGAACCAGGCAGGAGTGACCATGCACGTGCGCGTCGTAAGCGGCGAGAACCCCCACCATATACTGGAAGCCGTCTTCAAGGGATTGGGAAGGGCTTTCCGGGAAGCGGTCCAAGCGGAGGCGGGCGGCGGAGGAGTGCCGTCCACCAAGGGAAGCCTCTGACGGCGAATCCGCCATGGCTGGTAGGAAGGGAATCCGTTGATCGTCATCGTCGACTACGGCATGGGCAACCTCCGCAGCGTGGAGAAGGCGTTTTCCTTTCTCGGGCACCGCGCGACGGTCAGCGGGGAGCCCGCGACGGTAGCGGCGGCCGAGGGCATAGTGCTCCCCGGGGTTGGTTCCTTCGGCGACGCCATGAACGAGCTGGGGGGGCGCGGCCTGCTGCCGGTCCTCGAGGAGGCCATACGGGAAGGCCGGCCCTTCCTGGGCATATGCCTGGGGTATCAGCTGCTCTGCGACAGCAGCGAGGAGAGCCCCGGCGTGAGAGGCCTGGGCATGCTCCCGGGGCGAGTGGCCAGGTTCCCCGCCCGGGTAAAGGTGCCGCACATGGGCTGGAACGACATCGGCATGGCCGGGAGCCACCCCGTTCTTGCGGGGATTGAAGACGACTCCTTCTTCTATTTCGTACACTCCTACTACGTGGAGCCGGAGAGGGAGGAGGATGTGCTCACCACCACCGATTACGGCCTCATCTTCGCCTCGGGAGCGGCTTTCGACAACGTGGTGGCCTTCCAGTTCCACCCGGAAAAGAGCTCCCGGCCGGGACTGCGCATCCTTGATAACTTCGCACGCTGGTGCGCGAAAGGAGGGTAACCTTGTTCCGCGTTTATCCTGCAGTGGATATCAAGGGCGGCAGGTGTGTGCGCCTGCTGAGGGGGGAGATGGAGAGGGAGACCGTTTACGGCGAGCGGCCGTGGGAGACGGCCCTGCGCTGGGAGAGCGAGGGCGCCTCCTACCTGCACGTGGTGGATCTGGACGGCGCCGCCCGCGGTGCGTTGGTCAACCTGCAGTCGGTGGAGGAGATACTCAGGAGGGTGAAGGTCCCCGTGCAGGTGGGAGGGGGCGTGCGCAGGAGGGAAGACGTGGAGAGGCTGTTGGGCCTGGGAGCCAGCCGCGTCATCCTGGGGACCCGCGCCCTCGCAGACCCCTCCTTCCTGGCGGATATGGTGGACTTATTCGGCGAAAAGGTGCTTCCCAGCCTCGACGCCCGCGGTAACCGGGTGGCGGTGGACGGGTGGACCAGGACCCTGGACACAAGCCTTGCCGAGATGCTGCAGGGTCTGATGCGGTGCGGTATCAAGCGGCTCATATATACCGACATACGGAGGGACGGGACCCTCGCGGGAGGCACGGCCTTTCCATCCGAACTGCTTGACCTGGGGATTGGGATCATCGTCGCGGGCGGCATAAGCGGGCGCGAGGAACTGCAAAGATTAAAGGGACTTTCTTGTCGCGGCGTGGAAGGCGCGGTGATCGGGAAGGCCCTTTACGCGGGAAAGTTGACCATGCGGGAAATAAGGCAGCTGGAAGAAGTGGAATGAGAAGGAAGGCAGTGGCGCCCTTCCGCAGGGCGGAAAACATATGGTAATCAATGGAAGGAGAGAACGTGCATACCAAGCGTATAATCCCTTGCCTGGACGTCGACAAGGGGAGGGTGGTAAAGGGCATCAACTTCGTGCGCCTGAGGGACGCCGGTGACCCGGTTGAGCTGGCCTCGGTATACGACCGGGAGGGGGCGGACGAGCTTGTCTTCCTGGACATAACCGCCTCCCACGAGGGCAGGGAGCTGGTCTTCGACATGGCGGCCAAGGTGGCGGAAAAGGTCTTCATCCCCTTTACTGTGGGGGGCGGCATCCGCGATAAGGGGGACATACGCCGCATGCTGGCAACCGGCGCCGACAAGGTGTCGCTGAACACGGCTGCCGTGGAAAACCCCTCCCTCATCTCCTCCGCGGCGGAGAAGTTCGGCTCCCAGTGCGTGGTGATCGCCATCGACGCCAAGCGCAAAGCCAGTGGCTCGTGGGAGGTTTTCACGCACGGCGGCAGGAAGCCCACCGGCATGGACGCGGTGGAATGGGCGCGGCTGGTGGAGTCCCTGGGAGCCGGAGAGATCCTCCTTACCAGCATGGACAGGGACGGAACCCGGGACGGCTACGACATCGCACTCACCAAGGCCGTGGTCGACGCGGTGAACCTGCCGGTGATCGCCTCCGGCGGGGCCGGGAACCTGGAGCACCTGGCGGAGGTCATCCTCGAGGCGGGCGCCGACGCGGTGCTGGCGGCATCCATCTTCCACTTCGGGGAATACCGCATCCGGGAGGCCAAGGAGTACCTGAAAAGCAAGGGCATACCGGTGCGCCTTTGAGGGCGGGAAAGCCCGTCGAGCAGGAGCATTGGCCGCGCGCGTAGCCTATGCGTCATAGACCGGTGGGGATGCGCCTGCCGTCAAAGAGATCAGGGGAGCGTTATCCGCCCGCGGACCGCCGAGTTACGGAGAACGCTCTCGGGCGGGGCGAACCTTAAA
>CAKZMC010000158.1 GCA_937128055.1 uncultured Actinomycetes bacterium | reverse complement strand
CGAAGCGCTCCGCGGCGTCCATGCGGTAGCGGCTTATGTCGGTCGCGATTATGCGCCCCGCCCCGAGCGCCCTTGCCATGGCTACGTGCAGCAGCCCCGAGATGCCGCTCCCCAGCACGACCACGCTCTCGCCCGCCTCGAGACGGGCGGCCCTCTGGCCGCGCACCACGCAGGCGAGCGGCTCGATGAAGGTGGCCTGTTCATAGGTCATCTCGTCTGGGAGGGGGAAGACGCCGCGGTCCACGTTGAGTTCCGGCACGCGGAGGTATTCGGCGAACCCGCCGGGGAAGAAGTTGGTGGTATGCAGCGTCTCGCATGCCGTGTGGTTCCCGCTGAGGCAGTACCTGCACGTGTTGCACGGTATGTGGTGTGAGACGAACACCCGCTGACCCACCCGGTAACGGTCGACCTCCTCCCCGGTCTTCACGATCTCCCCGGCGATCTCGTGTCCCAGCACCAGGGGGGCCTTCCGGATACGGTACCATTCCATGACATCGCTTCCGCAGATGCCGCTCGCCATGACCTTGACCAGCATCTCCCGCGGACCGATGTCCGGGACCGGCATCTCCTCGATCCTGATGTCCCTGTTGTTGTAGTATCTCGCTACGCGCAAGGTCCGGCCGCCTTGTTTCAGCGCTCTTTCGCTTTCCCGTAGATGTCCGCCGCCTCTTGCGGCGTCGCCCCTTCGTGGATGATGGCGCGGAGGGCCCTCGCCATGGCGACGGGCGCCGGGTTCTGCCACACGTTCCTTCCCAGGTTCACGCCGATGGCGCCCTTCTGCATCCCGTCGTAGACGAACTCGAAGACCTCGAGCTCGCTCTCGCATTTCGGCCCGCCCGCCATCACCACCGGGACGGGACAGCCGTTGGTGACCTTCTCGAAGTTCTCGCACCAGTAGGTCTTGACCACCTTCGCGCCGAGCTCCGCCACGATGCGGCAACAGAGGCTCAGGTAGCGGTCGTCCCGCTTCTCGAGCTCCTTGCCGACCGCGGTCACCGCCATCACGGGTATGCCGTACTTCTCGCACTCGTTCACCATGGCGCTGAGATTGCCGAGGGACTGCCTTTCGTAATCGGTGCCGATGAACACGGACACTCCCACCGCGCACACGTTCAGCCTTACGATATCGTCGATCGATGTTGTGACGATCTCGTCCGCAAGGTCCTTCCCCACCACGCTGGTCCCCCCCGACACGCGGAGGATGATGGGGATGTCGCTGTCCGGGTCTATGCAGCTCCGCAGGACCCCGCGGGTCACGAAGAGGGCGTCGCAGTAGGCGAGAAGGTCGCGGACCGTTTCTCCCGGCCGTTCCAGGCAACGCGTCGGCCCCTGGAAATAACCGTGGTCGATGGGCATGAAGAAGCAGTGGCCATCATCCTGGATCAGCCGTGACAGGCGGTTCCTCATCCCCCAGTCCATATGCTCGGCCCCCAATATGCGCTTGCCCTTTCCGGCCACGACGCGTTCCGCTTTCATCTCGGATACGTCTCGCGCCTCAAGAATTCCTCCCGCGTCCGGCATTTCAAGACCTCCTCGCTGTGAATAGATCTAAAGACACCGTTTGCAGCGAATTTACCCCCGCGCATGATCTCCACGCCCACATCGCCTTACTTCTCCGGGCGAATAATAATATATCCCTTTTCGATCAGCCAATAGTGAAACTGATGGGCGGTGTACCTGCAATGCTCCTTACAGACCAGCCTCTTCTCCTCATAGCCCGCTGATCCTTCCTCAAGCGCGTCCAGCTCCACCTGCACCGGGCATCTCACATCCCTGCAGAATTCTCTCCGCTGGTATGCGACATATCCTTCGACCGGCATCATCATTCCTCCAAAGATACTCGCGGCGTTCCCCCGAAGACATTCCCGGTGGAATATATGGATATCGTATTCCTCTCACCTATCAGACACAATACACCCGGTTCCAAAGAACGTGGCCAGGCCTCAAATGCCGACGCCTTGGGGGCTCAACACCTTGGGGTCAGGCCCCGGGGTGTCGCCTTTCCCGTTTACGGGGACGGTCAAGCGGTAATGTCACGTGGGAAGGCAACATCTGAGGCCTGGAATGATGATGAACGGACGCCTCCGAACAATCAGGCGGGGTCATATCGGTACCTAGCTGAAAGGAAGCGTCCCATGAGCAGAGCGTATGCCGGACGGGGGCTGGGAGCAAGCAATTGCTGGGTGACGGCAGGAGACGAGAAGGGGAAGGCCTTGGCCCCGGGGTGTGGCCTTAATGATAAGGCCGGGGATGGGAACCCCGGCTTGCCTTGCTGGAGCGGGTCACGGGGATCGAACCCGCGACCTCGAGCTTGGGAAGCTCGCGCTCTGCCAACTGAGCTAGACCCGCCCGCCTCAGGAAGTAATTATATCACAGGCCGCCGCGTGCCCGGGGCTCTCGCGGCACGGCCAGCTTTAAAAGCGGGCGCGGCGTATCTATACTATATTCGGAGCCACGGTCGGAGCATGCGAAGAAGGACGCGAGGAAGGACGAGAGACAGGGATGGACGAGGATTTCGACCTCTTCGACATAGAGTTCTTTAACGTGAACCTGGCCTTAATGCGCCTGAGCCTGGCCTCCATCCACGCCTCGGAGGGCAAGGTCGACGCGGCCATCGAGGAATACACGCAGGTCCTGGAGTTCGACCCCAATATCTACCTCTGCTACGTCAACCGCGGGAGGCTCTTCGGCTACAAGGGGGAACGCGAAAGGGCCAAGGAGGACTTCACGCGGGCCATAAAGCTGGAGCCGCAGGTGGCCATCACCTACATCTACCGCGGCGACCTCTACTACGACGAGGGGGACTACGCCTCCGCCCGCGAGGACTACCGCAAGGCGCTGGAGCTCAATCCGGACAGCAAGGAAGCCCTCTCGCGCCTCCAACGAATAAAGGGGTCAGGTCTTGAATTTTGATACCCCCCAGGGTATTCGACAGACTGCGCCTGCATGCCGCGGGCGCCCGAGCCGTCTTCCCTTCGCGCCGGTTGTATGAGGGCGCCGCATCCCCTTCGCGGGACGACCGCCACGTGAAGGCGCTCGCCGTCCACGCCTCACGATTCTCCCGCCTTCTCAAGGCCCCGGGTAGAGGGGCGACATGGCGCGCAGGTCCTCTATCACTTTGGGGATGTTTTCCAGGAGATAGTCCACGTCCTCCATGGTGTTGTCGCGCCCCAGGGTGAGGCGCAGGCTGCCGTGCGCCTCCTCGGGAGGGATCCCCAGCGCCAGCAGCACGTGCGAGGCCTCCCCCCGTTCGGAGCTGCAGGCGGAGCCGGTGGAGGCGGCGATGCCCAGGAAATCGAGGCGCAGGCAGATGGCCTCCCCTTCTATGTAGTCGAAGAGGAAGTTGGCGTTGTTCGGCAACCGCAGGGAGGGGTGGCCGTTGAGCCTGACGTGAGGTATGCCCCCCAGGATTCCTTCGACCAGCCTGTCGCGCAGGGGCCGCACGTGCGAGGAGCGCTCCCGCCATTCCGCCGCCGCCAGCTCCATGGCCACACCGAAACCCGCTATGCCGGCCACGTTCTCCGTCCCCGAGCGCATGCCCCTCTCCTGCCCCCCTCCCCGGAGGACGGCCTCTATCTCCACACCCCGGCGCACGTAGAGGCAGCCGATCCCCTTGGGCCCGTACAGCTTGTGGGCGGATACGGAGAGGAGATCCACCCCCAGGTGATCCACGTCGACTTCCAGGGCGCCCACCGTCTGCACGGCGTCGCTGTGCAGATAAACCCCCGCTTCCCGGCAGAGGGAGGAGATCTCCTCCAGGGGCTGCACGGTCCCCACCTCGTTGTTGGCGTGCATCACCGAGACCAGGATGGTCGCGGGGGTTATGGCCTTGCGCACCTCCTCCGGGTCCACCATCCCCGTCCCGTCCACGGGAAGGTAGGTCACCCGGTAACCCTCCTTTTCCAGATAATGGCAGGGTTCCAGGACCGCGTGATGCTCGACCGCGGTGGTGATGACGTGGTCGCCCCTGCCGCGCAGGGCGCGCGCCACTCCCAACAGGGCCAGGTTGTCGGCCTCCGTGCCCCCGCTGGTGAAGAACACCTCGTCGGGGCCGGCGCCGATGGCCCGCGCCACCTTGCCTCGCGCCTCCTCCACCGCCTTGCGCACCTCGCGGCCCTCCGCGTACACGCTGGAGGGGTTTCCGAAGCGCTCGCGCAGGAAGGGGAGCATGGCCTCCGTCACCGCGGGATGCAGGGGCGTGGTGGCCGCGTGGTCCATGTAAATCCTTCTCATGATGTGAAATTATATAACCCGCGCGGCACAAGTTGAAAGGCGGCGCGCTCCCTCCTCAACCTCTTGCGAGCGGAATGGAGCCCGGCGGACCGGCAAGGCGCCGCCGCCCCCGCTATGACGAGCGCGCTTTTCCCCGCGGGGGCGGGGGTATAAGATGTTGGCATGGATTACGTGACGGACGAGATGATCCGGGAGATGGAGGAGAGGTACGGGACTCCCCGCCACGTCTCCCTGAGCTTCGAGATCAACCCCCCAGAGATGGTCATGCTGCGGGGTTCCAAGAAGCACGACCGCAATCACGACATCACCCTCTTCATTTTCCGCGACCGCGACTACCGCGAGTTCGCGGCCATCGCCAAGCACATGTTCCCGGCCGGCGCCTTCCGGGCTCCCTCGGGAGCCGCCAACCCGGGCGAGCCGCTGGAGGAGGCGGCACGCCGGGAGGCGCGCGAGGAGACGGGCCTGGAGATCGCGCTGGACCGTTTCATCCTGCACATCCACGCCCGCTTCACCTGCGGACCCGCCGTCGAGGACTGGAGGAGCCTGGTCTTCACCGCCTTCCATGACGGGGGAGAGCTGGCGCACCAGGACGAGGACGAGATCAGGGAAACGACTTGGTTGACCCTGGAGGAACTGCAGGGCCCGGTAAGGGAGATGCTCCTCGCCACCGGGATGGGGCTCTTCGCCTACCGCGTAGCCCTGCATGACGCCGCATCCTCGGAGATAGCCAAGCTGCGGCCTCACTGAACGGCCCGGGGAGGCATGTGCCGGAAAGGAGCAGCCCTGTTCAAGTACGTGCTGAGAAACATGTGGAGGCGCAAGGCCCGCACCCTGCTCACGGTGTTCGGCATCGTGGTGGGCATCTTCGCCCTCACCGTGCTGGGGGCGCTCTCCGCCCGCCTCAACCAGCAGGTACAGGGGGCGAGGACCTGGTTCACCTCCAAGATCTCCGTGGTCCCCGCCGGCAGCAGCCTCTTCGGCGGCTCCGACCGCTACCTGGATCTCTCCAAGGTGGAGCAGATCGAAGCCGTGCCCGGGGTGAAGAGCGCGGTGGCGGGCTTCGGGCTTCTCCTCTCCGACGAGAGCACCGGCTTCGGGACCCCGGAACTTATCGTGGGAGCCGACCTCGAGCGGGCGGAGGACCTTCTGCGGCTTATCGACATAGGGAGCGGGCGCGTGCTGCAGCCCGGGGACGGCGGCAAGGTGGTGTTGGGATCCACTTTGGCGGAGAAATTCGGGGCGGCGGTGGGGGACACGGTAAGGCTCAGGGACAGGCCCTTCGAGGTGGTGGGCGTATACGAGCCGACGCTCTCCGCCCCCGACAGCTTCGCCTTCGTCTCCTACCGTGACGCCCTGGACCTCTTCCGCGCCGCGAACCCCTATTTCCAGGTCGGGGACATCGCC
>CAKZMC010000157.1 GCA_937128055.1 uncultured Actinomycetes bacterium | reverse complement strand
CCTCACTCCCATGGAGTTTCTTAATAGCTGGTATGATTCGAACAAGCATAGGGATAATGTGTCCACCATGTAGTGAATAAGCGCAGTCGGGTGGTCACGGCGCATGCTATCTGGTAGATTGAGGGCCATGAAATTCACATGGGAATTCGGCCGCGGCACGCAGGACTTCGAGGTGCCCGACCACCTTTACCTTGGCACGGTGGAGGGGGCGGCGGTGAATCCCCTGCGGGACCTGGAAGGAGCCCTGCGCGGCGCGCTCGAGCGCCCCATCGGCTCCCCTCCCCTGGCGGAGCTGGTGCGGGGAGGTGACCGGGTGGCCATCGCGTGCCCCGACTTCCACCGCCTGTGGGTGCGCGCCCGCGTGTGGCTGCCCATGCTCGTCTCGCACCTCAACCGCTGCGGCGTGCGTGATCGCGATATCACGGTGATCATCGCCAACGGGACGCACGCCCCTCCCAACTACCGGGAGGTGAGAATGATCCTGGGGGAGGATTTCCCCCCGAACGTGCGCGTAGTGAGCCACGACGCCCGAGACGAGGCGTCCCTCCGCTACCTGGGAAAAACTTCCTTCGATACTCCCCTGTGGGTGAACCGGCACGCGCTGGAAGCCGACCACCTCATCCTCACCGGCGCCGTCGTGCCCCACGCCTTCGCCGGCTACGGGGGCGGGCGCAAGGCGGTGCTCCCCGGATTGGCGGGCATGAAGACCGTCCTGGCCAACCACCGCCGCGCCCTGAGCGATACTCCCGGAGGCGGCATTCACCCCGGGGCGCGCCCGGGCGTGCTCTCCGGGAACCCTGTGCACGAGGACATGCTGGAGGCGGCGCGCTTGCTCGGCCCCCGCTTCATCGTCAACCTGGCCCTCAGCGAGGAGGGCGACTTCCTGGGCGTCTTCGCCGGGGACCTGGAGAAGGCGCACGCGCAAGGGTGCCGCTTCGTCTCGCAGGCCTTCCGGGTGGAGATCCCGGCTAAGGCGGACATCGTCGTGGCCTCGCGCGGCGGCTATCCCATGGACCTCACCTTCTACCAGGCCTTCCAGTCCAACGCCAACGCGCGCGCGGCCCTGCGCGACGACGGCGAGGGCATCATCGTCATGGTAGGCGAGTGTTCCCAGGGGCTCGGGCCTTACGAGTTCCGGCGCTGGTTCGACCTGGGTGGGGTGGATGAGATGGAAAGGGAGCTGCGCCGAGCCTTCACCGTCGCCGGCTTCGTGGTCTTCCGGGCGGCGCTCCTCTGCCGCCAGGCCAGGAAGGTGATGCTGGTCTCCGGCCTCCCTCCCGAAACGGTGAAGCGCATCGGGATCGTCCCACACCGCAGCATCCGGGAAGCGCTGCTAGAGGCCATGGATACCTTGCCGGGAGGCAAGGTCCTGCTCATGCCCCACGCCTCGCAAACGATCCCCTCGCCCGCCTGCTGAGGGGCGACGCGCGGTCGGCGTTGTAAAAGCTTCCGCATCCAGCGCCCAAGCGGCTTCCGGTCAGCGCTCGGCGCCCATTACCGCGTCGACCGCCCCCTCTGCGCTTGAGGCACGGACTATCTTCTCGTCGGGCATACCCTGCCGGGATATCTCCCAGCTCGAGATGGCCACCACCTTCTTGCCCATCTTCAGGGCCATGGCTATCTCGGAGAGCGTCCCGTATTCGCCGCCCACCGCGATGACCGCGTCCGCGCTGCGCACGATGATGGCGTTGCGCGCCTGACCCATGTCGGTGGCGATGGGATGGTCCACGTAGGGGTTGGCGTCTCCCCGAAAGGGGCCGGGGAGGATGCCGATGGTGGTGCCACCCCCCTCCTTGGCTCCCTTACAGGCGGCCTCCATGACCCCGCCCAGGCCGCCGCACACGATGACGGCGCCTCGCCTGGCCAAGAGGTTGCCGACCTCGTAGGCTATCCTGTTCTCCTCCTCGTTGCTGAACTGGCCCCCGATGATACCTATGTACACGCCGTGTTACCTCCTGCCCGACTGCCTCCTTTTCGGCTGCGTCCTGCCCGACTGCCTCCTGCCTCCAGCACCGCTCCTATCCGTCCCTTCACGCCTTTTTCTCCGGACCGCCCTCCTCGCGGGAGACCAGGTAACGCGCCGCTTCCTCGGCGGCGGCGTAGACCTCCTTCAAGGGCACGCCGTGCTTCACCGCGGCCTGCCGGCAATCGTCGTATTCCGGGGCGATGTTGACCGGCCTGCCTTCCCGATAAGCCAGCTTCACCCGTATCTGCCCGAAGGCGGTATCCACCTCGATGATCTCGCGGTCCAGGTACTCCTTGTCCACCTCCTCCACGCGGATGCCCAGGGTCTTGGTTTCCGCGAAGAGGACCTCCTTTATCTGCTCCTCGAGGGCGGGGGGCACCAGTATGCACAGGGTCACCGCTGGCCGCGACTTCTTCATCTGGATGGGATAGAGCCAGACGTCCTCCGCGCCCGCCTCGAAGAGCCTCTCCACGACGTAGGGGTAGAGCTCGGGGTTCATGTCGTCTATATTGGTAGAAAATACCAGGCGCCTCTCGCGGCTGCGCCCCCGCGCCGGCACTTCCCTTTCCCCCAGCAGGCCGCGCAGCACATTGGGTATCTCCAGTTCCCGGTCCCCGGCCCCGTAGCCCACGGCCTGCACGCGCATCAGGGGAAGCAGGCAGAAGTCGGCGGCCAGCGCCGCGACGATGGCAGCCCCCGTGGGGGTCACGATCTCCGTGGGTATGCCGCTGGAATACACGGGCACATCCTTGAGTATCTCCGTGACCGCGGGCGCCGGCACGGGATAGATCCCGTGGCTGGTCTTGATCATGCCCGTGCCCATGGGGAGGGGGGAGCACAGGAGCTCCTCCACCGCGAGGTATTCCAGGCCCCGTACGCTTCCCACCACGTCCACCAGGGTGTCAGCGCTGCTCAGCTCGTGGAAGTGGACGTGTTCGATATTGCGGGAGTGTATGCGGCTTTCGGCTTCCGCCAGGAGCGCGAAGACCCGCTGGCTCCTCTCCTTGACGCCGGCTGTCAGTTTGCTCTTTTCGATCAGGCCCTTGATGTGGGCGTAGGTCCTGACCACGCCGCGCTCCGGGGCGCGCACGTGCACCTTGGCCGCCCCGATGCCCTTGCGCTCCGTCCTGGCGGCCACGATCTCCACCTCGCCGAGTCCCAGGGCGGAGGCCGTTTCCCGGAAGATATCGACGGGGACGCCGAGATCCACGAGGACCCCCAGCATCATGTCACCGCTTATGCCGGCGAAAGCGTCGAGGTAGAGCGTCTTCATGCGCAAGCCTTTCACCGCTTGGCCCTTGCAGGTTCGCTTTTCCGGGAGAGAAGCAAGCTCACCGCTTCCCGCCCGCCTCGTGCAAGGTCTTCATGCCGGGGCCTCGTGCAAGGTCTTCCCGCGAGAACCTCATGCAAGAGCATCATACAGCCTCAGCACACGTCTGCCGCGGCACGCCTCGTCCATGCTGCCGCTGCGATAGCCCTCAAGGTCCAGGTCGACGCGGCGGAAGCCCAGCTCCCTGAACTTCTTCACCAGGCGTTCTCTCCTTTCCTTCCCCTCGAGCAGCCGCGCCTCCTCCCGCCCCGCTTCGATGCGCGCCCAGTCCGGCCCGTCCACCCTCACGCGCAGTTCGCGCAGCCCCATGCCCTCCAGCCATTCCTCGGCGGCGTCCACCCTGCGTATGATCCCCGGCGCGAGCTCCGTGCCGTAGGGGAAGCGCGTGGCCAGGCAGGGGCGTGAGGGCGCGTCCCAGTTGGGCAGGCCGCAGTGCTCGGCCAGGGCGCGCACCTCCGCCTTGCTCAACCCCACCTCTTTAAGGGGGCTTACGGCGCCCTCCTCCCGCAGAGCCCTCTCGCCGGGGCGCCGGGACAGGGCGTCACCGCGGTGTGAGCCGTCGAGCACGGCGGCGAGGCCCATCTCCACCGCCAGGTCTCTCAGGCGCCCGAGAAGATGTTTCTTGCACAGGTAACAGCGTTCGCGAGGGTTCGCCGCTAAGCCCGGCACGGAGAGGGGATCCGTTTCCTCCACCCTGCAGGGAAAGCCCAGGGTCGCCGCGACGTCCACCGCCCTCTCGAGTTCTCGCGGTGGCATGAGGGGAGAGGAGAGGATGACCGCCCGCATGCGGTCGCCGAGCTCGCGGTGGGCGAGGAAGCTGAGGAGCGTGGAGTCCACGCCTCCCGAGAAGGAGACCAGGGCGGAAGGGAATGACGCGAGTAGCTCCTGCAGCCCCCGAAACTTCCGTCCGATTTCTTCATCCATGCACGCATCACGCCTTTTCTTGAGTATAACACTCATTTTACGGTGAATATGGTATCCTTTGGTGGAAAGGAGGAGCACTGGTTTGGATACTTTACGGGACAACGCCGGGGTCTTGATCTTCCTGCTTTTCCTGGGGGAGCTCGCGCTCTTCGCGGCCATCTTCGTGCTCTTCCGCCAGTTGAGTCTCCTGCGCCGCAACATCGCCATTCTGAAAAGGGGGGCGGAGGGGTCCAGCCTGGTGGAGAAGGTCGCCTCGCAGGCCCTGCAGATAGAGGACATCTATGAAAGGCTGGGCGAGCAGGCAGCCCAGAAGGAATACCTGACCGAGGTCCTGGCAGGGGCCCTGCAAAGGGTGGCGGTGGTGCGTTTCGACGCCTTCGAGGACATGGGGGGCAAGCTCAGCTATTCCGCGGCCATGCTGGACGAGAACGGCGACGGGGTCATCTTCACCTCCATCTACGGGCGCAACGAGAACCGCACCTACGCCAAGGCGATACAGGGTGGCAGATCCTCCCATGTGCTCTCGAGGGAGGAAGCGGAGGCCCTGAAAAGGGCCCTGAACGTCAAGCCGCCCCTCATCAGGGCGAAGAAAGCCCGCGAGCAGAGGATCTTCGATATGCAGACCGTGGAGGAAGCGGGCGGCGAATCCCGCAGGGAGGATGACGGGTCTTGGGTGATGTGAGCCCTCCTGCTGCCTACCGGAACGTAGCCTATCTCGGCCCGCAGGGCACCTTCAGCGAAGAGGCCCTTCTTGGCTGGAAGAACCTGGAATACGAGGCCGCCATCCCCTTCCCCACCGTGGAGGAGACTATCCTGGCCGTGCAGGACAACCTGGCCGACAAGGCGGTGGTGCCCATAGAGAACTCCCTGGAAGGTTCGGTGAACGCCACCCTCGACTGCCTCGCCTTCGAGGCGGAAGAGGTTCTCATCCAGGGGGAGAAGGTCTGCCCGGTGAGGCATTGCCTCCTGGCCCGCCCGGGCGTGCGCCTGCAGGACGTGGCCGGCGTCGTCTCCCACCCCCAGGCGGCGGCGCAGTGCCGGCGCCACCTCATCAAGCTGCTTCCCGGCGTGGAGCTGGTGGCCGCCAACAGCACCTCGGAGGCGGCCCGACGCGTGGCCGATTCCGAGGAGCCGCTGGCCGCCTTGGGAAGCGCCCTGGCGGCCGAGCTCTACGGCCTGGAAGTGCTCTGCGAGGGCATGGAGGATCACCCCGAGAACCTCACCCGCTTCGTGCTCTTGGGAAAGGAGAAGGTGCCGCCCAGCGGCAACGACAAGACCTCGCTGGTCTGCTTCATCCACCAGGACCGGCCCGGGATGCTCCTCCAGATCCTGCAGGAGTTCGCCTACCGCTACATCAACCTCACCAAGATAGAGTCCCGGCCAACCAAGAAAACGCTCGGCGAATACTGCTTCTTCATCGACTGCGAGGGGCACGAGGAGGACGAGGTCGTGGCCTCCGCCCTCAAATGCCTCCTCTGCAAGCTGCCACGGGTGAAGGTCCTGGGATCCTATCCCCGCCATGCCGGGGAGGGAGGGGATGACTGACGCCCGCCGTGTGGCGGGACGGCCGAAGCCCCGCTGCCGCCCTCTGCTGATTCCTGTGGCGCGAGGCGGAGAGCGTCAGCCGCCCGGAGGAGCGGGTGGGCGCGGGGCGGATGGGAGGGGTCGGGTCAGGAAGGGTAGAAACAAGTAATGATCCGGCATCGCCCGGCCGGACCGTGAAAGGGGGAAGGGAAAACTTCCCAGGGGCAGGGAATGCGGTGGGCGTCGACGGGAGGCGCCATCTGCACTACGCGAGGCGACCTGGAGCTTAGAGGGAAAGCATGCTCGATCTCAAGTTCTTGCGGGAAAACGTGGACCTGGTGAGGAAGGCCGTGGCCGACCGGGGGATGGAGGTCCCCCTGGACGAGCTCCTCGCGCTGGACGGGAGGAGGAGGCGGCTGCTCGCGGACCTGGAGGAGAGGCGGGCCCGCCACAAGAAGGGGAACAAGAGGATCGGGGAGCTTGTGCGCAAGGGCGAGGACCCCGCGGCGCTGCGCGCGGAGATGAGAGCCTTAAGCGACGAGATCAAAGCCCTGGAGGCGGAGGCGGACTCCCTCGAGACGGCCATGCGCGATATCCTCGTGCGCATCCCTAACCTCCCCCACCCCTCGGTCCCGGTGGGTCCGGACGAGAGCAGCAACCAGGAGGTGAGGAGGTGGGGGGATCCGCCGTCCTTCGCCTTCCCGCCCCTCCCTCACTGGGAGATTGGGGAACAGCTGGGCATCCTCGATTTCCAGCGGGGGGTGAAGATCGCCGAGTCGCGCTTCACCCTGCTGCGCGGCGTGGGGGCGCTGCTGGAACGGGCGCTGATAAACTTCATGCTCGACCTGCACACCCGCGAGCACGGCTACACCGAGGTCTTCCCGCCCATCCTGGTCAACGAGGCGAGCATGTTCGCCACCGGCCAGCTCCCCAAGCTGGAGGCGGAGATGTACCGCTGCCGCGACGACGTCCTCTACCTCATCCCCACTGCGGAGGTCCCGGTCACCAACGTCCACCGGGAGGAGGTGCTGCGGGAGGAGGACCTGCCCGTTTACTACTGCGCCTACACCCCCTGCTTCCGCCGCGAGGCGGGTTCCTACGGCAAGGACATCCGTGGACTCATCCGCCAGCACCAGTTCAACAAGGTGGAGCTGGTGAAGTTCGTTCACCCGGAGACCTCCTTCGATGAGCTGGAAAGACTTACCATGAACGCCGAGGAGGTGCTGCGCCGCCTGGGACTCCCCTACCGGGTGGTGGTGCTCTCCACCGGCGACCTCTCCTTCGCCGCCTCCAAGTGCTACGACCTGGAGGTCTGGCTCCCTTCCTACGGCGAGTTCAAGGAGATCTCCTCCTGCTCCAACTTCACCGATTTCCAGGCCCGCCGCGCGGACATCCGCTTCCGGCCCGCGGGAGGCGGCAAGGCGCGCTTCGTGCACACCCTCAACGGGTCCGGGGTGGCCATAGGGCGCACGGTGGCCGCCATCCTGGAGAACTACCAACGAGAGGACGGCAGCGTGGAGATCCCCGAGGCCCTGCGCCCCTACATGCACGGCCTGCAGGCCATCGAGCCCTGAAATAGAGGGCTCGGGCGCGGTCGGGTGGCTCTGTCCCCGGCTACCGTGCCCGCATGCGTGGCCGTCACTCGTCCCGTCCGAGACCCGCCACAGGGATGGATGCCTATGCCTCCACCCACCATGCTCATATGCGTGGCCTCGCGCCCGCAGGCCCCCGGCACTGCTCCGGTTGTGCGTCCCCCTAGCAACAGGATCCTCCGCGGCCTTCAGGACGCCGCCCCTAAAGCCGGCGTGGCCCCCGGGCCGCACCATTGCAACCCACCGGATGTGAGCGTTACCTCCGGGCGGGACCCCGTGCTTTAACCGGCTTGGGGTTTCCTCGGCGCTTGCGAGCGTTACCTTCGGGTGGGCCCTCGTGGTCACCGGTCACCATGACTTGCCGCCGCGCAGCGTCACCTGCGGACAGGAAGCCGCGGGTCTCTATACGGGAGGGGCCTTCCGGGCCGACATCTATCATAAGTGGATGCTTAAGGGGATAATGGAGGACAGCGAGGGGGCGCGCGTGGGATTTGGGGGCAGTGAAGGGGGCGGGCTTTAAGGCTTTGCAGGTCGGGATAGCGCGGGATTGCGGCATCGAAAGGGGATGATCAGGGTGGGCGAGGACGTTTACACGGAGCTGCGCGAGTTCCTGGACAAGTTGCCGGGGGGCTTTCCGGCCACAGACAGCGGCGTGGAGATGAAGATCCTGCGCAAGCTGTTCACCCCCGAGGACGCACGCATAACCCTCTGTTTGACCAGGGAGCCGGAGCCCCCCGCGGCGATAGCCGAACGCTGCGGCATGGAGGAGGGGGAGATGGCGGAGAAACTCGCGTCCATGGCCAGGAGGGGCCTGATCTACCAGGAGAAAAAAAGTGGAGAGCCGCTCTACCGGGCCGAACAGTTCGTCGTGGGCATCTATGAGCTTCAGGGAGCCTTCATTGACCGGGAATTCTCGGAGCTGGTGGAGCAGTACTTCCCCTATCTCGGGCTGTCCTGGGCGGGGATCAAGACCCCCCAGATGCGGATCGTGCCGGTGGCTTCGGCGGTGGATGCGAACCCAGCGGTCGCCACCTATGACCGCATCAGGGAACTGGTGAAGCGGCAGGAGATGATCGGGGTCACCGAGTGCATCTGCCGCAAGCAGCAGGGTCTTTTAGGCAAGCGCTGCGACATCCCGCTGGAGCTCTGCATGGGCTTCGGCGACATGATCGATTTCTACCTGGAGAACGGCTGGCCGGGCAGGAAGGTCGGCGTGGAGGAGGCGCTGCGGCTGCTGGACCGCTCGGAGGAGCTGGGGCTGGTGCTCAGGCCCGACAACGCCCAGAACATACGGTTCGTGTGCTCATGCTGCAGTTGCTGCTGCCCGAGCCTCCGCTATATGAAGATGTTTCCCAACCCCGCCGATTTCATACACTCCAACTACCGTTGCGCCGTGGACCCCGACGGGTGCGACGCCTGCGGGACGTGCCTGGAGCGCTGCCCCATGGACGCGGTGGTGGAGGGCGAGGAGCACGTGGAGATCGACCCCAAGAGGTGCATCGGATGCGGGGTCTGCATCTCCACCTGCCCGCGGGACGCCATGGCCCTCGTCGAGAGGGAGGACGCGGAGGTCCCGCCCCTCGATTACGACGAAGCCCTGGACCGCATCGCCCGGGAGAGGGGGCTTGCCTGACGCGGGGAGATGCGCTTGTCCCAGCAGGGAGACGGGACTGGCCATCGTTCCTCATTTTCATCCCGTGTAGCCGACGTACGACATGCTTGTCTCACCGGCCCGCCGGCGCTCCTCGCCCGACGCCATACCGCTCGCCCTTAACGCGACCGGGTGGCTTTCGCGTTCCCCGCCGCTTCGCTGGGTGCTTGACAGCCCTCCGTGGAGATGCCAAGAGTAATATTGGGGAGACGAAAATCGGGGAGACGAAATCTAAGGCCAAGCTGCGGCGGGCAGGTGAGAAGAGCGTGCAGAGGGACGACATCCTGAGGCTCATGCGCCGCATAGTGCGGGATTTCGCCCCTCTCCTCCCCGGCATCCGCCTCGAGGTGGTCACGCCGGAGGGGTTCCGAGCCCGCCTGCGCGGCAGACCCTTGGTGGCCGACGAGACCTCGCTTCAAGAAATCCTGGAGGGGAGCGGGGAAGGCGGCTCCTCACCGCTATCGACCGCGGAAACCGGCGGGGTCATGGAGCCCGGGAAGCCCGGGGAGGCAGGGGAGCCGGGCGAGGGCGAAAAGCCGCCGGCGCCCCTGCTGCATACCTTTCCCTCCACCGGCACCATCATCGTGGAGATGGACGGCCTGTACGAGAAGGTGAGCCGCGAGGACCGCCGCCTGCACCGCCCCCTGGTGGAGGGGGTCATACTGCGCGAGGTCATCTACCTGGCGACCAGCCGCCAGCCCTTCCCGGACCCCCGCGCCAGGGCGGAGACCATCCTGCGCCGCCACTGGCCCTTCCAGTACGCCGCCCTGCGCAGCGTGGGCCTCGCGCCCACCGGGCTCCACTGGCCGACGACCGGCAAGGACCTGGCCAGGGAAAACTGAGAGAACTAAGAGGGTTTTATAAGACTCCATTGGCGCTGCCGTTCGCTTTGGGGTGCGTCGAGGGGGATTGTCCATGTGCGGCATCTTCAGGAGGTCGTCGTCGTTTACAGCGGAAAGGGGGTGAGGCTCATGGAAAGGAAAATCCTTGCGGCGATGGCGCTTCTGCTCGCGCTGGCGCTCTGCTCAGCTTCCCTGTTCGTCACGGGCTGCGGTTGCAAGGAGAAGGCGGGCGAAGCGGAGCAAGCCGCGGAAGAAAAGAGACCGTCGTAGAACCTTCCCATGAGGAGGAGGTAGAGACCGCGGGTGGCGAAAGGGCGGAAAGGGAAGAAGAGGAAGAAGCGGAAGAGGAAGAAGAGGAGGAGGAAGAAGCCAGGGAAGAGGAAACGGCGGAGGCCGCCTTCAGCAACGAGACCCAGTCGCTGAATTTCCCGCCCGGTGGCGGAATGCAGTTGGTCGAGGTGAGCTGGTCGGACCACGGGGACTATTACCGGATCGCGTGCCGTTTCAGGAACAGGGACGGCAGCGACTCCCGGATCCCCCGCTGGCCCAGAGCTATTACGCCACGGCGGACGGGAGGGTGCTCAACATATTCTTCTTGGAAATAGAGGTGGTTGACGCACGTTTCCAGGATCTTGGCGACCGGGTGTCCGTCGGGGATCCCCTGGTGACGGCCATAAAGCGAAAGACGGGTGGGATCAGCATGGAGATCACCTTCGGCGTGAATATGACCGCTCCCCTGCGCCACTTTCTTCACTACATGACCGGCCCCATGAGGGTGATCCTGGACATAGAAAAGACCTGACCCGCAACCTCCAGATCGGCGAACGGCTTAGGTGCCTCAGCCTCGTGCCCAGGTTCAGAAACATGGTGGACACCCCCTATACTTGCTTTGTAGTAAAAGAAGCAGAGCAAGGAGGTGTCCATGAA
>CAKZMC010000156.1 GCA_937128055.1 uncultured Actinomycetes bacterium | reverse complement strand
CGGTGAAGGTGGTGCTCACCAGAAGCGCGAAGTTCGAGTTCTCCGTGCGCCGCTCCGCGTAGCTGTGGCCGTTCACGGTGAGCACGTCGCCGTAGCGCTCCACGCAAACCTGCCCATAGGGGTTCATGCAGAAGACGCGCACGCGGTCCTCGAAGCGCTTGCTGAAGTAATGGATCTTCGGCTCGTAGAGATCGTCGGTGAGGGGCTCGAGGAGCGGCGCGGGGACCTCCACCCGCAGGCCTATGTCCACCTGGTTATTCTGCACCGGCACCCCCAGCCTGCCCATCTCGCCCACCAGCCAGTCCGCCCCCTCCCGTCCTGGGGCTACGATGACGTTGGGCGCCTTTATCTCCTTGCCGGTGGAGAGCCGGACTCCCGCCGCTCTCCCGCCGGAGACGAGCACCGACCCCACCTGGCTTTTCGTGCGGATCTCCACCTTGTCCCGGAGGAAATCGTGCATCTTTATGAGGAGCTCGCGGCAGCGTTCCGTTCCCAAGTGGCGGAAGGGGCAGGGGGTGAGGATGAGGTTGGAGAGCACGGCTTTCCTCTTCCAGGCCTCCACCCTTTCACCCTCCTCGCCGTAAACCTTTTGCGGGGCCCCAAATTCCAGGTAGAGCTGGTCCACGCGCTCGATGAGCTCGCGCAGCATGCGCGTCCCCACGTATTCCGGCAGCCATCCCCCCACCTCGGGGCTGAGGGAGAGCTTGCCGTCGCTGAAGGCGCCGGCGCCTCCCCAACCGCTGGTGATGGCGCAGGTCTCGCACTTCTTGCACTTCCCGACGCGAGCGGGACATTCCCGCTTTTCGATGTCCGGGCCCTTTTCCAGCATGAGCACGCGCACGCCGTCCCGTTTCACCAACTCCAGGGCGGCGAAGATGCCCGCCGGTCCCGCCCCCACGATTACCACATCGTAATCTCCTGCCACTGTCCGTGCTCCCATCCTCCACGCGCTGCCTTCGTGTCCTCGCTTCCTTGCCTTTCCGTGCCCATATCTTAACATCGATGATGTGTCCCCTTCCCTTGAGGAAATTAGTGGTGATAACCGCGAGGCCATCCGCACGGCCCTTGTCAAAACCGAACCACCCCCGGCCCGGAAGAAGGAGGGATCTCCGCCCGACTTGCCCGGGAACGGCCGAGTCGGTCGCAGCGCAGCCTGCGGAGCGAGACCACTGCACGGCGTCCCGGGCCGGAAGAAGGA
>CAKZMC010000155.1 GCA_937128055.1 uncultured Actinomycetes bacterium | reverse complement strand
AGCCTGGCGTGATCGGGACTGATGCCCCTCGCGAGGGCCTGCTCGTAGGCGCGCTTGAAGAGGTTGTCCCCTCCTGCGCGCATGGCCCCTTGGAAGGCCTTGCGCGAGATGTCCTCGAGCGCCCCGTGCCCCGCCGGGTCCAGGTGCTCCCGCCTCAGCTGCTTTCCCGCGCTCACGCAGTGGGTTACCCCCAAGCGGGAGAAGCGGATGAGCTTGGAGCGCCTCGAGAAGCGGTGGGGGTTCTTCGCGTAGGCGCAGAAGACCGCCGCCACTTACGGCCCCACTCCCGGTATCTCCTGCAAGGCCCGCACCACGGGGATGTCTTGGGCCAGGCGGATGAAGCGGGTCCGGGCCGCCGTCTGCCTGGAGCAGAGGAAGTCCAGGACCTCATAGTCGGAGGCTACGATCTGGCGCAGGGTCGGGCTCTCTATGAGGGAGAGGGCCTCCTGCCTCTCCCGCGCCCCGTAGGCCCCCTGCCCTTTCCGGAGGATCCCCTGCCGGCGCAGCTTGGCCTTGATGCGGTTCTTCTGCCTGGCCACGTCCCCCCGCAGCCTCCCGTAGACCCCAACCGCCAGGCGGAGCTCCTCCATCTTTTGCTCGTAGCCGTGCCAGACGGGGAGATAGGCCCCCAGCTTGGCTATCTCCGCCAGCTTACGGGAGTCGATCTTGTCGTTCCCGCGCGAGTCCCGGTAGATCCAGGCGTTGCGCTTGGGGTCCGATACCGCCACCTCCCCGACATGGGGCAGCAGTACCCTCCTCGCCCACAGGGCGAGATCGCACTCCTCCATGAGCAACAGGGCCTCCTTCCCGAGGCCCTCTGCCAGGGAGATGAGGTTGGCCTCCGTGGTCGCGATCTTACGGTGCGCCAAGACCTTTCCCTTCTCGTCTCCTACCGTCACCCAGCAATCGCTTGCTCCCAGCTCCAGTCCGACATACACTTTACTCATAGGACGCCTCCTTTCAATTAGGTCTAATGGCTACATCTAATTGTTCGGAGGTGTCCGTTCATTATCATTCCAGGCTTCGCTCATATCTGGGCTGCCTCGGCCAGCAGCGCCTCGTACTCCTCGTACACTCGCCGCTGGATGTACGCGATATCCTCATCGGTCAGGTGGCGGAACCTGCCTTGGGCCTTTATGTACTCGCTCACCGGCAACCGTTCACGCACCTTTACGGTAAGCCTTTTCTTACCATCCACTATCTCGTAGAGGTTGAAGACGCCCGATCTAACCGCCATGCGTCCGATTTCGATAGTCTTCTCGGATGGATAGCGCCAGCCCGTGGGGCAGGGGGCAAGGACATGCAAGTAAGCCGGGCCTCTTGCTTCCGCCGCCCTTAAAATCTTCCTGTAAAGATCGCTCATGTAGCTGATGCAAGCCGTGGCCACGTACGGTATATGGTGGGCCGCAGCTATCGCCGGAACGTCTTTCTTCCAGGTGGACTGGCCCTTGGAAACCTTGCCTGCCGGGCTGGTCGTGGTGAAAGCCCCGAAGGGGGTCAAGCCGGAACGTTGCATCCCCGTGTTCATATAGGCTTCGTTGTCGTAGCAAACGTATATAAAGTCGTGGCCGCGTTCCAGGGCACCGGAGAGGGCCTGCAGGCCGATATCGCCCGTGCCGCCATCCCCCGCCATGGCCACCACGTTGATGCGCTCCTCCGGAATGCGTCCCTTCCGCATGAGAACCTTGTAGGCCACCTCGATCCCCGCCGCCGTGGCCGCCGTGTTCTCGAAGGCGGTATGGATCCAGGGAACCCGCCACGACGACTGTGGGTATGGGCTGGAGATGATCTCTCCGCATCCCGTTGCCTCGGCGACCACCGTGTTGGGCCCCAACGCCTTGAGGATATGGCGGAAGGCCAGCGCTGGACCGCACCCCTGGCAGCCCCGATGTCCGGGAGCAAAGTACTCCTCGTGCGGAAGGGCTCGCGGTGCGAAGGACCTCTTCTGTCGCGACTGTTCCATGTCCATCACTCTCTCACCCCGTACATCTCGTATGGCGGGAACTCCCCCTTCTTCGCATATTCCAGCGATCTTTCAACCATCTCCACAAAATCTTCGGCAAGGATATCACGCCCGGAAAGTCCTGCAACGAAGCTCGCTACCCACGGTCGACCATCTTCGTGGTAGAAGGCGGCGCGCAGCTCGTTGGCCACGGGTCCGCCCGCCCCTCCCACCGAGAGAGCCCGATCCACCACTGTGAGCACCCGGCGCCTTGCGAAAAGGCGTTTGATATCATCACGAGGGAAAGGCCTCCACAGCTTGAGGGAGGCCAGGCCGGCCTTGATTCCCTTTTCGCGCAACCTATCTACCGCAACGCGCGCCGTGCCAGCAAAGGTGCCCGCAATGACCACCACCACTTCCGCGTCATCCACCCGGTAGGGGTTCAGTGGTTCGTAGTGCCGACCGAACCTTTCCTCCCACTCCCTCCAGACCTCGAGGATGACATGATAGGAAGACACGAGTTCCTCGTCCTGCCTCTTCTTGATCTCAGAGAAGTACTCGGGCATAGCAAACGCACCCATGGTAAGCACGTTGTGGGGATCCAAGCGGTATTTAGGCTTATAAGGTGGCAAAAAAGGTGCGATTTCCGCCCTGTCCAAAATCTCAACAGGCTCAATGACGTGGCTCAGATGGAATCCGTCCAGGCACACCATCACGGGGAAGATAACCCTTTCGTCTTCGGCGATGCGGAAGGCCTGTAAAGTCATGTCGTAAACCTCCTGACCGTTCTCGGCGAAGAGAACGATCCATCCGCAATCGCGCACACTCATGATGTCACTCTGATCACCCCATATAGAGAGGGGAGCGGAAAGGGTGCGCGTTACCAGGGCCATGACAATGGGCAGCCGCATACCCGAGGCGATATAGAGCATTTCGCTCATAAGGGCCAGGCCTTGTGCCGCAGTGGCGGTGAAGGTGCGCGCCCCAGCCGCCGCTGCCCCGATGCAGCAGGACATGGCGGAGTGCTCCGATTCTACGTTTATGTACTCAGCGTCCAGGCGACCATCCGCCACTTGCTCCGAGAGGTGCTCCACGATATGCGTCTGTGGGGTGATGGGATAGGCGGCGATCACGTCCGCATCGGCAAGGGTCACTGCCTCGGAACATGCGGCGGAGATTTCCATGCCCACAATTCTTGCCATCTCACTCACACTCCTCCACCATTACGATGACTCCATAGGGGCATTCCTCCGCGCAGATTCCGCAGCCCTTGCAATAATCGTAGTCGACCTTGTAATCCCTGTGCTCATCGACGTTGATAGCGGCTTCGGGACAGTACATCCAGCACTTCCCGCACTTCACGCACTTCTCGCTATTCCAATCAGGGCGCATGCTGCGCCAGTCGCCGGTGTAGTACTGCACGCTGCTCCCTGGTTCGAAGACAATGCACGCGTGATCAATCGTTCTCCAGGTGGGAAGGTCTGTCACTAGTTTTTTCCTTTTATCCCCCATGACAATATCCCCCATGACAAACTCAGCGACACTGGTTTCATCGTATGCTGCCTGCAATGCCTGGATGTTCATATCAGCGACCGCCGGGAACCGCTCTCTCAACAGGCCGTAAAGGACCTCCAGGCTTGCCACCGGCTCTACTTTGAGCAGCGCTCCCAGCATAGCGGTATTGGTGATAGCTTGCCCGATGAATTGCAGCGCTATCCTATTTGCATCCACCGTGGCCACCGTGCACCCGCCCACTCCGAGATCGCGTGCCAGCTCCTCGGGCCGAAGGCAAGTGTTAACCACTAACTTACCGCCTGGCTTGAGGCCAGCAGTCGCCTGGACCGCCCGCAACACGGTGGGGTCCAGCACCACAACCACGTCCGGTACAGAAATCGGTTCCCGCGTAATTATGGTATGATCGTCCACGCGGCAGAAGGCTACCACAGGCGCCCCTCTTCGCTCCGGGCCGAAGCTGGGAAAGGCCTGTGCGTATTTGCCATCGCGGATGGCGGAAACGGCGAGCATCTCCGCCGAGGCCACCACTCCCTGTCCGCCCCGTCCGTGCATCCTCACCTCGATCATGCGACCACCGCCTTCAGGAGATCGTCCACCTTCACCTTATACCGGTTAAAGCCCAGCTTCTTGACCTCTGCGCCCTGGGTCATTACCAGCAGTTGAAAATAGTGTATAACTGGGATGGGCTTCCTCCTGGCCTCCTTCTTTGCCTTTCGGCCCAGCTCCACCTGCCCAAGGTCGAACTGGCCTAAGCAAGCGAGGCAGATGACAACGACGCAATGGACTTCCGCCTCTTCCACTGCCTTGAGCTTTTCCTCCGCTATGGCCTGGGAAACCCCTCGTTCGAGCACCGCGCTGCCGCAACAAGACATCGTGCCCCGGCATTCGACCGGCTCAGCCCCCGCTTCCCGTACGAGCTCGTCGAGGAATGAGGGCTGGAAGGGGTCGTCCAGCTCCATGACGTCGGAGGGACGCAGTAGATGACAACCGTAATGAACGGCCACCTTCAGGCCGGAGAGCCTGCGCTTGCAGCTCTTCTCCACCTTCTCCTTCCCCACCTCGCGGGAAAGGAAGGTGACCGCGTGCGAGGCCTTGGCCTTGTTGTCATCTTTATAGCCGGCCTTGGAGAGGACCTTTCGTGCCTCCTCCGCCTCCGCCCGGCCGTCCCGCATGAGGTGCGCGGCCTCGATGAGGGTCGCGGAGCAGCCGTTGCACAGGGTGAGGATGTCTATGCCCCGCGCCTCGGCCACGGCCAGGTTCCTGCCCGCCACCTTCAACCAGGCCGCCAGGTCCGTGCCCTTGAAATTCCAGGGTTCCAGGCAGCAGGAGAAATCCTCCACGTCCTCAACCTTTACCCCCAGGCCGGTAAAAGCCGCGCGCGCCGCCGCATCGATCTGGGGCAGCTTCATCGGGATCATGCATCCCAGGAAGAGGGCGTATTCCTGCATCCCATTACCTCTTCTATCCTCTTCCCCTCCGCGCTCAGATGGGGCAATCCCAGCTCCTTGCGGTGGCGGTCCACCGCTTCCGAATGGACTATGACCCGGTCGGTGCGGCGTATGTTCTCCGCCGCCGCCGCCTCGGGGGGCAGCATGCCCCTCGCCGCCAGCAGGTTCTTCAGGGCGGTGATCACCTCTATGGGGCGCACCCCCTGGGGGCACCTCTCCATGCAGGTATAGCAGGTAGCGCAGTCCCATACGACGGAATCCTTCCGCAGGAGCTCCTCCTCCAGGCCCAGCAGGACCTTGAGCACGATGTCACGGGGGTTGAAGCGGGGAGGATGGGCGGCCGCGGGGCATTCGGCCACGCAGGCGCTGCACTGGAAGCAGGCGATGACCGTTTCCGCCTCCTCCACCCGCGGGAGCCCCTTCGCGAAGTCCAGGTTAACCTTGGCCATCTCATCCTCCTGGCACCGTTGCGACCCTTATAACCGGAACGAGTGCACCAGATCCGCCTGTGCTCTCCGGTGAGCGCTTACCATACTATTGCACTCGCATCCCTCGTCTGCGCTGATTGACGGATGTCAACGCCTCGTCGCTATCTTCACTTCCCGTAAAACAAAGACGGAAAAAGCGAACCGGTCCTTGCGAGGCCGGTTTACCGAAATCGTAGAATGTAGGTCATTATTATACATAAAGAAGGGGCCTTTTCAAGACACCAATCCATTCTCTTGGCGAACGCCTGCTTTTTGCGTGATCGCACATTACTTGCACGGGCTTTGCGGTCGCTCGCCAAGGCTGCCTCCTCCGGAAACCACACGTAAGCGGGCTTAAGGGGGCTTGCCGGCCGCCGCGTCGCTTGCGTGACGGCGAAGGTGGCTGCCCCATATCGCCGCATTCCGCGAAATGACTCTCTCCGGTAGCGCATATCCCGCCAATGCGGGACGAAAGGTCCGTTGCTTCCCTCGAGGCCCGGTCCCTTGCAGACGGGCAGCCGTGCATGCACCGTCGTTCCCCACCCGTTGCGCGGCCAGCTTATTTTATGCTATTAATTATTTATTAATTTAATAATCATGCGGCGTGGATGGAGAGATCATGCGAGGTGGATGGAGAGGCACCCGTGGCTGGAAGGGGTATGCGGTCCCCCCCAGTGCACGTCAGGCGGTAAGGAGCGAGGAGATTGCAGGCCAGGAATGTTCCCGTTGAGATCGAGGAAAACCTGCTCAATGCCTCGCGCGCCATGGTGAATATCCTCGCGGAGGCGCTGTTGCAGGAGGGCGGGGAACAGATAACGGCGCCCCAATTCCGCATCCTGGACATGGTCGCCAACCTGACGGGCAAGCCGGCGGAAATAGCCAGCATGTTGGGCATATCCCCACCCGCCGTGACTTTTCTCCTGGAACGGCTGGAGACCAAGGGGTTGCTGCGCCGCGAGCCCGGCTCTTCCGATCGGCGCAGGGTGGAGATAGCCCTCACCGAGAACGGCAGCGACCTCGTGCAGAGGGTAAACGCCCGGAGAAGGCGTCTGTTGCAGTCCATACTGCGCAAGATGGACACCGCGTCGAGGGATCGCCTCGCCCCTTCGCTCGCGGAATTCAACCGGGCCTACCTGAGCCTGAAAGGCGGAGGGAGCTGAAAGGATGCTCAAGGACATCCTCCCAAACAGCCCGCATGTCACCATGATGATGGTCGGCCTGGCCCTTCTGCTGGGCTGGGGCGCCGGCCTTCTCTGCCGCCGTTACAAGATCCCCATGGTGGTGGGCTACATCCTGGTGGGGATAGCAATGGGGAAGTCGCTGCTCGGCATCTTCAACGACGACAACTTCGCGGGGTTGGTGTACTTCACGTACCTGGCCCTGGCCTGCATCGGTTTCGACATCGGCGGTGAGCTGGCCATCCGCAA
>CAKZMC010000154.1 GCA_937128055.1 uncultured Actinomycetes bacterium | reverse complement strand
TCCACGTGACCTATGGTGCCCACGTTGACGTGGGGCTTGGTCCTCTCGAACTTCTTCTTGGCCATTTTGACCCTCCTCCTAAACTAACCGCTGGTGTCGCTTTTCGGACACAACTTCCCTATTTTAGACATCCAAGGTCCTGCAGACAAGACCGTTTTTCCAACATTTGGCGCTTTTTCCGCCGCCCGGCACTCCGCCGCGAGGCCATCCTCCTCATTCCCCCTTTATCCTCCTTATGATCTCCGCCGCAAGGTTGTGGGGCACCTCGCTGTAGTGGGAGAACTGCATGTGGTGGGTGGCCCTTCCCTGGCTTAGGGAACGCAGGTCCGTGGCGTACCCGAAGGTTTCGGCCAGGGGGATGAGGGCGACGATGGACTGCTGCTTTCCCCTGGTTTCCATGCCCTCCAGCTTGCCGCGCCGCGCGTTGATATCCGAGATGACGTCCCCGAGATATTCCTCGCTGACGTTTATGTGCACCTTCATGATGGGTTCGAGGAGCACGGGATCGGCACGGCGTAGGGCTTCCTGGAAGGCGGCCGAGCCCGCGGCCTTGAACGCCAGTTCCGAGGAATCCACCTCGTGATAGGAGCCTCCCCTCAGGGTGACCTTTACGTCCACCACCGGGTAGCCCGCCAGCACCCCGAATTCGAGCGCCCCTGTTACCCCCTGCTCGACGGCGGGGATGAACTCCCTGGGGATGGCGTTGCCCGTCACCTTGTTCTCGAAAGCGAAGCCCTCGCCGCGCGGCAGGGGATCGAGGTCGATGACCACGTGCCCGTACTGTCCCCTGCCGCCCGTCTGCCGGATGAACTTGCCCTCCACGCCGCGGGCGTTGCTGCATATGGTCTCGCGGTAGGAAACCTGGGGGCGTCCCACGTTGGCGCCTACCCCGAACTCGCGCAGCAGGCGGTCCACGATTATCTCCAAGTGCAGCTCCCCCATGCCGGAGATGATGGTCTGTCCCGTTTCCGGGTCCAGCTTCACCCGGAAGGTGGGATCCTCGTCTGCTATCCTCTCCATGGCCTCGCTCAAGCGATCCTGATCCGCCTTGGTCCTGGGCTCGATGGCCACGGAGATAACCGGCTCCGGGAAAGCCATGGACTCGAGGAGTATGGGCCTGTGCGCCGAACAGAGCGTGTCGCCGGTGTAGGTCTCCTTCAATCCCACGGCGGCGATGATGTCCCCCGTACAGACCATCTCCCTCTCCTCACGGTGATTCGCGTGCATCTGCAGAAGCCTTCCCACGCGCTCCTTCCTGTGCCGGGTGCTGTTGAGCACCGTGGAGCCCGACCGCAGGGTCCCCGAATAAACCCGGAGATAGATGAGCCTTCCCACGTAGGGGTCGGACACCACCTTGAAGGCCAGGGCGGAGAAGGGCTCGTCGTCCGAAGGCAACCTCACCTCCCTCTTGTCCTTGCCCATCTGGACCCCCTCCACCGGGGGGACGTCGAGGGGCGAGGGGAGGTAGTCGACCACCCCGTCCAAGAGGGGCTGCACCCCCTTGTTGCGGAACGATGCGCCGCAGAACACCGGGGTCAATTCGCACTTGAGCACCCCCTTGCGCAGGGCGCGCCGTATATCTTCCTCCGCGACCAGCTCCTCGGCTTCGAGGTATTTCTCGAGCATCTCGTCGTCGTAGTGGGCGCACGCCTCCAGCAGGGCATGCCGGTAGAGCTGGGCCAGCTCCGCCAGCTCCCCGGGCACCTCCACCCACTCCCAGGTGGTCCCCAACTCGTCCCGGTAGATGATGGCCTGCATGCGGACGAGGTCCACGCATCCGGCGAACCCTCCCTCCTGCCCCACCGGCACCTGCACCGCCACCGGCTTGGTGTCGAACTTCTCCTCGATCATCTCCAGGCTGCCGAAGAAATCCGCCCCGGGCCTGTCCATCTTGTTCACGTAGCAGATGCGCGGCACGCCGTAATGGTCGGCCTGCCTCCACACCGTCTCGGTCTGGGGCTCCACGCCGGCCACCCCGTCCAGGATGGCTATGGCGCCGTCCAGGACGCGAAGGGAGCGTTCTACCTCTACCGTGAAGTCCACGTGGCCGGGAGTATCTATAATATTGATCCTAAAATCCCTCCAGTAGCAGGTGGTGGCCGCGCTGGTGATGGTGATGCCCCTTTCCTGCTCCTGCACCATCCAATCCATCACCGTCGAGCCTTCGTGCACCTCGCCCATCTTGTAGGTCCTGCCGGTATAGAAGAGTATCCTCTCCGTGGTGGTTGTCTTACCGGCATCGATATGAGATATGATGCCGATGTTGCGCACCTTCTCGAGAGGAAACCTCACTTCGTGCAAGGCCGGTTTCTCCGCTCTTCCCGTCGTTTTTACCCTCATCTCACCAGCGATAATGGGCGAAGGCCTTGTTTGCCTCCGCCATCTTGTGCAGATCCTCTTTCCTCTTGATGGAGGCCCCTATGCCGTTGGCCGCATCCAGCAGCTCGTTCGCCAACCGGTCCATCATGGTCTTCTCCTTGCGCTGCCGCGCGTAGTTGACTATCCAGCGGATAGCCAGGCTCGTGCTGCGCCGCGGGCGCACCTCCACCGGCACCTGGTAACTCGCTCCTCCTACCCGCCGCGACCTTACCTCCAAAACGGGTCTGACGTTGTCGGTGGCCTTGCGCAGGATCGCCAGGGGGTCGTTACCCGTCTTATCCCGCAGGATATCCAGGGCCCCGTAGACGATCTTCTCCGCCTTGCTCTTCTTGCCTTCCATCATGATCTTGCGGATGTACTGCTCTACCAGCACGCTGTGATACCTGGTGTCCGGCGGTATATCCCTCTTCGGTGCTGGCCCCTTCCTAGGCATCTCTTCCTCCGTCTCCTCCCGCGAAGCCCCTACAGCCCGGCCTTCTTCTTGGTGCCGTAACGCGACCTGGCCTGCTTGCGGTCCGAAACCCCGGCCGCGTCCAGGGTTCCCCGGATGATCTTGTAGCGCACCCCCGGGAGGTCCTTCACCCTGCCTCCCCTCACCAGGACGATGGAGTGCTCCTGCAGGTTGTGGCCGATCCCGGGGATGTAGGTGGTGACCTCGGTCCCGTTCGTCAGCCTCACCCTTGCTATCTTGCGCAGGGCGGAATTGGGCTTCTTCGGGGTAGTGGTCTTTACCTGCGTGCAGACGCCCCGGCGCTGCGGACAGCCCTGCAGTGCGGGGGTCTTGGTGTTCTTCCTCTTCTCCTCCCGGCCCTTGCGGACCAACTGGTTTATGGTCGGCAAGCCTTCCTCCTCGTGGAGTTTTCCATTATCTTCCTATTGCCGTCTTTTACCGGCACCAAGCCGCAAGTTTACCATCACCCTTTTGCGCCTGTCAACGCGACCGGCTGCCCTCCGCCGACCTCGCGGCGCCCCGTGGAGCCCCGGCCGCCTTCCCCCGGGCCGTTGGCCATCCCGCCGCCAACTTACTGGGATTCCTCCAGCCGGTCCCCCGCTGATTCCTCGCCTTCCTCAACCGCCTCATCCGCTTCCCGGTCCTTCCCGCCTGACCCGGCACCCAGGATATCCTCTACGGAGGGCTGCACCCCCCTGGCGGAAGCGGCGGTAAGGGATTCCACCTCCTCGAGCAGGCTTATGCCCATGTGCCTGGGCTTGACCTTTATATTGCGGTAGCGGCTCATGCCCGTGCCCGCGGGAATGAGCTTGCCGATGATCACGTTCTCCTTGAGCCCCAGCAGCGGGTCCACCCGGCCCGAGATGGCGGCGTCGGTGAGCACCCGCGTCGTTTCCTGGAAGGATGCCGCGGAGAGGAAGGAGTCGGTGGCCAGGGAAGCCTTGGTGATGCCCAGCAGCATCTGGCGCGCGGTGGCGGGTTCCCCTCCCTGCGCCACCACTTCCTCGTTCGCTTCCTCGAAATACTTGCGGTCCACCTTCTCGCCGGGCAGAAGTTCGCTGTCGCCGGGGTCCACCACCTCGACCTTCTTCACCATCTGGCGCACGATGAGCTCGATGTGCTTGTCATGTATGTCCACGCCCTGGCTCCTGTAGACCTCCTGGACCTCGCGCACCAGGTAGAGCTGGGCCGCCTGGGGCCCCAGCACGCGCAGGATATCGTGGGGGTTGATGGAGCCCTCGGTGAGCTGGTCTCCCGCCGAGACCTCCTGGCCGTCCCTCACGCGCAGGCGCGCGCGCCGCGGCACCTGGTAGGCGCGCTCCTTATCGCCCGACCCCTTAACGGTGATCTTGCGCGAGCGCTCCGACTCCTCTATGGACACCTTCCCGGAGATATCCGCGATGACCGCCTGCCCCTTGGGCTTGCGGGCCTCGAAGAGCTCCACCACCCTGGGCAGGCCGTGGGTGATGTCCTCCCCCGCCACGCCCCCGGTATGGAAGGTGCGCATGGTGAGCTGGGTCCCGGGCTCGCCGATGGACTGGGCGGCGATGATGCCCACCGCCTCCCCTATCTCCACCAGCCTTCCCGTAGCCAGCATGGTCCCGTAGCAGAGGCAGCAGACGCCGTAGCGCGACTCGCAGGTCATCACCGAGCGTACCTTCACCTCTTCGATGCCCACCTTGGAAAGCCTTTCCACCATGGACAGGTTTATCTCGTCTCCCTTTTTAAGCAGCACTTCCTTCGTGCGGGGATGCTTCACCCTCTCCTGGGCCACGCGCCCCGCCAGGGAGGTGTTCAGCTCTCCCTGGGCGTTGAGTACCTTGACCGGGATCCCCTTATCCGTCCCGCAGTCGTACTCGCGCACGATGACCTCCTGCGAGACGTCCACCAGGCGCCGCGTCAGGTAGCCCGAGTCCGCCGTCCTCAGGGCGGTGTCCGCCAGCCCCTTGCGCGCGCCGTGGGTGGAGATGAAGTACTCCAGGACGGTGAGCCCCTCGCGGAAATTGGACTTGATGGGCCGGTCGATGATCTCCCCCTTGGGGTTGGCCACCAGGCCCCGCATGCCGGCCAGCTGGCGGATCTGCTTTATGTTGCCGCGCGCGCCGGAGTTAGCCATGAGGAAGATGGGGTTGAAGGTGTCGAAGGCTTTCTCCATGGCCTCGGTGACCCTGTCCGTCGCCTCCGTCCACAGCTCCACCACCCGCTGGTGGCGCTCCTCGTCGGTGATGAGGCCGCGCTTGTAGTTCTCCTCTATCCTCTCCACCTCCGCCTCCGGGTCCTCGAGGATCCTGTCCTTGTCCGAGGGCACGGTGATGTCGGAGATGGAGATGGTTATCCCCGCCTTGGTAGCGTAGTGGAAACCGAGGCGCTTGATGTTGTCCAGGATCTCCGCCGTCTGTACGGTGTCGTACTTCTCCGCCACCTCGGTGACGATGCGCTGCAGTATGGCCTTGTTCACCTCCTCGTTGACGTACGGGTAGTCGTCCGGGAAGGCGGTGTTGAAGATGACCCTCCCCACGGAGGTATCTATGATGCGCGCGGGCCGCGCCTTCTTACGGATGCGGACCTTCACCGGAGCGTGCAGGGCCACCTCGCCGAACTCGTGGGCCATCATGGCTTCCTCGGGCGAGGAGAAGGCCTTGCCCTCCCCGTGCTCTCCCTCCTTCACCACCGTGAGGTAGGAGGCCCCCAGCACCATGTCCTGGGTGGGGGTGGTGATGGGCCTGCCGTGGGCGGGAGAGAGGATATTGTGGGCGGAGAGCATGAGCACGCGCGACTCTGCCTGCGCCTCGCTCGAGAGGGGCAGGTGCACCGCCATCTGGTCGCCGTCGAAGTCCGCGTTGAAGGCGGTGCAAACCAGGGGGTGGATCTGGATGGCCTTGCCCTCTACAAGAACCGGCTCGAAGGCCTGAATGCCCAGGCGGTGCAGGGTTGGGGCGCGGTTGAGGAGGACGGGGTGCTCCCTGATCACCTCGTCGAGCACGTCCCAAACCTCCGGGCGCTGGCGTTCCACCATCCTCTTGGCGCTCTTTATGTTCTGCGCGTAATCCTTGTCCACCAGGAGCTTCATCACGAAGGGCTTGAAGAGCTCCAGGGCCATCTGCTTGGGAAGCCCGCACTGGTGCAGCTTGAGGTTGGGGCCCACCACGATGACCGAGCGCCCGGAATAGTCCACCCTCTTGCCCAGCAGGTTCTGGCGGAAGCGCCCCTGCTTCCCCTTGAGCATGTCCGAGAGGGATTTAAGGGGGCGGTTTCCCGGCCCCGTTACCGCCCGGCCACGCCTCCCGTTGTCGAAGAGCGCGTCCACCGCTTCCTGCAGCATGCGCTTCTCGTTGTTGACGATGATCTCCGGGGCTCCCAGGTCCAGGAGCCTCTTCAGGCGGTTGTTGCGGTTGATCACCCTGCGGTAGAGGTCATTGAGGTCGGAGGTGGCGAACCGGCCGCCGTCCAGTTGCACCATGGGCCGCAGGTCGGGGGGGATGACCGGTATGCAGGTGAGCACCATGGCCGTGGGGTCGTTCGAGGTGCTCAGGAAGGCGGAAACCACCTTCAGGCGCTTGGTGGCCCGCTGCCTCTTCTGTCCTTTGGAGGTGCGGATGATCTCCCGCAGCTCCGCCGCTTCCCTTTCCAGGTCCACGTTGGCCAGCATCTCCCGGATGGCCTCGGCTCCCATGCCCCCGCGGAAATAGTCTCCGTACCGCTCGCGCATCTCCCGGAAGAGGACCTCGTCGGGGACGAGCTGCTTGTACTCGAGGGCCTTGAATTCCTCGAAGATGTGCTGCAGCTCCTCTACCCTCTTCTTCGCCTTCTCCTCGAGGGATTTTATCTCCTTCTCCAACTGCTGCGGCTTGAGCTTGGGGACGGCCTCCTCGCCCTCCTCCGCGGGCTTTTCCTCGCCCTCCGCGGCGGCGCGCAGCTCCTCTATGCGTTCCCGCGTGGTTTCCTCTATCTCCGCTATCTCCTCGTTGAGCTCCTCCTCCAGGAGGGGAAGGTCGCGATGCCTCTTTTCCTCGTCCACGAAGGTGACGACATAGGAGGCGAAATAGAGTATCTTCTCCAGGTCCTTGGGGGTTATGTCCAGCAGGTAGCCCATGCGGGACGGGACGCCCTTGAAATACCAGATATGGGCCACGGGGGCGGCCAGCTCTATGTGCCCCATCCTCTCGCGCCGCACCCTGGCGCGTGTCACTTCCACGCCGCAGCGCTCGCAGATGATGCCCTTGAAGCGCACACGCTTGTACTTGCCGCAGTAGCACTCCCAGTCGCGGGTGGGACCGAAGATCTTCTCGCAGAAGAGTCCGTCCTTCTCCGGCTTCAGGGTACGGTAGTTGATGGTCTCCGGCTTCTTCACCTCCCCGTGCGACCACGACCTTATCTGGTCGGCGGTGGCCAGACCGATCTTCAGCTTGTCGAAGTCATTGACGTCCAACAAGGGATCAACCTCCTCGCATGATCTTTCCTGCCGATGTCCCCACCATTTCCGGCTTTCCTAGAACTCCTCCTGCCTCTCGTCCAGGAGCTCGTCCTCACTGCGGGTGGAAAGCAGCGCCGCCGATGCGGTGCGCAGGTCGATGCCCAGATCCTCGGCGGTGCGCAAAAGGTCCTCGTCCGTTTCCCTTATCTCGATCTCCTCGCCCGTCTCCGAGAGGACCTCCACGTTCAGGCAGAGCGCCTGCATCTCCTTGACCAGCACCTTGAAGGATTCCGGTATGCCGGGCTCGGGGATGTTCTCCCCCTTGACGATGGCCTCGTAGACCTTCACCCTGCCCATGACGTCATCCGATTTCACGGTGAGCAGCTCCTGCAGGGTGTAGGCGGAACCGTAGGCCTCCAGGGCCCAGACCTCCATCTCCCCGAACCTCTGGCCCCCGAACTGCGCCTTGCCGCCCAGGGGCTGCTGAGTCACCAGGGAATAGGGGCCGGTGGAGCGGGCGTGTATCTTGTCGTCCACCAGGTGCAGGAGCTTCATCATGTATATGTAGCCCACGGTGATGGGCTGGTGGAAGGGCTCGCCGGTTATGCCGTCGTAGACGATGGTCTTGCCGTCCTCGGGCAGGCCGGCCTCCAGCAACGCCTCCTCTATCTCGCCCTCCTTGGCGCCATCGAAGACGGGGGTGGCGACGTATACCGGCCCGTTCGCCCTGTTCTTACCCTTCCTGGGCCAACCCTCATAGGCCGCCCAGCCCAGGTGGGTCTCCAGGATCTGGCCGATGTTCATGCGCGAGGGAACCCCCAGGGGGTTGAGCACGACATCCACCGGGGTCCCGTCCGCGAGGAAAGGCATATCCTCGAGAGGCAGGATCTTGGAGATGACCCCCTTGTTGCCGTGGCGGCCGGCGAGCTTGTCGCCGTCGGAGATCTTGCGCACCTGCGCCACGTAGACGCGCACCATCTCGTTGACCCCCGGCTGCAGCTCGTCGCCTGCGCCCCTCGAGAAGACCTTCACGTCGATCACCTTGCCCGACTCGCCGTGGGGAACCTTGAGCGAGGTATTGCGCACCTCCCTGGCCTTCTCGCCGAAGATGGCGCGCAGCAGCCTCTCCTCGGCGGTGAGCTCCGTCTCGCCCTTGGGGGTCACCTTGCCCACCAGGATGTCGCCGGGGCCCACCTCCGCCCCCACGCGGATGATTCCCCTCTCGTCCAGGTCCTTGAGCATATCCTCGCTCACGTTGGGGATATCCCGGGTGATTTCCTCCGGCCCCAGCTTGGTGTCGCGGGCGTCGGTCTCGTGCTCCTCGATGTGTATGGAGGAGAGCACGTCGTCGTAGACCATGCGCTCGGAGACGATGATAGCGTCCTCGTAGTTGTAGCCCTCCCAGGGCATGAAGGCCACCAGGAGGTTCTTGCCCAGGGCCAGCTCCCCGTGGTCGGTGCAGGGGCCGTCGGCTATCACCTGGCCCTCTTCCACGCGGTCGCCCTCGTCCACGATGGGCTTCTGGTTCACGCAGGTCCCCTGGTTGGAGCGGCGGAACTTGGCCACCCTGTAGTCGTCCACCGTCCCGTCCTTGCGCTTTATCTCGATGCGGTCCGCGTCCACGTAGGTGACCAGGCCCGCCGCGCGGGCGCAGAGCACGTCACCGGTGTCCTTGGCCGCCCTGTACTCCATGCCCGTCCCGATGAGGGGGGCTTCCGAGCGCAGCAGGGGCACCGCCTGCCGCTGCATGTTGGAACCCATGAGGGCGCGGTTGGCGTCGTCGTGTTCCAGGAAGGGGATGAGGGCGGTGGCCACGGAAACGATCTGCCGCGGGGAGACGTCCATGTAGTCCACCTCATCCGGGTGCACCGCCTTCACCGCCTCCTTGGTACGGCAGAGGATGGTGGGCGCAAGGAAACGCCCCCGCTTGTCGATGGGCGCGTTGGCCTGGGCGATGACGTACCTCTCCTCCTCATCGGCGGTGAGAAAGACTATCTCGTCGGTAACCCTCCCCTTGACAACCTTGCGGTAGGGGGTTTCGATGAAGCCGAACTCGTTGACGCGGGCGTAGGTGGCCAGGGAGCCGATGAGCCCGATGTTCGGGCCTTCCGGCGTCTCGATGGGGCACATGCGCCCGTAATGGGAGGGATGCACGTCCCTGACCTCGAAGCCCGCTCTCTCGCGCGAAAGCCCTCCGGGGCCCAGCGCGGAAAGGCGGCGTTTGTGGGTGAGCCCCGCCAGGGGATTGGTCTGGTCCATGAACTGCGAGAGCTGGCTGGACCCGAAGAACTCCTTGATGGCCGCCACCACGGGGCGGATGTTTATAAGGTTCTGGGGGGTTATCGCCTCCGCGTCCTGGGTGGTCATGCGTTCCTTGACCACCCTCTCCATGCGGGAGAGCCCTATCCTCACCTGGTTCTGGATGAGCTCGCCCACGGAGCGCACGCGCCGGTTGCCGAAGTGGTCGATGTCATCCACTTCCTCGATCTCCCCCGGCATGATACGCAGGAGATAGCGTATGGTTTCCACGATGTCCTCGAAGGTGAGCACGGTCACCGCCAGGGGAACGTCGAGGCCCAGTTTCTTGTTCAGCTTGTAACGCCCCACCTTTGCCAGGTCGTACCGTTTACGGTTGAAGAAGAGGTTCTCCAACAGCGTCAAGGCCGAATCCGCTGTGGGCGGCTCCCCGGGGCGCAGCTTGCGGTAGATGTCCATGAGGGCCTCATCGCGGTTGGTGGTATGGTCCCTCTCCAGGGTGGCCTCGATGAGGGGGGAGCCGTCGAACAGGGATAGTATCTGGTCTTTGTCCTCGTAACCCATGGCCCGCAGGAGCACGGTGGCCGGCTGGCGGCGCTTGCGGTCGATTCTCACCCCAATGACGTCCCGCTTGTCGGTCTCGAACTCCAGCCATGCGCCGCGGGAGGGTATGATCTTGGCGAAGTAGAGCTCCTTGTCCGTCGCCTTGTCCAGCTCCTTGCTGAAGTAGACGCCGGGGGAACGGACCAGCTGCGACACCACCACGCGTTCCGTGCCGTTGATGATGAAGGTGCCCTTGTCCGTCATGAGAGGGAACTCCCCCATGAAGACCTCCTGCTC
>CAKZMC010000153.1 GCA_937128055.1 uncultured Actinomycetes bacterium | reverse complement strand
CGGGAGCGGATTTTGCGATGAAACGGCTTACGGGCGGGTAGCGGATGAGCGCATTGCACGCCTTGCTGCCCAGTATCTTGCCCACCACCCTGCCACCGCGCACCGGAAAGATCACCGGCGGGATCCTGATGGTGGGAAGGTTTACCAGCAATCCCGCCAGGAGGCCGTCCAGGTGTTCCATGTAGTGGCGGTAGGTGGTGATCACCCCCTTGGGCAGTCCGGTGGTCCCCCCCGTGTAGATAAGGGTGGCGACGTCGTCCGGTTGCACCTCGCCGGCGGGTTCGAGCGGAGAGCCTTTCTCCACCAGGTCCTCGTAGGCCATCATGCCTTCCTCTCCTCGCCCGACGACGACGTAATGCTCCACCTTCGGCATGTCGGGCATAGCCGCCTTCACCTCTTCCAGCCACGCATCCTCGAGGAACAGTACCCTGGCGTCGGAGTGGTCCACCTGGAAAGCGATCTCCTTGCCCACGAAGCGGTAATTGAGCGGCGAGGGCACGGCCCCTATCTTCTGCAGCGCGCAGGCGCATTCCACGAACTCGGGGCAGTTGTGGAACATGAGGGCTCCCTTGTCCCCCTTGCGTATCCCGAGGTCGTAAAGGGAGTTGGCCAGGCGGTTCACGCGCTCGTTCAACAGGCTCCAGGTTATCTCCCTCGCGCCGTAGACGACGGCCAACCCGTTCGGGTTGCCTTCCGCGTAGGCCTTGAGCAGATCGCCGAAGACGTTCAACGCCACTCCCGTTCGCGCCTTTGTGAGGCAGTCATCAACCGGCCCGTGCAATATCCCCCGCGTATGAGGATTTTCCGGATGCTATTATAACAACGTTTGCGAAACGCCGCCTTCCATATCCATGCTCCCTCCCGCTCCTTTCGCTTCTCGGGGGTTGTCCGCGACCTCTCCCGTGAATGCGGCACTGCATTTGCCTGCCCGTTTCTGCCCTTCCACGCCTCGGGGGATGGGGAAGTCGCGCGGTCCTGGGAACCGGTCAGTTCCTGCCGTATATGGTCACGATCACGCAGCTGCCGAGGCCGATGTTGTGCTGCAGGGCGACCCTTGCGCCCTCCACTTGGCGGAAGCCCGCCTCTCCGCGCAGCTGCCACACCAGCTCGGCGCATTGGGCAAGCCCGGTGGCTCCCAGGGGGTGGCCCCTGGAGAGCAGGCCTCCCGAGGGGTTTATCACGTACTTGCCCCCATAGGTGTTGTCCCCGTCCTCTATGAACTTCTCCGCCGTCCCCTCCGGGATGAGGCCGAGCGCCTCGTACGAGATGAGCTCGCTGGAGGTGAAGCAATCGTGGAGCTCGACCACGTCGATGTCCTCGGGCCCGATGCCAGCCTCCTCGTAGGCCGCCTTGGCGGCGTTCTTGGTAAGGTCATAGCCCGCGATGCGCATGGGGCTGTTCCCCTTGCAGGTGCTCGGGAAGTCCGTGAGCATCGACTGGGCGACGATGCGCACCCGATTCTTTATGCCGTGATTGGCCGCGAATTCGTCCGAGCAGACAAGCGCCGCGGCCGCCCCGCAGGCGGGCAGGCAGCACTGCAGGCGGGTGAGGGGGGGCGTCTGAGCGGGCGAGGCGAGGACCTCCTCAACGGTCAACGGGTCCCGGAAGAGGGCCCTCTCGTTGTACTTGGCATGGCGGCGCGCCTTGACGGAGATCTTGGCGAAGGTCTCGTCCTTTATGCCGTATTTCTCCCTATACTCGAGGCCTGCGCTCCCGAAGAGCTGGTCCGCGGGAGCCGCCCCCTCCGCGAACGGCGCGAAGGTCCACAGCTTCTCGAAGAACTTGAACATGGGCGCGGGGTGGTCGTTGAAGGCCGCTTCCGGGGCACCGAGCGGTATGTGCTCGAAGCCCAGGGCGAGCGCGCATTCCACCGCGCCGGTGCCCACGGCCTGGCGGGCGAGGTAGAGGGCGTTCGAACCCGTGGCGCAGCCGTTGTTCACGTTGAAGATGGAAATCCCGCTCATGCCCATCTGGTAGAGGGCCGTCTGGCCGGCGCAACTGTCGGCATACACCCACCCGCAGTAAGCGTGCCCTATCTCGCCACTGGAGACACCGGCGGCCTTGAGGGCGTCGAGGGCGGCTTCCCTGGCCATCTCCGCGTAAGGCCGTTGTGCCTCCAGGGAGGTGAACTTGGTCATGCCCACGCCGATGACGTTGACGTTTCTCATGACTACCCCGTTTACGAACCCCCTCATGCACGCGTTGCCGGCCTCTCTCTGGCGGGAAGAGGGAGTACGTGCGCGCGCCCGTGGCGGCAATCCTCCTCCCGCTATCCGGTAGCCGGAAAGCGCAGCCGCGCCATACATGTAAACTTTATGTATACATAATGTCACAGGATGATGGCCGGCGCAACCCCCGCCACCGCGGGGAACCACCGGCCCGCGCATCTTGATGGCGGGCCCCTTCTCCCGGCGGGGAGTCGAAAGCCAGCGTAGGCCGCCCAACGCGACGTCGTTTCCCTGTAATATATGCATGATGGCGCGATGCATGATGGCGCGCGTCATCGATATGGGGCGGGCGCGGGACGGAGCGGTGGCAGGGTAGCCGGCGTAAGCTGGTGCTTGCGGTGGAGGCGTGCGGAGCGCGGGGCAAAAGGTCGCGGCGGCGCGGCGGGCGCGGCGCCGGGGGAGAGGAAGCGGTCGTGATGAGCGGCAGGGAAAAGGCCATCCTGGAGGGGTTAAACCCCGAGCAGCGCGAGGCCGCGCTGTGCTTCGACGGCCCTCTGCTCATCCTGGCGGGGGCGGGAAGCGGCAAGACGCGGGTGCTCACCTACCGCGTAGCCCTCCTGACGGCGGTGCGGGGGGTGGAGCCCGGAAGGATCCTCGCCATAACCTTCACCAACAAGGCGGCGGATGAGATGCGCGGAAGGATCCACCGCCTGGTAGGGCCGCGCGCGGCCTCCATCTGGATCTCCACCTTCCACGCTGCCTGCGCGCGCATCCTGAGGCGGGAGGCCGAGAGGCTGGGCTACAGGAAGAACTTCGTCATCTACGACGACGAGGACCAGCTGCGCATGGTCAATCGCGTCATGCGTGACCACGACATGGACATCAAGCGCTTCCCGCCGCGCCTGGTCCGCTCCCGCATCGAACAGGCGAAGATAGATATGGTGGACGCCGACGCGTACAGGGAGAGGGTACACGACGATCTCACGGAGGTGGTTTCGTCGGTTTACGGGTCCTACCAGGAACAGCTCCGCCGCAACAACGCCATGGATTTCGACGACCTTCTCCTCAACGCCATCGCCCTCTTCGAGCTCTTCCCCGCCGTGCTCCGCCATTATCAGGAGAGGTTCGCCTACGTCAACGTGGACGAGTACCAGGACACCAACCCGGCGCAGTACCGCCTGGTGAGGCTGCTCGCGGAAGGGCACCGCAACCTGTGCGTGGTGGGCGACGACGACCAGGGCATCTATTCCTGGCGCGGTGCCGACCTGCGCAACATACTGGAGTTCGAGCGCGACTTCCCGGATGCCAGGGTGGTGAGGCTGGAAAGGAACTACCGGTCGACGCGCGTCATCCTGGAGGCTGCCAACCACGTGGTCTCCCGCATACCCGGCCGCAAGGAGAAGAGCCTGTGGACCGACCGGGAGGAAGGGGAGCCCATCAAGCACCTTTTCGCCCCCTCGGGGATGGAGGAAACGGCCTACGTGGCGCTGGAGATCAACCGCCTCCTCGAGGAGAGGGGATACCGCCACCGCGACATAGCCGTCTTTTACCGCACCAACGCCCAGTCGCGGCCCTTCGAGGAAGTCTTCCTGCGTTTCGGGATACCCTACAAGATAGTGGGGGGCTTCAAGTTCTACGAGCGCAAGGAGGTCAAGGACGTACTCGCCTACCTCAAGTTCCTCCTCAACCCCTCGGACGCGGTGAGCCTGCGCCGCATCGTCAACGAGCCGCGCCGGGGCATCGGCGACGCCACCCTCGCTCACCTGGAAAACCATGCCAGGAAAGGGGGGTTGTCCCTGTGGGAAGCCCTGCAGCAGGCGGAGGAGGTTCCCGGCCTGGGGACCGCCGCGCGGGCCAGGGTGGCGCGCTTCGTGGAGCTCATGCATGGATTGGCCGTGCGCAGGGAAGAGGTGGAGGTCCCCGAGTTCCTCCGCGAGGTGCTGGAAAAAAGCGGTTACCTGGAGGCCCTGCGGGCGGAGAAGACCTTCGAGGCCGAGGGCCGCCTGGAGAACCTGGAGGAGCTGCTCAACGCGGCCGCGGAATTCTTCGCCGCCCATCCCGGGGAGGGGCTGGACGCCTTTTTGGAGCGGACCTCACTGGTGGCGGAGATCGACCTCTACGACGAGGAGGAGGGGGCGGTCACCCTCATGACCCTGCACAACGCGAAGGGGCTGGAGTTCCCGGTGGTCTTTATCGTGGGCATGGAGGACGGCGTCTTCCCCCACCTGCGCTGCATGGGGAGCGAGAAGAGCATGGAGGAGGAGCGGCGCCTCTTTTACGTGGGGGTCACCAGGGCCAAGGACCTCCTCTACCTGACGGGAGCGGCGTCGCGCTCCCTCTACGGGGACGTGAAGGTCAGCCCCCCCTCGCGCTTCATGCGGGATATACCCTCCAGGTACCTGGAGGTGGTAGCGCCGGCCCCGTGGGAACGGAGAGGGGGCGCGGGTGCGGAGGTGGCGGGTATGGCCGCGGAAGCGCTCGCCGCCTCCTACCGGGTGGGCGACCGGGTGATGCACGAGGTATGGGGCGAGGGGATGATCATCGCGCTCTCCCGCGGCAGGGGAGGCCCGGAGGTCACCGTGAACTTCCCCAGCGTGGGGGAGAAAGTGCTGCTCCTCCAGTACGCGCCGCTGAAAAGACTCGAGTAAGCACAGGCATGGAAGTCGGGGCTCGCCGGATGCCTGGGCGCGGGACCTACTTTATCATCTTCATGGCCCTTAGGAGGGATTCCACGGCCCGGGAGCTTGCTTGCCGCATGACTTCCATCTGGCCTTGCGGGGAGACGGAGAAGTTCTCGTCCAGGAAGGCCCCCGCCGCGTCGTAAATCTCCAGCCCCTCGCCCGAGCCGCGTCCCACGATGCGGTTCTCCCGGTTGTCGAGGAGGAAGGCGCTCAACTGGACGAAGCCGAAACCTGCATCCGCGCCCGTGCCCGCCGTGTGGAGGCGGGGATAGCGGAAGAAGAAGTAATTGATCTCCGGGAGGAAGAGATATTCCGGGTCGTAGTGGTTCTGGATGGTGACGAAGAGGTCCGTGGGCATGTCGGCTGCCTGCTCGCTGACGCGCGCCACTTCCTCCGGGTTCGGTATCTCGTAGAAGACGAGCGGGTCGAGAAAGCTCTTGACCAGGCGCGGGAGCATGCTCTCGGCTTCTTGGAAAAACGACTCGCGCTGGCTTGCCATGAGGCGATACTTTTCCATGTCGCTATGCATGTATATCTGGCATCCGATGGCAAGGGAAGGGTCCAGTGGCCCGTCCCTTTCCACCGTTTCCCTGTAGTCTCCGAGGGATTCCGGCTCCTGTCCGCTTTCCACGAAAGGCATGATCACGATGCGCATGAGGGGGGCCAGCTTGCTGCCGCAGCCGGTGCAGAACTCGGCACCCTCCTCCCCATATGTGAAGCATTTCGGGCAATAGAACCTGCGTGCCACCGTTCCTCCCCTCCGCGGCACGGATACCGTTGCGCGCTTTCCGTCTCGAAACCGCCCCGAGGCCGCTTCCCTGGGACGTCGATTCCGTAGCTTTTATCGTCTCCGCGGCCCCTTTTCTTGAGAAACGCGGGCATGCGCACGCGCGGTTTCTCGGGTTTATAATAGGCCGCTGCAATGGTATAATAATTTTTCGTTTTCCGGCAGGACGCCTCCTTTACGGCTCGAGGTATGGGCGCGTGAGACGGAGCAGGCCGGGATGGTCGAAGCGGATCACGGTGGAAGTACGCGGGGAGGTTGAAGAAGATGTTGATCCCTTACCGTGAGAAGACACCGCACGTGGCTCCCGACGCCTTCCTGGCCGAGGGCGCGCAACTGGTAGGAGACGTCCGGGTGGGTTCGCATGCCAGCATCTGGTACAACGCGGTGCTGCGCGCGGACCGCGGCGAGATAGTCGTGGGAGAATATTCCAGCATCCAGGACTGCTGCGTGTTGCACGGCCCGGTGGCGGTAGGTAACCACGTGACCTGCGGGCACGGGGCCATCCTCCACGGGGCCACCGTCGAGGACAACTGCGTCATCGGCATGAACGCGGTGGTCCTGGACGGCGCGGTGGTGGGCCACGGCAGCGTGGTGGCGGCGGGGGCGGTGGTGCCCCAGGGCATGAGCGTCCCCCCGCACTCCATGGTCGCAGGGGTTCCGGCGAAGGTGGCCAAGGAGCTTCCGGAGGAGAACGAGGCGAAGCTGCGCGAGATAGCCCGGGCTTACTTCGAGTACGCCCGGCCCCACATGCCCTGACATATAAAGTCGCAGTCGTTCACATCGCAGGCAGAGGAGGGAGATTCATGGAAGTAATGGACAGGAAACGCAGGGTATTCGTGCTGGGTGGAGGCGTTTCCAAGTTCGCCGCCGAGCGGGCGGACGGAAACATGCGGGACTGGATAAACGAGGCGGTCCTGGAAGCGCTGGCGGACGCGGGGGTGAGGATCGAGGACATCGAGCACAGCACCACCAGCTACTTCAGCGATCATTTCGACAAGCAGCTCAAGGCGGGGGCCATCTTCCACGACAACATAGGCATGTGCCCCAAGCCCAACGTGCGCGTGGAGGGGGGCGGCGCGACGGGAGGCCTCGCCATACGCAACGCCTACGCCTACATCATGAGCGGCCTGTGCGACTCCATGATCGTTTTCGGAGCCGAGAACATGGGCAGGCACGTCCCCTCCGACGTGGCCCAGCAGTTCATAGCCCTGGCCTCGGACACCGACTGGGAGGTGCAGGTGGCGGGGTTCTACATCGCTTATTACGCCATGATGATGGTGGCCCATATGGAGAGATATGGCACAAAGGAAGAGCAGTTCGCTCTGGTTAGCGTGAAGAACCACCGCAACGCCATGTACAACCCCAAGGCTCACTACCCCATGGACATCACCGTGGAGGACGTGATGAAATCCCGCATGATCACCTACCCTTACAAGCTGCTGGACAACTGCCTGCTCTCCGACGGGGCCGCCTGCCTCATCTTCGCCACCGAGGAGTGGGCGAAGAAGCACAGCGCGTACTGGGAGAAGAAGCCGACCATCGAGGTGACGGGCACGGGATGCGGGACGGATTTCATGCGCATGGCGGACCGCCCCTTTCCCTACCCGGGGATAACCCATTTCCGCGGCAAGCGCACCGCCGCGGAGCAGGCTTACAGGATGGCGGGCGTGAAGAACCCCCGCGAGGACTTCGACTGCTTCGAGGTGCATGACGCCTATTCCGGTGTGGAGCTGGTGAGCTACGAGGATCTGGGATTCTGCAAGGAGGGGGAGAGCGGTCCCCTGGCGGAAAGGGGCGTCTTCGACCTGGGAGGGGAGTTGCCCACCAACACCTCGGGGGGCCTCATCGGATTCGGGCATCCCGTGGGCGCGACGGGCCTCGCCCAGGGGGTCGAGGTGTTGCGCCAGCTGCGGCAGGAAGCACATCCCAAGCGCCAGGTGGAGCTTAACGCCAAGCGGGGAGGCATGGATTCCCACGGCGGGACGGGCACCTTCTGCGTGGTCAACATCTTCGAGAGGAGGGATTGAGATGGGTCTCGAACTCGTGGAAAATCTGCTGGAGGTCTTCACCGCCGAGGATCCCATGGCCTTCGACCACCCGCAGGGCGATCCCTGGTCCGATTTCCGGGAGATCATGCGCGTGGAGTGGAAGGTGGAGTTCAAGTACCGCCACGTTCTGGGCAAGTACTCCAAGTTCTTCATCGAGCTCGCCAACCACAGGTTCCTGGCAACGGAGTGCGGCAACTGCGGAAAGGTGTGGGCCATACCGCGCCCCCTGTGCCCCGATTGCCTCCACGTAACTACCTGGAAGGAATTACCAGGGACGGGAACCCTGGAGAGCTTCTCCGTCTCCTATTTCGTGCCCGCTTTCATGAAGGTGGAGACGCCCTACGTGCTGGCCATGGTCAAGTTGGACGGCGCGGACACCCTCTTTACCCACCAGTTGCGCAATTACGGCGACCTGGAGAAGATCAAGGTAGGCATGCCGGTGAAGGTCGCATACACCGTGGAGAAGGTGTCCCATCCCATGCTTCTCATGTGGTTCGAGCCCGCTTGATCGGCATGGTAACGGCGGGGGGAGGGGAAGCCCTCCCCTCTTTTTGCTATGGTAGGGTCAGGGGTGTTCTCGGGTTTAAGAGCAATTGCTGGCGGCGTGGTTCCCGGCGCTCGAGGGCGCGCCATGCGCCGTCGGAGCGCGGATAGGACGGGAGGTACGGGCTCCGGGATGAACTCGTCAGGTCGAGGATGGACGAAGAGATCGTCTCCCTGCTGAGATGCCCTTCATGCCGGGAGGAGGTGTTTCGCGGCGCCGGCGCCTTTGCCGGAGCGGAGGGCGGCGCGGCCGCGCTCTCCTGCTCGGGGTGTGGGCGCGCCTACCCTATAAGGGACGGCATGCTTGATTTCTTGTCGGAACTCTCGCCGGAGGCGCAGCGGGAGAGGAAAGCGTGGGAATCCCTCATGCCTCCTTTGCCGGAAACGGAAGCGGAGAGGGAGGAGACCAGAAAGGCCGTCCTCGCGCTTCCCATGCTGGAGGGCGAGGGAGGGGGAAAGGAGCGCGAGACCTGGCGCCGCCACGGGCGCGCTGCCTTTTCCCTCTGCTCCGGGGTGGACTGGAGAGGCAAGCGGGTTATCGAGCTGGGCGCCGGGAGGTGCTGGCTGTCCGCATATCTGGCACGCGAGGGAGCCCGGGTAGTGGCGGTGGACATACTGGACGACGGGGTCATGGGCCTGGGATGTGGTAAATATTACCACGAAGAGGGTTTGGACTTCGCGCGCGTGCTCTGCGACATGCACCGCCTTCCCTTCCGCGAGGGCTCCTTCGACGCCGTGGTGGCCACGGCCACCCTTCACCATTCTCCTGACCTCCCTGCCCTGCTGCGCGAGGCGGCAAGGGTGCTTAAGCCCGGGGGGCTTCTACTGGCCGCCAACGAGCCGCTTTACCTCCCCCTGAGCGAGGTGCCGGAGGAGAAGAGGAGAGGCGCGCACGAGGGCGCGTATCCTCTCTGGTCATGGCTGGCATGTTTCAAGGAGGCCGGGTTCCGCACGGCTGAGGTTAGGGTTGGCGAGGAGGCATCCCTCCACATACGCGCCTTCCTCACGGAGGAGCGTCGGCCCGCCCTCCCGGCGGGACTGGCGCGGGCCTCGCTGCGTTACGCATCCTATCTCGCGCTCGCTCTCCCGCGCCGCCTGGCGAGGGGAGCGCGGGCCTTCAAGGCCGGAAGGCCCATGCGCCCGGCACCGCCCGACCGCCTGGATTACCTGCTCAGGCGCATGGGCATGCGCCGCGTTCCGGATGCGACGAGGGCCGGGGAGGAAGGAAGCTGGGGGCCGGGATGGTACCAGGCAGGCGACGAGGAGGTCCCCTTCCGCTGGTCGGGACCGCGCGCCCGCCTTCTATTGTCGAGGGCGGGGGGCATGGAGTGGCTGGTCCTGGAGGCGGCCACCTTTCGGCCCAACCCCCGCTACGAGCCGGTGGAGGTGCAAGTGAAGGCGGGATGGAGGCGGTTGGGAGTCCTGCGCCTGGAGGAAAAGGGATTCACGGTGCACCGCTTGCCCCTGCGCCGCAGCGGGGGCCGCGTCGCCTCCCGCATTCCGATGACCCTCACTTTGCAGGTGAAAAGGGGCTGCTTCGTTCCCAGCGAGAAGGGCATCAACGAAGATTCGCGCCTCCTGGGCGTTGCCCTGCGTGCCGCCTGGCTGGAAGGCCCCAACCCCAAATAGGCAACACAATGGGGTCATGCCTCATTCGTTGCCTTTGATAAGACCAAGGGAGAGGCACCGCCCCTCCCTTGACCCTCCTCTTCCTTCTTCCGGGCCGGGCCGGGGGATAGGGCTCGCTCCGCGACGCGCGGCCCCCCGTGATCCAGACATATCCTGGGGTCAAACCGCGTTCATGTCTGAGAGGGGTTGTTCCTGGGGATGGAGTGCGTCTCGTCTCTCTTGACGGGCCTCCGCCGCACCCATCCCCCGCGAGGGAGAGACCCCTCCTTCTTCCGGCCCGGGATGCCGAGTAATGGTCTCGCTCCGCAGGCTGCGCTGCGACCAACTCGGCCGTTCCCGGGCAAGTTGGGTGGAGATCCCTACTTCTTCCGGCCCGGGATGCCGGGCAGTGGTCCCGCTCCGCAGGCTGCGCTGCGACCAACTCGGCCGTTCCCGGGCAAGTCGGGTGGAGATCCTTCCTTCTTCCGGCCCG
>CAKZMC010000152.1 GCA_937128055.1 uncultured Actinomycetes bacterium | reverse complement strand
GTCAGACATGGAAGAGGCCTTACCCTTTTCATATACGGCGCTCCCTCGTGCGCGAAGCCCTCCCCCGAGAGACGTCGAGGCGCTGCCCGCCGCGGCTTATCCTCTCACGGGTGACGGCAGGGGCGAAAAGTATTAGAATGTTAACGCTTGCTTAATACATTGCGAAAGGCCCTTACCGGCATGCGGCACCGGCACGCGGCAGGCAGTATGGCGGGCGCTCCGGCTCTCACGTAAATCTTGCGCGCACGTGTAACGGATGGAGCTTCCGCTTTCACGGGAAAACGGAGGACGCCTCGCGCGGGAACGGAGTCCACGCGACCGCGAGGCCCGGCGGAGCGCCCGGCACCGAACCGTTAGCCGGGTGGATGCCCGCATGGCGAGGCGCGGGCCATGGGAGGGGGTGATGCATGTCCGAAACGGAGAAACAATCAAGGCAGCCCGTTACGCGTGAGGGAGGTGAGGATATGGGCGACTGGAAAAAGGACGTGCAGGTCCTGGTACACGAGGGGAAGATAAGCGTCCCCTACTCCTGGACGGTGGGCAGCACCCTGAGCCGTTTCTACTGCGAGCTGCGCGATAACGGCAAGATCTGGGCCAACCGCTGTCCCTCCTGTGGCGCGGTATTCGTCCCCCCCAAGGCCAAGTGCATCCACTGCTACGGGGAACCCCATGACTGGGTGGAGCTACCGGGCACCGGCACGGTGGAGAGCTACACGGTGGTGCGCTACAGCGAGCCCGCGCTGCACCCCCGCCAGGCTCCCTTCGTCTACGGCCTGGTGCGCATGGACGGCGCCGACACCTGCCTGCTCCACTTCATCGGCGACGTCGAGCCGGAGAAGGTGAAGGTGGGCATGCGCGTGGAGGCCGTGCTGGAGGACGAGCGCGAGGGGAACATCCTCGACATCAGGCATTTCCGGCCCCTGGCATGAGGGAAGCGGGGTGATTGATATGGAAAGAGTCGCCATCATCGGCGTGGCCCAGACCAAGTACGAGCAGAACAAGCCGGAGACCTTCGCGGAGCTCGTCTACGACGTCACCAGGAGGGCTCTGGAGGACGCCGGCATCACCAGGGACGAGGTGGACAACGTGGTCTCCGTCTCCAGCGACTTCTGGGACGGGCGCACCATCTCCAGCATGGCCATCTCCGACGCCTCCGGGGCCTTCGGCAAGGACATCACCACCGTGGAGGGGGACGGCACCTTCGGCGCCCTCTACGGGATGATGCGCATCCTCTCCGGGAGCTTCGGCGTGACCCTCGTCTGCGCCCACCACAAGGGCACGGAGAGCAACATGAACGGCATCACCAACTGCGCCTTCGACCCCCTGGTAGAGAGGAGACTGGGGATCGACGCCGTTTCCTCCGCCGCCCTGCAGGCGCGGCGTTACATGACGAGGTACGCCCTCAAGGAGGAGCAGTTCGCCCTGGTGTCGGTGAAGAACCACGGGAACGCCATGCGCAACCCCCTAGCCCTCTTCCCCATGGAGATCACGGTGGAGGACGTGATGAACTCCCGCAAGTTAGCCGACCCGCTGAAGCTCCTCGATTGCTCCCCGGTGAGCGACGGGGCGGCGGCGCTCGTGCTGGCGGCGGAGAGGCAGGCGAAGAAGCTTTCCACGCATAAGAAACGCGTCTGGCTGCTGGGCGTGGGGCACTGCTCCGACGCCCACCACCTGGGGGACCGCGACCTGGCGGACACCCGTGCCCTCAAGGACGCCGCCAGGCGGGCCTACGCCATGGCCGGCATTAACGATCCCCTTAGGGAGATCGACGTGGCCGAGGTCTACGACGCCTTTTCCTACATGGAGCCGCTATGGCTCGAGGGGCTGGGGGTCTGCGAGGACGGCAGGGGTTGCGAGTACCTGGAGCGCGGCTGGTTCGACTTCGAGGGCAGGCTCCCGGTCAACCCCTCCGGCGGCAGGCTCTCCGCCCACGCCGTGCAGGTGGCCGGCCTGGCGGAGCTGGCGGAATGCGCCCTGCAGATAAGGGGAGAGGCCGGCGAGCACCAGGCAGGCGAGGTGAAGACGGCCCTGGCCCACGGCGTCAACGGCATGTGCGGCCAGTCCCACTGCGTGTGGATCCTGGGCAGATGAGGAGGTGATGCGCCATGGGTAAAAGAGTAGGAATCATCGGGGTAGGACAGACCCACCACGCCGCCAAGCGCCTGGACGCCTCCGGCGTGGAGATCATCGCCGAGGCCGTCACCCGAGCCCTGGATGACGCCGCGCTGACCATCGCCGACATCGACGCCATGGTCATCGGCAACATGGACCACTTCGAGAACATCAACTACGTGGACATGTGGGCGGTGGACGGGCTGGGCGCCTGCATGAAGCCGGTCTTCAAGGTGACCACCGGCGGCACCACCGGCACCACGGTGGGCGCCTGTGGTTACTACCACTGCGCCAGCGGCCTCTTCGACGTGGTGCTGGCGGTGGGCTGGGAGAAGAACTCGGAGTCGGACACGCAGGCGGCCATCGCCACCTGCTCCAACCCTGCCCTGGAAAGGGACTTCTTCGCCGGCGCCATAGGGCCCCTGGCCACCGAGTACTCCATGTACATGAAGGCCTACGGGGCCACCGAGGAGGACGCGGCCATCGTGGCGGCGCGGGACCGCAACAACGCCCTCAACAACCCCTACGCCCATTCCCGTCAGCAGGTGACGGTGGAGGACGTGCTCAAGTCCCCCATGCTATCCTATCCCATCAAGTTCCTGGACATGTGCCCGCGCTCCGACGGCGCCTGCGCGGTCATCTTCGCAGTGGAGGAGAAGGCCAAGAGGCTCTGTGCCAAACCCGCCTGGGTGCACGCCTCGGTGGTGCGCCACGACTACACGCACTTCGGGGACCTGGAGTGGACCTTCATGCCCACCCTGGAGCGCGCTTCCGCCGAGGCCTACAAGCTGGCAGGAATCACCAACCCGCTCAAGGAGTTCGACGTGGCGGAGCTCTACCTCCCCGCCTCAACCTGCGGGGTGAAATGGATGGATTCGCTGTGGTTCTGCGAGCACGGAGAGGCCCCCAAGCTGGTGCGCAAGGGGACCTTCCAGATGGACGGCGAGCTGCCCATCAACCCCTCGGGGGGCGTGATCTCCACCAATCCCATAGGGGCCACCGGCCTCATCCGCGTGGGAGAGGCCGCGTGGCAGATCATGGGCAGGGCGGGAGCACGCCAGGTGGAAAACGTGAGAAAGGCCCTGGCAACCGGCTTCGGCGGCTGCAGCTGGTCGGACGTGATGATCCTGGGCGCGGACCTGCCCTGAGCGGAGGAGGTGAGAAGGGTGAATATCATGGGGCTTTACGAGGACAAGCGCAAGCGGACCCATACCCCTGAGGGCTATGAGCTCCTGACCCTCGAGTCCGGCCACCTGGAGTACGATTTCCACTGGCACCTCGGCTACTGCTGGAGCAAGTTCCTGGCCGGGCTCAAGGAGCAGCGCTTCCTGGCCACCAAGTGCAGCCAGTGCGGCGCGGTCTACATGCTGCCCCGCCAGGTCTGCGGGCGCTGCTTCCTGGAGATGGACGAGTGGGTGGAAGTGGGGCCGGAGGGTACGCTGGAGGGGTTCACCATCGTGCGCTTCCCCTACATCGACCCCAACCACGGCGGCATGATGCAGGTGCCCTTCACCTCCATCTGGGTGAACCTGGACGGCGCCAGCACGCGCATGATGCATTACTGTAACGAGTACGACGAGAAGAACCTCGTGGTGGGGTCGCGCTTGCGCGCCGTGTGGGCGGAGGAGCGCACCGGCAGCATCCACGACGTCTCCCACTTCGAAATCATCAAATAGAGGAATAAAGGGCCCGCGGTCAACGCCTGGGGGTCAACACGTGGGGTTCAGGCCTCATCTGTTGCCTTCTTGGGTCAACACATGGGGGTCATGCCTCATTTGTTGCCTTTTTGGGATGTGCCCGGGGGTAGAGGCATCATGGCGAGGTGCGCCGCCCTGTCCTTTGCCGTCCGCGAGGAGGCGCGCGGCGCCTCAACAACGTCATCGCGAGCGAAAGCGAAGCGATCTCGTTGGGATGAAGGGTTTTTTTCCGGGGGCTCCTCGCAATGACGTTTTCCGGGTGTTCCTCGCAATGACGCATGAGGGAGCGCCCCAGTAACGTCATCGCGAGAGGGGCGCGGCGCCGACGTGGCGATCTCGCCGGGATTCAGGCCAATCCCCAGCGGGAAGCGAGCTTCGCGGCCAGGGCGCGTATCTTCTCCGCGGCGCCCGGCCCGATGACCGAACCGTGCCCGGGATAGGCATAATCCAGGTCCAGGTCGCCCAGCCGCCGCATGGATTGCAGGATGGCACCCTTGTCGTAGCTGAAGGAGAGGAAAGGCGGCCCGGGTCGATGGAAAAAATTGGATACCAGGTCACCGATGAAGGCCAGCTTCCTCTCGCGCTGATAGAAGGCCACCCCGCCCTCCGTGTGGCCGGGCAACTCCAGCACCTCGAGCCCCAGCTCCTCGATGGCGTCTCCCTCTCGCAGGGCCATATCAACCTCGCAGGCGTCGAAGTGATGGTACTTCTCCAGGAAGGAGGCCGGGACCTTGCGCAACATGCGCCCGGCGGGGGATATATCACCGGGGCCCCGCTGCGGGCTTTCGCCGCAAATCACCGCCGCGTCCTTCTCCCCCGCCGCCACGCGGGCGCCGGAAAGCCTTTTCAGCTCCGCCAGGCATCCCGTGTGATCGTAGTGGTAATGGGTGATGAGTATGTACCTGAGGTCGCCGGCGGAGAGACCGTGCCCGGAAAGAGCCGCCATGATCCTGCGCCTCGCCTTCGGCACGTTGGTGTCCACCAGGTAGGGAATCTCCCCCAGCACCAGGTAGCAGTTGGCGGTGGCCGTCCCGATGGTTATTATCTCGCCCGTGCCCATCCCGTCACCTCCTTACCCTTGCAGCGTCCGCCGCCGCGTCCGCTCCCACAAGCCGTCCGCTCCCACAAACCGCCGTAACAATTATAAGGAATACGGGCCGTGCGTCGAGCGTCCGGCCCGCGGTAATTGACCCCTCCCCCGTTTTATCCTTTACTTAACCTGTCGGCGGGCCGCGCGAGGAGGCGTCGAGCGGCCATGTCCAAGGAGGTCTTCAAGTGTTCCCGGAAAAGGTCTTCGTGCTGGGGGCGGGATACATGGGCAACGGCATCGCCCAGGTGTCCGCCTGCGCCGGTTACCGGGTCACCATGTGCGACGTGAGCGAGGAGCGCCTGCAGGCGGGCATGGAGGCCATCGAGAGCTCCCTGGGCAGGCTCCTCGCCAAGGGAAAGGTGAGCGGGGAACAGTATGACGCGGCCTTCGCCAACATCGCCACCACCACCGAGATGGAGGACGCCTGCGAGGCGGACCTGGTCATCGAGGCGGTGCCCGAGGACCCGGAGTTGAAAAAGGAGGCCTTCTCCCGCCTGGACCGCATCTGCCCCTCCCGTACCGTCCTCTGCACCAACACCTCCGCCATCCCCATCTCATCCCTGGCCTCCGCCACCTCACGGCCGGAGCGGGTGGCGGGCGTGCACTTCTTCGGGCCCGTCCCCCTCATGCGCCTGGTGGAGATCATCCGTGGGGTGCTGACCTCCGAGGAGACCATGCGCGCGGCCGACGCCTGGGCGCGCAGCCTGGGCAAGGAGACCGTCCTCGTTTACAAGGACCATGCCGGCTTCGTGGCCAACCGCGTTAACATCCCCACCAACATCGAGGCGGTGCGCATGATCGAGGAGGGGCTGGCCACTCCGGAGGACATTGACCGCGCCACCGGCGGCTACGAGGCAGGGGTGGGGCCCATGCAGATCATCGACAACGCGGGGCTGGACGTGGGCTGCCGCGCCGCCATGGCCATCTACGAGGACACCCGCGACCCCAAGTTCCTCCCCCCTCCCCTTCTCAAGCGCATGGTGGCGGCGGGGCTCCTGGGCCGTAAGGGTGGCCGCGGCTTCTACGATTACGCGAGCGGGAAGCGCGAGAGCTACTTCCCTCCCGTCCGGGGCGCGGACGAGACGGAGGAGGCGCGTAGCAAGCGACGGGAAACCATCCTCAACCGCCTGCTGCTCCCCGCCATCCTTGAGGCCGTCTCCCTGGTGGAGGCGGGCGTGGCCACCCCGGAGGACGTGGACAAGGCCTCCCGCCTGGGCTTCAACCTCCCCCTGGGACAGCTGGAGATAGCGGATAACCTCGGGCTGGACACGGTGCTCGAGCTGTCGCGCCGGCTCCACGAGGAAACCGGCGACCCCAAGTTCCTCTCCCCTCCCCTGCTCAAGCGCATGGTGGCGGCGGGGCTCCTGGGCCGCAAGAGCGGGCGAGGTTTCCACCTTTACACGGCATAACGAGAACCGCCATTCTCCGAACCCGACCCTTGAGAGGATGCCGTGCCTGTCTGCGCAAGACGCGCAAGGCGAGCAACCTGCGTCCGTCGGCAGTCGTCGAAGGCAAAAAATCCGCCCACGAGCATGGAAAAATTGACAGCAAGCACAGCAAGCATCTATATTAACAAGTGGATGACCTAGGGAGGTTCGCTGGGAAAGACTTGTTCCTGCAAGGATGCGCTGGAATTAATTCGGCATGACCTTGAAGATCCTTGTGCTTTCCCGGCCGCCGGTGCGCAAGAAGCCAGCAAGCGGGCGGAAAGGGCGAGAAGGGTGCCGGAGAGCGCCACGGGAACCCGGGTGGCTGGAAACCGCGTGAAGCTAGGAGGGAGTGGTAAACAATGGAAAAGATCTGGTTGAAGCATTACGACTATTACGTCCCCGAGAGCATCCGCTATCCGCACATACCCCTTTTCCAGATACTCGAGCTGACCTGCGTGAAATATGACGAGAACGTGGCCACCATCTTCTTCGACCAGCAGCTGACCTACGGTGACCTGCGGGACCAGGTGCGGCGACTGGCCACCGCCCTGCGCGGCATGGGGGTGCAGAAGGGAGACCGCGTGTCCATCATGCTACCCAACTGCCCCCAGTTCATCATCTCCTACTACGCGGTCCTGGAGGCTGGGGCCACGGTGGTCAACATCAGCCCCCTGCACGTGGAGCGCGAGCTGGAGTACGAGTTCAACGACTCCGGCTCGGAGACCCTCATCTACCTCGATCTCTTCGACGCGCGCATACAAGCGGTCAAGGACAAGACCCCGCTCAAGAGGCTCATCGCCTCCAGCATCACCGACTACATGGAAACCCCGGCTCCCCCCAACGTGGAGAAGGGGCCCGGCGTTTATTTCCTCAAGGAAGTCATCGCCTCCTCCGACCCGGAGGTGTCCGAGGTGGAGATCGATCCCGAGGAGGACCTGGCCGCCCTCCAGTACACGGGCGGCACCACCGGGCTCCCCAAGGGGGTCATGCTCACCCATCGCAACCTGGTGGCCAACGCCTTTCAGTGCTCCTTCTGGGGGAGGGAGTTCGTGGACCCCGGCAAGGACGTCTACCTCGATGTCATCCCCTTCTTCCATTCCTACGGGCAGACGGTGGGGATGAACAACGCCATCCTCAACGCCGCGGCCATGGTCCTCATCCCCCAGTTCGAGATCAACATGATGCTCCAGGTCATCAAGAAGTACCGGCCCAACCTCTTCCCGGGGGTCCCCACCCTCTACGTGGCCATCCTCAACCACCCCGACGCGCTTTCCTACGGGGTGGACAAGATAAGGCTGTGCAACTCGGGGTCGGCGCCCATACCCGTGGAGGTCATAAAGAAGTTCAGCCGCATCTCGGGCGGCATCTTCGCCGAGGGGTACGGGCTCTCGGAGGCCTCGCCCGTCACCCATTCCAACCCCATCATAGGCATGAAGAAGGTGGGCTCCATCGGCATCCCCTTCCCGGACACGGAGGCCAAGATCGTGGACGTGGAGACGGGGGAGACGGAACTCGGCTTCAACGAGCCCGGAGAGCTCATCATCCGCGGGCCTCAGGTCATGAAGGGCTACTGGCAGAAGCCGGAGGAGACGGCAGCCACCCTGCGCGACGGATGGCTCTACACCGGCGACATCGCCACCATGGACGAGGACGGCTACTTCTACATCGTGGACCGCAAGAAGGACATGATCATCGCCGGGGGCTACAACATCTATCCCCGCGAGGTCGACGAGGTCCTCTACGAGCATCCCGCGGTGCAGGAGGCGGTGACGGTGGGCATCCCGGACGAATACCGCGGGGAGACGGTGAAGGTCTACATAGTGCTCAAGCCGGGCTGCGAATGCAGCGAAGACGAGATCATCACCTACTGCCGCGAGAAACTGGCGCCCTACAAGGTGCCGCGCCTGGTGGAGTTCCGGCCGGAGCTGCCCAAGACCATGGTCGGCAAGATCCTGCGGCGCGCCCTGCGCGAGGAGGAGATCTCCAAGCAGCAGGAGCGGGGCGACTGAAGCGCCGGACATATCCGGGGGTCAGACATATTCAGGGGTCAAACCGCGTTCATGTCCGGAAACGATAGGGCGGGGGTGTGGCCTTTTCCCATTTCATGGCCGGACCGATTCCCGTGCTTCCTGTGCCGACGTGATGCTTACGCATCGGGCCTCGGACATATCCAGGGATCCGCCCGACTCCTCGCACGCGCCGTATTGCACACCGGGATCTTCCCCCGGGAACCTCTCGCCGCCCTCGTCGCTCCGTGACCCATCTCTTCCCCTCCTAGCCAGGGCGAAGAGCGCCGAAGGCGCGTAGGGCAACATGCGCCGAGGGCGCGAGAGAAGGGCTAGGTTGGCGAACAGAGTGGTGCGTTTTCTCTCGCCCGACAAGCGTTTCCACCCCCTTGGCCGAAGGTCATTCCATGACCGGATATCCCGGCAAGTACACCTTTAACAATATCCTCGGCTGCAAGCTGGCACGCAATATGCCGCGACTTTCACGACCCTACGGAATGAACCCACGCCTAACCGTTTTATCGGCTACTTCTCCTCTGAGCAATTTGGACGTCGCGGAGGAAAACAACAGGCCCTCCTCATTGAAGCGGTAAGGACATAGACGGGGTCTGCCCCCTATCCATGTCCAGACATAAACGCGGTTTGACCCCTATTCATGTCTCACCCTTCTTTCCCGGGGTCCATCTCCTCCCGCAGGCATTCGAATTCCGGCTCGCCGTGCTCGTCCAGCACCCGCTTAAGGTGATCCCCGCCCGAGATCACCGCTTCCCTCCATCCCCCCGCCTCCTTCTCCGCGGCGTCATGGAGCAGGCGGCAGTGGGGCGGTAGGTTCACCTTCTCCGTACCCTCATAGCCTCTCACGTGAGACGCTCCCGACCTGCCGGGCGACCTCTCGGTCGCGGGGCTACCCTGACCTTATGCGATTACGGCACGTCCCCGGCAAGTCATGCCCGGCCGGCCAGGGGGTAGCCGGGCAAGCGGGACACGCCCTGACCCCGCCGTAGCGCCGGATATCCCCGGGTTTGATAGACTGGTTGGAGGCAGGAGGTTCTTACCGAAGCGGAGATAAGGAGAGGGAGGTATGAAGGGACTGGAGAGCCTGGCGCGCAAGTTCCTCTACTACCCTGACCCGCTGCCGCCGGACATGCCGCCGCCGCGCTGGGCGGGAGCGGCGGAGGAGGTGTGGATGAGGTGCCGGGACGGGGTGCGCATCCACGGCCTGTGGTGGGGGGAGCCGGAGGGGGCGCCGGTGATTCTCTTCCTGCACGGCAACGCGCAGGAGGCCTACAGCTGGTCGCTGGTGCGCCGGGAGCTGGAGCCCCTGGGCTGCCGCATGCTGCTCATCGACTACCACGGCTACGGCAAGAGCGGGGGCGAGCCGCACGAGGCCGGCCTCTACCTCGACGGCGAGGCGGCGCTCGCGTGGCTGCGCGAGAGGGGCGTCGCCGGGGAGGATACCGTCGTCTTCGGCAAGTCCCTGGGGGGCGCGGTGGCCTGCGAGATCGCGCAGGAGCGGGAGCTCGCGGCCCTGGTGCTCGAGTCCACCTTCACCTCCCTGGCCAGCGTGGCGCGCAGGCTCTTCCCCTTCCTCCCTCGCGGCGCAGCCCTGGGAGAGGAATACCGTTCCCTGGAGAAGATCGGGCGCGCCCGCTGCCCGGTGCTGGTCATCCACGGCGACCGCGACGAGCTCATCCCCGTGGAGGAGGGCCAGGAGCTCTTCCGCGCCGCCCCGGAGCCCAAGGAGCTATTCCTGGTGCCGGGTGCGGGGCACAACGACGTCTCCCTGGTGGCCGGGGACGGATACGCCTCGAGGATCAAGGGCTTCCTTGAAACGCACGTCGCGAGGTAGGCGGGCGAACCGCCTTTGCGCCCAGGCATCCGTTTCCCCGGGAAGCCGCTCTCACCCTCCCGCGGCCGGCTCTCGCGCCGCTCGTGTTAACATGGACCCATGTGGTGGAAAGCCTTCCTGGCCGCCTTCGGACTTCTCTTCGTGGCGGAGCTGGGGGACAAGACGCAGCTGGCCATCCTGGCGCTGGCTGGACGCCATTCCTTCCGGACGGTCTTCCTCGCGGCCGCCGCCGCCTTCGCCCTCCTCAACGCGCTGGCGGTTTCGGTGGGCGCCGCGCTCTACGAGTTCCTGCCGGAAGCGGTCATCAAGTACGGGGTGGCGGCACTCTTCATCCTCTTCGGGCTTATCACCCTCTTGAGGCGGCAAGAGGACGGGGAGGAAGGCGAGGAGGCGCGGGCGCGCAATCCCTTCCTCTCCGTCTTCCTCCTGGTCTCCCTCATGGAGCTGGGGGACAAGACCCAGCTCTCCCTCCTCGCGCTCACCGCCAGGTATTCCTACCCCTTTTTCGTATGGCTGGGCGGCACCCTGGCCCTCTGGGCGACCTCCTGCCTCGGCGCCCTGGTGGGAGCGAGCCTGGCCAGGGTCATCCCGGCGCCGTGGATGCGGCGCGTATCCGGTGTCATCTTCATCGCCTTCGGGATAGCCAGCCTCTTCTGGTCATGAGCGGCGGGGGCACGCCCTCCGCGCCAGAGGCCGCGCGCCGCGAGATGCAGGTGCCGCCCCCAGGCGGGGAGCCACCATCGCGTGCGGCCTTCCTTGCGGCGTGGGATCCCGCTCGGCGGCCGTCTTCCCCGCGCACGTTCGAGACAAGGAAGAGGAGCGGCTTCCCGCGGGCCTTTTCCCTTCCGCCACGTGAAAGGGAGGCGATTTCAGGGGTCGGCGGCGTTTTCCAGGTCCTGGGGGGTGTTGATGTTGAAGAAGGAGCGGAAGGCGGGGTCCAGGGACGCGATCTCCTCCTCCTCCAGGTAGAGCACGCGCAGCTCGTCGATGAGCTCGTGTATCTTGAGGCGTCCCTCGCGCAGCCTGCGCTCCATCCTTCCCCGCGTCTCCCGCGCGTACACCGCGAAGAGCGGCTCGATGTACTCGCCGCGCCTGGGCACCACCGCTTCCCAGCCGTAAGCTCGCTCCAGCAGCCGCCGGATGAGCTCGGGTCGAGGATAGGGCATGTCGCAGGCCATGACGAACACGTAGGAGGTGGTAGAATATTCCAGGGCAGTGTAGATGCCGCCCAAAGGGCCCTTCCCCGGAAGCAGGTCGTGGACGGCGCGCACCCTGGCGCCGGTGAATTCCGCGAGCCCGTGGTTCCTCTCCTGCCCCACCAGGAGGATGTGGGGGAAGATGCCTGCGAGGACGGCGATGATGCGCGAGAGCACCGGCTCCCCGCCTATGGAGAGCGATGTCTTGCCCATGCCGAGCCGCTTTCCCTTTCCCCCCGCGAGAACGGCCGCGGTGAAGTCGCCTTCCGTGAAGCCAGCGCCCCCGTTCCCTTCCATGCCGTCCTTCCTCACCGCGTGTTCTCCGCCTTGGGGGCGCTTTTCCTCAGCGTCACGGCACGATCCTCCAGCCGTGGGTATAGACGTTGCACCTCCGGCCGTCGCAGAAGCCCACCACGGTGAGGCCCGCGCGCTCCGCGACGCGCAACCCCAGCGAGGTGGGAGCCGCCAGCGAGACGACCACGGGGGTGCCCACCCTCACGGCCTTGAGGGACATCTCGTAGCTCACGCGCCCCGAGAGCATGAGCAGCTTGTCCTCGAGCGTCACGCCGTGCAGGGCGCACCAGCCCACCGCCTTGTCCAGGGCGTTGTGCCGGCCCACGTCCTCCGCCACCACCAGCGCTACCCCCCTGGCGTCGAAGATTCCCGCCCCGTGCGTGCCGCCGGTGGCGCGGAAGACCTCCTGCCCTGCGGCCAGCTTCTCCCCCAGCTCCAGGACCACTCGCAGGGGAACCTGCAGGCGCGAGGCCACGCAGCCCTCGTCGAAATCCTCCAGCGCGGAGAGGTCCGCGCCCCCGCATCCCGTGCGCACCACGTAGGCGGGCGCAAAGCGCTCCCTTCCCCGGGGGTTATCCACCTCCAGCTCCACCACGTTGCCGCGGTCCAGCTCGTCCTCGCCGGCCTCCTCTCCCCTGCCCGCCGCAGCCTCACGCTGCCCGCAGTGCCTGAGAAGCTTTACCTGTTCCATGCCATCGATGATCCTCTCGGTGAGGCAGAAACCCACCGCCAGCTCCTTGTCCATGCCGGGGAGGCGCATGAGGGCCACCAGGGGCATGTCGTTAACAATAATTTCCAGGGGAGACTCGACGGCCACGCGGTCGTCGCTCTCCTCCGACCCGCCTTGCCTGAAAAACCTGGTTATCCTCCAAGAGATCATGCATTCCATGATAAAGGTTCGGGGCAGACAACGACAACAAAGGCGCGCGCGTGATCGCGCATGCCCGGGCCGCGCGCCGCCTCACCCCTCGGGCAGGGATATGACCTCCAGGAGATTCCCCTCCGTGATCCCCGTCCTCTCGGTCCTCCCCGCGGGGAGCTCGAGCACCGCCCGCGCGCGCCACACCACGGGGCTCAACCTCCAGGGCTTGAGCGACCCCGCCACGCGGACCACCCGGTGTGATCCATCCAGGAAGACCACGTCTACGGGATAGCGCATGCCGAAGGTGTGCACCTGGCGGCAGGGCACGAGGAGGAGCCCCTCTCCCTCGGCAAGCGCGTCCGTTCCCAGGAGGCCCCGCCTTCGCGAGGATGGCGTCTCCGCCACTCCCACCCTATCCGCCACGGCAACACGCCGCGCAGCGTCAATTACCTTCACGTAACGCATGGAGGAAGCATACAACAGGCGGGCGGGAAATCCCACGCCCACCGCCACGCCAGCAAGCCTTGCGCTCCCGCCCACCGCTCTTCTTCCCACCCCTCGCTTTCCCCCTTACCATGCGCCGTCTCCGGCACGACGGCCGTCTCCGGCACGACCGCACCGCGAAACTCAGACCCCGCCTCCATAAGAGGGAACGCATTAGGCCTGGGCCCAAAGCATTGACACCGAAAAACGCCATTGCGAGAACCCCCCGGGAAACGTCATTGCGAGGAGCGGAGCAACGAAGCAATCTCACACGGAGAAACCCTCCATCCTGACGAGATCGCTTCGCTTTCGCTCGCGATGACGTTATTGGGGCGCCGCGTGCCTCCTCGGGATGGCGGTAAAGGGCAGGGCGGCGCACCTCGCCATGATGCCTTCACCCCCCGGGTACATCCCAAAAAGACAACAAACGAGGCCTGGCCCCCAAGTGTTGCCATGCGCCCCTTTGACAGCTTGCGGCCAAACGTGAAGAATATAGGCGGGAAAGCTGTAAAGGAGGCAACATGGACGATCTTCTCTCCCGTCTCCTGGAAGGTGACCGCCGGGCCGTGGCGAGGCTCATCACCCTGGTGGAAAACGGGGATCCCGCGGCGAAGGACCCCATCCGGCGCCTGCACGAACATACCGGCAGGGCGCATATCGTTGGCATCACGGGGCCGCCGGGCAGCGGCAAGAGCACCCTGGTCAACTCCCTGACCAAGGAGCTGCGCGCCAGGGGCAAGAGCGTGGGCATCATCGCCATCGATCCCACCAGTCCCTTCACCGGCGGCGCGGTCCTGGGAGACCGCGTACGCATGCAGGACCTGGCAACCGACCCCGAGGTCTTCATACGCTCCATGGGGACGCGCGGTTCACTGGGGGGCGTCAGCGTGGCCACCAACGACGCGGTGAACATCCTGGATGCCTTCGGCAAGGACATGGTCATCATCGAGACGGTGGGCGCGGGGCAGGTGGAGGTGGATATCGTCAAGCTGGCCCACACCTCGGTGGTGGTGAGCATGCCCGGCGGCGGGGACGAGATCCAGGCCCTCAAGGCGGGCATCATGGAGATCGGGGACATCTTCGTGGTCAACAAGGCCGACCGCGAGGACGCCGGCAGGACCTTCGCCGAGATCACCATGATGCTGGACATGTCCCAGCGGGGCGAGGACCGCGTGCCCCCCGTCATCCGCACCGTCGCCACCACCGGCCAGGGGGTGGACGAACTGGCCGACGCCATCCTCGAACACCATCTTTACCTGCAGGAAAAGGGGCTGCTGGAGAAGAAGGCGCGGGAGCGCATCCTGGCCGAGCTCCAGGAGATCATCAACCGGCGCGTGGAGAGAACGGTGGAGCGCGCCCTGCACGAGGACCCGGAGATGGTGGAGCTGGTGCGGAAGCTGGTGGAGACGCGGGAAATAGACCCGCATTCCGGCGCCTCTCAGGTGATCAGCCACCTCCTGAAGAAGTCCGAGGTGTAGGGAGGCGGGGCGGCAGCCCCGGCGACGCGTCAGGAGAAGCGGAAGAGGATGACGTCGCCGTCGCGCACCAGGTAATCACGGCCCTCGATGCGCACGGCCCCCTTCTCGCGCGCGGCGTGAAAGGAACCGTAGGAGGTGAACTCCTCCCACCCGATGACCTCGGCGCGAATGAACCCCCGCTCCATGTCCGTGTGGATCTTGCCCGCCGCCTGCACGGCGGTGCTCCCCTCCCGCAGGGGCCAGGCCCGGCATTCCCCGGACTCCGTGGTGAAGAAGGTGACGAGGCCCAGCAGCGCGTAGCATCTTTTAGCAAATTCTTCCAATCCAAGCCGTTCTATGCCGTAGGCTTCCAGGAATTCCCTGACCTCATCCGGGTCCAGCTCCTCGATCTCCGCCTCCAGCTTGGCGCAGAAGGCCACCCACTCCGCCTTCTCCTCTTCCGCCTTTTCCCGCACTGCCTCCAGTAGGGCGCCGTCCGCGCCCAGCTGTTCCTCCCCCAGGTTGGCCACGTAGATGACCGGCTTGGCGGTGAGCAGGAAGAGGCCGGACAACAGCTCCTCGTCTTCCGCGCCGAGTTCTTGCCGGCGCACGGGGACCTCCCGGTTCAGGCCCTCTTCCACGCGCGACAGCACTTCCATCTCCCTGGCCTTCTCGCGGTCCCTGCTGCGGGCCGCCTTGGCTATCCTCTCCTTGCGCCGCTCCACGGTCGCCAGGTCCGCCAGCATCAGCTCGGCGTTGACCACGTCGATGTCCGTGCGCGGGTCGAGCTCGGCGCGCACGTGGGCCACGTCCGGGGAGGAGAAGCAGCGCACGGCGTGGGCCACGGCGTCCACCTCCCTTATGTGGGCGAGGAACTGGTTGCCCAAGCCCTCGCCGCGGTGCGCCCCTTCCACCAGCCCCGCGATGTCCACCAACCTGAGGTCGGCCGGCACGGTCTTCTCGCAGCCGGCGGCCCTGGAAACAGCCTCCAGCCGGGGGTCGGGCACGAGCGCCACGCCGTGGTTGGGGTCCACGGTGGTGAAGGGGTAGCCGGCAACCGCCGCTCCTGCGCGGGTGAGGGCGTTGAAGATGGTCGATTTCCCCGCGTTGGGCAATCCTATGATTCCCACCTGCAAGGCCATGCTTCCTCCTCTCCAGCCTATGATAGCAGTTGCGCGCGGGGAGCGTGGCGCCGGACGGGGTTCGAGGAGCAAGCGCAGGCGTTCAAGGACCGCATGCATATAATCGATATTCTAATGGGTGGAAAAGGAGAGGCTCATGAAGTCGACGAGGTTCATGGCGCTGTCCCACTGGATGGCATTCCTCATCGTCGGGCTCTACCCCCTTTACACGGGAGAGAGCGTAAACTATGTTGCCTGGGCGGCGGTCACCGCCTCCCTCGCCGCGCTGGGATTGGCCTACCACCTCCTGCGGCGGCGGGGTACCGGGGACCGGGCATGGAAGCCCGGCCTCTTCCTGTTGGCGGCCGACGTCGCCCTCTGCTGCTACCTGGTCTACGCGACGCACGGCGCGGCGAGCCCCTTCTTCCCCCTCCTCTTCCTGCTCGTCGCCACCTCGTCCTTCTATTACAGCTGGACCGTCGCCCTGCTTCTCGCCGCCGCAGCCGGCGGCGCCTACGCGCTGGCCTGCTTCCTGGCGGGGATATCCCTGGGGGCGGACGGCGCCCCGCTCCTGGTGAACGTCCTCGTGCTCATGGGGGCCTCCGTCTTCCTTTCCATCCTGGCCGAGATCGACCGCCGGGAGCACGGGCGCACGGAGCGGATAGAGGCGCTCTACAGCCTCAGCTCCGAGCTCATGGAGAAGGTGGACCTCGGCGAGACCCTGCATTATCTCCTGGTCGCCATAGCGGACCTCATCCACGCCGACCTGGGGTCCATCTGGCTGCTGGACCACAACACCGGGAAGCTGAAGCTGCAGGACTTCACCCTCCCTGAGCAGGGCCTGGAAGTGGGGAGCGAGATAGCCGTGGGCGAGGGTTTCATAGGGCGCGTGGCCCTGGAGAGGAAGCCCGTCCTCCTCGACCGTTCCCGGCAGGAGAGCGGCGAGGGAGGCCGCGGACCGGCCTTCGAGGAGGCTCAGTCCACCATAGCCGCGCCCATCCTCATGGGCGGGGAGTTGATGGGGGTGCTCTGCCTGGCCGCCGCCAGGCCCCAGGCCTTCCACCCGCAGGACCTCCAGATGCTGGCCACCCTCTCCAACCTGGCGGCCTCGGCCATTGCCCGCTCGGAGCTCTACCAGATGGTCCTCTCGCGCAGCGAGGTCATCGTGAGCAGCATGAGCAGCGGCCTGCTGGTGACCGACCAGGCAGGCAAGGTGATCCTGGCCAACCAGGCGGCGCGCGACCTCCTCGGCCTGGAGATCCTTCCCGGCGAATCCACCCTGCAGGAAATACTGGAGTCCTCCCCCATCGACCACGAATCCCTGCGGCAGTCCATGGAGGACGCGAGAATCGGCTACGAGAGCGCCGCCACCGGCAGCTTCGAGGTGCGCCTGCGCAGCAACCCGGAACGCATATTATCCCTGCGCATCTCGCCCATACGAGCCGGTTTCGAGCCCTCCAGCGGGTCCGTGCTCATCCTCGACGACATCACGGAGAGGGTGAAGGTCGACGAGATCCGGGACGACCTCCTGCTGCTCATCGCCCGCCGCGTGGAGGAGCAGACCGCCCTCTACGAGGTGGGACGCTCCCTGGTGCACGAGCAGGACATCGGCAACCTGGTGGACTTCCTGCTCAACAAGGCGGTGAGCCTGGTGGAGGCGGAAATAGGGGTGCTCTCCCTGCGCGAGGATGACGAGTCCTACCGGGTGAAGGCCCTCAACGGCCTGGAGAGCGCCTCCCTCGGGCTTTCTTTCCGCCCCGGTGAGTACTGCGCCGGACAGGCGGCCGCAAAAGGCGAGCCGCTGCGACTCGCGGAGATCCGCCCCGCCAAGGCGGGGCCGTGGGGAGAGGGCCTCGCGGGGCCCATCTCCTACATCGCCATCCCCATAACCTGGCAGGGCGTGACTAAAGGGGTGCTCGAGCTGGCCATGCCCCACGACAAGCGCGCCTTCAGCGAGGATGACGTGCGCCTTCTCAGCCTCTTCGTCAACCAGGCGGCCATCGCTCTGGAGAACGCCAACCTCTACCGGTTGATAACCGAGGACCAGCGCCGCACGGAGGCCATGCTCTATTCCATCAACGACGGGGTGATCGCGGTGAACAACGAGGCGCGGGTGATCCTGGTCAACTCGGCGGCCGAGAAGATCCTCAATCTCCCGCCTTTCCCCTACATCAACCTCCGCCACGTGAAGGAGGTCATACACGTCCCCGCCCTCGCCAACATCTTCCTCAAGAGCCTCAACGCGGGCGCGGAGATGGCGGAGGAGATATACCTCCCCGCCCCGGACAGGAGGACCCTGGAGGTGGAGACCTCCCTCATCGAGGTGGAACCCGGAAACCGCCTGGGGATCATAGCCGTCATCCGCGATGTGACCACCCTGCGGGAACTGGAGCAGGCCAAGTCCGATTTCGTGTCCACCGTCTCCCACGAGCTGCGCACCCCCCTGACCTCCATCAAGGCCTACACGGCCACCCTGCGGCGCGGCGACGTCGACTTCAACGAGCAGACACGGCAGCAGTTCCTGAAGGTCATTGAGGAGGAGACCGACCGCCTGACGCGCCTCATCTCCGATCTCCTGGACATGTCCCGCATAGACTCGGGGCGCATGGAGCTCAAGAAGCGCGAGTTCGACCTGCTGCGGCTGGCCGAGATCGTGGTGGAGAAGCTGCGTTCCCAGACCTCCAACCACGTCATCCAGATGAGGGCGCCCCACGAGAGCATGACGGTGCACGCCGACCCCGACAAGATCGAGCAGGTCTTCGTAAACCTGGTGGACAACGCGGTGAAATATTCGCCGGAGGGGGGAAAGATCGTCATCTCCCTGGAGATGCAGCGCCACCTCATCAAGTGCAGCGTCAGCGACCAGGGGGTGGGGATACCCGTCGAGCACATTCCCCATATCTTCGAGAAATTCCACCGCGTGGACAACCGCGCCACCCGTGAGGTGTACGGGACCGGCCTGGGCCTTTACCTGAGCAAGAGCATCGTGGAGGCGCACGGCGGGAGCATCTGGGTGGAAAGCGATTTCGGCAGGGGAAGCACCTTCCACTTCACGCTGCCCCTCGCTTTCCCGCCGAGAAGGCCGGGGGGCGGCGAGGCCCGCGCGCCGGCCGCGGAGAGGGCGGAGGAGAGGGAGGAGGACTGAGGGGAGACGCCATGGAAAAGATGGACGCCCCGACCAGAATCCTGGTGGTGGACGACGAGAAGAACATCCTGGACATCATCCGTTTCAACCTGGAGGTGGAGGGGTACGAGGTCTTCACCGCCCAGGAGGGGGAGGAAGCCCTGCGGCTGGCGCAGGAGGTCAAGCCCGACCTCATCCTGTGCGACATCATGATGCCGGAGATGGACGGGCTGGAGGTGTGCCGGCGGCTCAAGGAAGACGGCAGGACCAACCAGGTCCCGGTGGTCATGCTCTCCGCCAAGACACAGCCCCACGACAAGGTGGCGAGCATCGAGGCGGGGGCGGATGATTTCATCACCAAGCCCTTCGACTTCTCCGACCTGGTGGCGCGCATCATCGTGAACCTGATCCGCGCCAAGCAGAAACGCGACGTGAGCCCCCTGACCGGCCTCCCGGGAAATATTTCCATCGAGGCGGAGACGAAACGGCGCATCGCCAAGAACCTCAAGTTCGCCACCCTTTACATAGACATAGACAACTTCAAGTCCTACAACGAGATCTACGGTTTCCCGAAGGGGGACGAGGTCATCAGGGAACTGGCCTCCGTGGTGGACGAGACGGTGCGCGCGCTGGGCAATTACGACGACTTCATCGGCCACGGCGGCGGGGACGATTTCGTGATCATCACCACGCCGGAGAAAGCCACCGCCGTCGCGGAACGCATCATCTCCGACTTCGAGGAGAGAGTCCCCTCCTTTTACCGGGAGGACGACCTCAAGCGCGGCTATTCAATACTGGTGGACAGGCTGGGCCGGGACAACTACATCCCCATCATGACCCTGAGCATCGGGGTGGCCAGCAACCAGAAGCGCAGGATCACCACCCACTGGGAGGTGGGGGAAATCGCCAAGGAGACCCTGAGCTACGCCAAATCCATCCCCGGTAGCACCTATTTCGTCGACCGCCGTACGAAGTAGCCGCCTCCCCAGGCCGCCCGCGCCGCGCCGCGCACGGCCGCGAAGGTCGGCGGTTCCCTGTTAAGGAGGCGCTGGACGATGACGAAATCTCTATTAGCCACGCACGTAAGAGGCGTCAAGACCGCTCGCGCGGGGAACCGGAGGTGAAAATGACGGCCGAAGAGGAGGAGAAGTACCGCATCCTGCTCATCGAGGACGACCCGGCCATCTCCAACGTCGTCGAGCTCAACCTCAAGCTGGACAACTACGACGTCTTTCTCGCCTCCGACGGCGAGGAGGGCTTGAAGATGGTGGACGAGACCGATCCCGACCTCATCATCCTCGACGTCATGATGCCCAAGATAGACGGCTGGCAGGTGCTCATGCAGCTCAAGTCCGAGGAGAAGACGCGGGACATACCGGTGATCATGCTCACCGCCATCGACGACGAGCAGTCAAAGGTCATAGGCCTGCGGGGAGGCGCCGACGACTACGTGCCCAAGCCCTTCAGCCCCCTGGAGCTCGCCGCCAGGGTGAAGGTCATCCTGGACCGCGTGGGCAGGGCGCGCCGCGCCCCGGCGCAGGGGGCCAGGGAAACGCCGCGGCTGGAGCAGGTGCCCGTGCAGAAGGGTGACGCCATCAAGCTCATCCCCATGGAGGATATCTACTTCATCGACACCAAGCACGAGTACGCCAACCTGCACACCTACAACGAGTCCTACCTGACCACCTACAGCCTTTCCGAGCTGGAGAGGATGCTGGACGGCAAGACCTTCTTCCGCACCCACCGCAGCTATATCGTCAACCTCAAGAGGGTCAACCAGATCGTCAGGCTCTCGCGCAACGCCCTCATCGTCACCCTCAAGGACGAGAAGGAGAGCCGGGTCCCGGTCTCCCGGCGCCAAACCACCGCGCTGCGGGAACTCCTGAGGTTCTGAGCGGGCCGGGTAGGGCCGCATGAAAATGGCCCTAAAGTGGCGGGTGCCTTTTCCCGATAAAAATTATGGTAGCTAGGGTATCCCCCATGAGTTTACCGGCAATTTCCCTCAAAGGGTGCAAGCAAGACTAGCTGCCAGACGCAAGACCCCGTCCCCCCCAACGGGGTCTTCCCCCTTTTAGGGGACATGCAAGGGGGTCGGAGCGCGTTCGGTCCCCGGCACAGGGGCCGCGGCCCGCCTGGTGCCCGGCACGAAAAGACGGCGCTCTTCACGGGCACGGCCGAAGGAGTTTAGGTCCGGAGGGGCCGGGCCGGCAGGCGGAAGCCGGGAAGCGCTCACGCACCGCTGCGACCGGACGCCCCCTATCCCCCGGCGCTTCCCATGCTTACCCCCCACCGCCACCGCATCAAGGCGCCCGTCCCCCCTCCCTACTTCGCTCTTTATCTTTGCTATAATCGGTTCCGTGGGACGAGGGAAGGGGGACGCTTGGAGAGGGCAAGCCGCCTGTGGCGCACGCTCAAGATCTTCACCCTCATAGAGGGCAGGCCCGGCATAGGAGCTGCCGAGCTGGCGGAGCGCTGCGAGGTATCGCTCCGCACCGTCTATCGCGACATCAACCTCCTCAGGCTGGCCGGCATTCCCATATACCACGATAAGGGCTACCGGGTGAGCGAGGGCTTTTTCCTGCCCCCGGTGCAGCTCGACCTCAACGAGGTGCTCTCGCTGGCCATGGGCGCGGAGATCCTCTCCCGCCAGAAGGGAACCCCCTTCCAGCGAGGGGTGGAGAGCGCCATGGAAAAGATCTACGCCGTCATCCCCTCGGGCCTGAGAGACTCCGTCACCCGCGAGTCGACCCATTTCAGCCCGGCATGGGAGCCCACCGTGGACTACGGCAAACGCATGCACACCCTGGAGACGCTGGAGGACGGGGTGGACGAGAACCGCACCGTGCAGATAACCTACCATTCGCTCTCCCGCGACGAGGTCACCACGCGAGAAGTGGACCCCTACGGCTTCCTTTTCCGCAGCAACGCCTGGTACCTGGTGGGCTTCTGCCACCTGCGCGGGGAGATCAAGATATTCAAGGTGGACCGCATCCAGGAGGCGACCCTGCTCGAGAAGGCCTTCCAGCCGCCTGAGGACTTCAGCATCCAGGAGTACATGGGCGAGGCGTGGCAGGTGATGCGGGGCGACGCGCTCCAGGAGGTCAAGGTGCTCTTCAGCCCCCAGGCGGCGCTTTACGTGAAGGAATGCCTCTGGCATTTCAGCCAGCGCTGTGCGGAACGTGACGACGGTAGCGCCGTGCTGTCCTTCCGCGTGAGTGGGCTCACCGAGATCTGCTCGTGGATTATGGCCTTCGGGGGAGAGGCTGAGGTCCTCCAGCCCCCAGAGCTGCGGGAGATGGTCCTGGAACGCGCGAAAGGGATCGTGCAGCTTTATCGCTAGCCTCCCGCCCCGGCTTCCGCGACATACTGCCGCTTACCCTGTGCATGCGCAGCCGAGCGTTGCCGCACGCCCTGGCCCGCGGTCCCGGTACGGCAGACTGCCATAATGGTGGCAGGCGCAAGGCGAAAAAGCGGCTGTAAAAGCCAAAATTACCTCAACAAAACTGCCATACACCTGTCACCGCCTCGGTCTTATCCTCAATCACGCGGCACATGCCATAAGGCGACACATACCGAAAGGCGAGGCAAAAAACGGGCGCTCCGCAACACCGGGCGCCTGGTTCCGGGACCGAAAGAACCGGACCGGCGGGCGGCGACAACGAGCGAAAAAATATTTGGGGTGATGGGCATGAAGGGCGAGAAAGAGGCATGGGTGGCTTACCTGCTGTGGTTCACTCTCTTCGGGCACCGCTGGTACCTGGGGAAGATATCCCCCGTCTACGTGCTCACCTTCGGCTACTTCGGCATCGTGTGGCTTGCTGATCTTTTCCGCATCCCAGGCATGGTGCAGGAGTACAACTCCCACGCCTACCGGCGCAACCTGGCCACAAGATCAGCCGGAGAGACGCCCGGCATCCTAATCTCGGGGCAGCCGCATGCTTATCCGGGCCCTCCCCCTGACGGCGCAACCATGGCGCGCAGTCCAGGATCCCCGGGATCCCCGGCGCCCAGGGGAGAGACTCAGGGGGTGGCGGGAGGCGCCGCGCCAGGGACGGTCGCGAACGCGCCTGCGCAGCCGGATTCCCGTCCCGGCGGCGCCAATCCCCTTTCCTCTCCCCCGCCCGGCGAGATCGGCGGGCAGCCGGCGGGACCGCCTCTGGGCGGTATCCCCCCCGCCGCCTCCTCTCCCCTGGGTCCGTGGTGGAAGAAGCTCGTCTTGGCGCTCGGGGTCGCGGTGATAGCGCTCACCCTGATCATCGCGATCCTGAGCGGAAGGGGTTCCGGCGGCGGCAAAGCAGTGCAATCCCCGGAAGCCCGGGAAACGGTGGTGGAGGAGGTCCCCCTGCCGCTCACCATCACCACGCCCGGGCAGCAGACGGTGAACGCGCCCGCCTTCGCCATCGAGGGCAGAACCGAGGCGGGGGCCTCCGTCACCGTCTCGGGTGCGGTCGCCTCCCCCATCACGGTACTGGCGGACGCGCAAGGCGGTTTCAGGGCCGAGGTGACCCTTCTCGAGGGTCCCAACCTCCTCACCGTGGCCAGCGAGAAGGAGGGGCGCAGGGCCGAGAGGTCGCTGACCGTCACTTACCAGATAGACCCGGCGCAGTACAAGGCGCAGTGCCAGCCCGTGGAGTTCCGCGTGCTGGAAAAGAACCCCGACGCCCTCAAGGGCCGCAAGTATTACGCCACGGGCGAGGTGGTGCAGATCATGGAGGGAGCGCTGCAGACCGACATACGCCTCAACGTGACCAGGAACAGTTGCGGGTTCTGGGAGGATACCATCTACGTGGTGTACGAGGGCAACGTCCCCGCCTACGAGGATTCCATCATCAAGGTATGGGGGGAGATAGGGGGGTCGTACTCCTACACCTCGACCGCCGGCTGGCACATCACCCTCCCGCTGGTGAAAGCGAAATACATAGAGGTGGTGCAGCAATGATACGCCTTATAGAACGCCTTCGTCTCCTAAAAGGCGAGCGCTCATGCAATGAACGCAGTAACAATTCTCGCATGTGCGTCTTCCCGCCTCCCGCAAGGGAGGCGATCATGGTCCCCGCGGGTGAGGCGAGCGCAGCATGACCATCATCATGCCCGAGGATCTGACATGCGCCATATGCGAGAAGGAGAGCACCCAACAGGTGCTCATCTCCACTAATGCCATGGGCCATTCCGACCTCGACCTGAGGCCCCCGGAGATGCAGCGCTCGACCATGCACACGTGGGTGCAAAGATGTCGGAGCTGTGGTTACTGCGCCCCCTCCATCGAAGAGGCGATCGAGGGCGCCGAGACCCTCCTCGGGGAGGAACGCTACCGGAAGATACGGGCCAAGCGCTCTTACCCCGCCCTGGCGAGAGACTTCCTCTGCTGGTCGCTGCTGGCGGAAAACGCCGGCGACCTCCTCGAGGCAGGATGGGCGGCCCTCCATGCCGCATGGGTGCTGGACGACGAGGGGAAGGAAAAGGTGGCCGCGGAATGCCGCGGGAAAGCGGCGGACCTCTTCATTCAGGCGATAAAGAAGCGGAAGAAACCCTGTAAGAGCGCGGGGGAGAGCGAGCTCCTGGTCACCGATATACTCAGGCGGTGCGGCCGCTTCGAGGATGCGCGGGACATGGGCCTGGAGGGCTTGGATAGGATGCCCCGGAGCTTCGTCGAAAAACTCTTGCTCTTCGAGCTGGAGCGGATCAAGGAAGGGGACACCGGCCGCTATACGGTGAAAGACGCGTTGCCCTTTCTCCGTTGAGGCGGCAACCGGCCCCCTTTCGCCGCCCGTGGGCGGAAAGGCACAGGGGCCACACGAGATGCCCGAGACAACGCGCAGTGGCGCCGGCGCGGCGATGTGCCTCAGAGGGGAATCACTTCCTCGCTGACCTCGCCTCCGGAGACGGTCACGCGCAGGAAGTGGTGGAAGCCGCCGCTCTCCTCCGAGAGGTGTGGCTTGGCCCCCGCTCCGCCGGTGACCACCACCCGCGGCGGGCCAGAGCTGTAGAGCATGTAGGCGTGGATATGCCCGCAATAGATCACCGGCGCCCCGGCGGCGGCCAGCATCTCCTTCATCTCCCGGTTGCTCTCCGATTCCTCCTCCACGAAGCCGCTCCTGGCCATGTCCACGGGCGCTCCCGGCGGGACGTGCGCGAAGGCTATCACCGGCTTCCCCGCCGCAGCGGCGAGGTCCTCGCGCAGCCAGGCGAGTTCCTCCGGCGGACACCCCACGCCGATCACCGCGTTGTTGAGAAAGACCAGGTGCCACCCGTGCACGTCGAGGGAATAGTAATCCGGCCCGAAAACCGCGCGGAAGGCGGAGGTGTCCCCGCGGGGCATGTCGTTGTCCCCCGGTATGACGTGGTAAGGAATCCCAGTACCGTCCAGGAAATCCTTCATACCCCGCATCTCATCCACGCCCTTGCCGGTGGCAATATCCCCCACGATGACCAGGAACTCGCCCTCCCTCGCCTGGGCCACGATCTTCGCCAGGAGATCGGTGCGGGCATGGGTGTCCCCGCACACCAGGAAGGAAAACCTCTCCCCGGGCGTCTCCTCCCCATGCGAGGCCGCCCCGCCGTTTGTCCCTCCCCCGGGAAGATCGGACCCCTTTTCCCCGCAGGAAGCGCAGGCAAGGGATGCCGCCAGCAGGCAGGAGAGGACGAGCAACGCCGGCAAACGGTCGCGCAGGCCAACCGCTCTCGCCGCACCCCGCAACATCTCCGCCTTTCCGTCCCTACCGGTCTTTCCCGCCATTCCCCGGGCCGCCTTTCCTCGGGCCGCCGCGCCGCTTCCCTTGCCCCCCGCCCCCCCAACCGCCGGGCAAATGCGCCTCCCCCGCTTCCTCCTCCCAATCATATCCTACCCTTTCCCGCGACGAGCGGCATAGAACGCCTCTCCTTTTCCCTCGAGGCAAGCACCGATCATGCGCGGCAACCTGGATGTGGGAACGGCAGCCAGGCGCGCGGTGCCGGTGCGGGGAGGCGGCGAGTCTGATAGAATTATCACGTCTCGAGGGGCCGTAGCTCAGCGGGAGAGCGCTGCCTTCGCACGGCAGAGGTCGTGGGTTCAAATCCCATCGGCTCCACCAGGACAGCCCCATGCCCTCCGCGGAGGGCATTTTATGCATCAATATCCCTGCCCGTGAGCACGGCCTGTGCCGTGGGACGGGCTTACGGCGCTCCCCCGCCCCCGAATCCACGGGACGGGTATCGCAAGGAGAGGACCCGTGGGTGGCCGCCCGCTCGCTCTCGCTCGAAGCCCATCCCCGGGAAGAAGACGCCCTTTCGCCGGGAAAGAGAGCCGGTGCGCCCCACCCGCAAGGCGCGCGAGCGAGGCTGCGCGCCGTCCATGCGCGTGGGCTCCCATCTTCTCCCAACGGCGCTAAAGCCGCCCGCGGGTCTTACCGATGGCAATAGCGGCTGCAAGAAATCACCAACAAGCGCGCGCCTCCTTGATTTTGCAGGGGAGAAAGATATCATGGATGGCAGAGCGAGGGCCAGTCCGAGAAGGGCGGAGAAATGGTGGACTTTCTGAAGGTGCTGAACGAGTATTACGTGCGGAAGCGAGGCAAGCGCATCAAGCAGGAATTTCAGGAAGTGCTCGCCAAGGACGTGGAAGAGCTCTCGGGGCCCCAGAAGTATATCTACGAGATCTACATCGAACCCAATTTCCCCGTGCTGCAGGACGCCCTTTACGAGGCCTTCAAGGAGGCGAACAGCCCCCTGGACGAATGGAGGGCTTCCGTGCTGGAAAATCCCCCCAGTATCATAAATCACGTCGCCAAGAAGATGATCATCCGGGCCATCCGCGACAAGGAGACCGGCCTGGCATAGGGCGTGCCCCTCCCAAGGGCCACCTCCGCACCGCCGATCCGCAAATCAAGGTCGCCTGCAACGCGGTCGATAGAATACCTGCAGGCCGGAAGCGTTGGAGAAAGGGGAGAGCATGAGAAAGGCCGCCATCCTTATTATGCTTGCCCTGCTTGTCGCCCTGTTCGTTTCGGGGTGCGGTGGCGAAGCGAGCGCGCCGGAGGGCGAGGGGGGGACGTCCGGCGGGACGGGCATCACCGGGCCGGTAGGCCAGGCGGAAACCGCGGCCTGCGCCGCCAACCGCAGGGTAATCACCTCCGCCGTCCAGCAGTACAAGAGTATGGAAGGAAAGGCCCCGACCTCCATACAGCAACTGGTGCCGGAATACCTGGACAGCGTGCCGACATGCCCCTCCGGCGGGACTTACACCCTCTCCGGCGACCGGGTCATCTGCTCCGTGCACGGCTCGTGAGCGGCCGGCTGGCCGGCGCGCTGGCGGAGCGGCGGTTCACAGCGAGCGGGCGATGCGCCTCCCGAACTCGACGGCCTGCCCCAGGTCTTCCTCCGTGGGCACCAGGTTGACCCGCAGGGGCTCCTCGCTCACCTTGAACTTCAGCCCCTTCAGGCGCTCGGCGATGAGCTTGGGCGCCTCGCCGCTCCAGCCGTAGGACCCGAAGGACGCCCCCACCTTGCCCCTGAGGTTGAGCGTGGCCAGGTGGGAGAGGAGATACCATACCGGCTCCACCGCGTCCGCGTTGATGGTCGCCGATCCCACGGCGATGCCGTCCGCCGCCTCGATGCGGTCTATCATCAGCCCCAGCTCCGTGGCGGCGACGTCCATGACCGCCACCTTCGCCCCCTCCGCGCGGGCTCCCTCGGCGATCTTCTCCGCCAGCATGGCGGTGTTGCCGTAGGCGCTGGCATAGAACACCAGGAGCAGCTTGGCAACGCCGGGAGCCGGCCGCGAACTCCACTCCCTGTATCTCTCCACGTAGGCCAGGGGGTCGGTGCGCAGGACGGGGCCGTGACTGGGGGCGATGATCCTGATGTCCAGGCCCTGTATCTTGTCTATGGCTTCCAGCACGTATTTCTTGAAGGGGCGGAAGATGACCTGGTAATAGTACTCGAAGGCATGTGAATAGTCGTCCACCAGGTCGTCGAAGATGCGGTCGTCGCAGTAGTGCGCGCCCAGGAAATCGCAGGTGAAGAGAACCCCTTCCTTTTTATGGTAGGTGAACATGGTGTCCGGCCAGTGCAGGAAGGGGGCGTGGACGAAGGAAAGCTCCACCCCCTTGCCCAGGTCCAAAGCGTCTCCGTCCTGCACCAGCAGGGGGTCCACATCCCGGTTGAGGATGTTCTTCACGAAGTTGCGGCACTGTCGGTCGCATACCACGCGTGCTCCGGGGGCCTCCGCGAGCAGGCGGGCCAGGGAACCGGAATGGTCCGGCTCGGTGTGATTGACCACCACGTAAGCGATATCCTGGGGATCCACCAGGGAACGTATGTTCGCGATGAATTCCTCGTAATGGGGCGCCTTGACCGTATCCAGCACCGCTACCTTGTCCCCCCCGGTCAAGAGGTACGCGTTGTAGGTGGTGCCGTGGTCCGCTTTCATGATGATGTCGAAGACGCGCAGCTGCGGGTCGAGGGCGCCCACCCAGTGCACCCCTTCCGCTATTTTCACCGGCAGCATGTGACCCTCCCGTCTCTTTCCATCTCTCGGTCAGGTGACGTCATCCTCTGCTTCTCGCATATGTGATCCCGCGCCGTCGCCCGCCACGGCGGGAAGATCCGCGGAGCACGTTTCCGCGCCGCGGCGGAGCGGGGTTTCTCCGCTCATCGCTCGTATCTCCGTTTATAAGCGCTTATCCCCCCCCTTCCCTCTCCCTTGTCGCCAGCGTTCCCGTCTCTCCCGCCGGCAGCCTCAGACCTTCTCGAACAGATCCTTGTCCGCCCCGCACTGGGGGCATACCCAGTCGTCCGGCAGCTCCTCGAAGGGAGTCCCCGGCTCGATCCCTCCCTCGGGATCCCCCTTGTCGGGATCGTAGATATACCCGCAGACGGTGCACTCGTATTTGTCCATGGTCTCCTCCTTTCCTTCCCGAGAACTCTCTCCTGCCCGCCATCGTCCCGCGGCGACCGGCGTTAGCACTGTCCCGACCCCCTTCTCCTCCGCGGCCCGCAGGGAGGCCGAGCAAGCGGGGAGAGCGCCTTATATAATATACCCGCAACGTGAAGATTCTTACCGGTGGAAGCGCGGGCAACCATGCACGCGCCGCGACCGTGCTATCCTTGAACGCGAAGCGTGCCGCCGGCGGGACCCTGCAGCCGGGGCCGCGGCCACGCGAGCTCGCGCCGGAGACGGGAGAGGAGGATGCCCGGGAAGGGCGGAAAGTCAGGGTAGCCAGCCATGGGAGATGACCGCATAGCCTGGTTCTGCGCCTATGCCCCCGTCGAGCTGCTGCTGGCCGCGGGCCTGGAACCCGTGCGCTATTTCGGGGACCCAAGCCGCATCGACGATGCCGACGCCCTGCTGCACCCCGCCATATGCCCCTACGTGCGGGCCTGCCTGGCGCAGGCCATGCAGGGGAGTGGGCCCCATCACGCCGTCTTCGTCAACTCCTGCGATGGCATGCGCCGACTCTACGACGCCTGGAAGGAACTCTTCCCTGAGGACTTCGTCTTCCTGCTCGACCTGCCTCGCAACGCGGGGAAGGCAGGGGAGCGCGTCCTGGCGGGGGAATACCGGCAACTGCTCGCGGCCCTACGCACTTTCCGGGGGAGGGAGATAACCCGCGACGACCTCGCTGCCGCCTGCCGGGAAAGGGAAGAGCTGCGCCGCAGCTACCTGCGCCTGGCGGGAGAGGCGAGCGGCGCGGCGCGGCTGCGCCTGGCGCAGAGTTTCCAGTCCCCGCCGGGGAGCGCCGAGGGCGGCGGGGCGGCGGCGTGCGCTCACCCGGTGGCGAAAGCGGGCCGCGAGATCCCCGTCCTGCTCACCGGGAACCTCCTCAACCCCGCGGGCATGGTCTCCCTCCTGGAGAAGGCGGGGGCGCGGGTGGTCTGGGCCGACCTCTGCAACGGAGACCGCGCCTTCGCGGCCTCCACCCTGGCGGAAGGGGAAAGCGTGGAGGAAATCATCGGTGGGCTGGCCGCCGCCTATCTCGAGCGCCCCCCCTGCGCGCGCATGCTCGACGCGGAGAGGCGCTGCCGCATCCTGGCGGAGAACGCTCGCCAGGCGGGCGCGAGTGCGGTCGTGTACGCCTCTCTCAAGTTCTGCGACTCCTACCTGTACGACTTTCCGCGCACGCGGGAGAGGCTGCGGCGGGAGGGCATCCCCGTCCTGCGGCTGGAGAGCGATTACGCCGATGGGCACGCCGGGCAGGTGCTTACGCGCGTGGAGGCTTTCCTGGAAATGATTTCCTGATAAGTGCGCCGTTCCGTCATGCTTGCGGCGCGGCACGCGGGCACGGTCATGAGGTGAGGACATGGAGCTTCTCGAGCAGATCAAGGAGCGCTACCTGGACAGGCTCTCGCCGGCCACCTTCCGCTCGCGCCTCTTCTGGAAGACGGTGGAAGGGCTGGCCCTCTCCCCCCTCAACCGGCCACACTGGAAAGCGGACCGCGTCTCCCTCGCCTACTTCATCCGCGCCACCCGTGACGCCTACCTGCGGCGCGCGCCCGTGGTGTGGTGCAACCTGCTGGTCCCCAGCGAACTTGTCCTCGGCACAGGATGCATACCCTTCTACCCTGAGATGGCCGCGGCCGTGGTGGCATCCGCGGGGCTGGCCCCCCGCTTCATAGACCACGCGGCCGAGGAGGAGTTCCCGTCCGACGCCTGCTCCTACCACCGCTGCATGCTCGGGTGCGCCATGGAAGGCTTCCTTCCCGAACCCGACCTCCTCCTTGCCGTCAACTATCCCTGCGATTCCGCCCCTCTCTCCTTCGGCTTCGCGTCCGACCTCTACGGCGCCCCGCAGTTCGTCCTCGACGTGCCCCTTCCGGGCAGGGAGGACGGAATGAACCTCTTAGCCGGCCAGATGGCGGAGGCGGCGCGCACCATGGCCGGCTTGTGCGGACGGACGGAGAGGGAGATGATGGAGGGGCTCTCCGAGGCGGTGGAGCTCTCCAACCGGGCACTGGGCCACCTGCGGCGGGTGGAGGAAATGCGCAAACGGGACGACTGCACCCTCGACGGCGACGAAGCCATGGGCAACGTGAGCGTGCTCGCCGGCTGCATGGGCTCGCCGGCGGGGGAGGAGTTCTACCGCCTCCTCGCCGAGGAGCTGCGCGAGAGGGGCAGCCGGGGGGACAGCTCGCTCCGCATCATGTGGATGCATCTCAAGCCCTGGTACTCCCAGGCGATCTTCCATCTGCTGAGAGAGCACGGCGCCCGCCTGGTATGCGAGGAATATACCCACGCCACCTGGGAGGCCATGGACCCGCGTGACCCCTTGGGCTCCCTGGCCGCCAAGGTGGGCGGCCATTTCCTGGTGGGCCCCGTGGAGAGGAGGGCTTCGCACCTGGTGCGCCTGGCGGAGGAGTACCGCGTGGACGGCGCCATCCACTACAACCACTGGGGATGCCGCCAGAGCTGCGGGGGGGCGCCCCTGGTGAAGAAGGCCCTGCAGCGGGTGGGGGTGCCCACGCTCATCATCGACGGGGACTGCGTCGACGACCGCGAATACCAGGAAGGCCAGGTCTCCACGCGCCTGGAGGCGTTCCTCGAGTCGCTGAGGTGAACCTTGGGCACATGCCACCACGCTCCCCCCACGCACCACCCTCCCATAAAAAATCTCGTGCGCAAGCGCCGCAAAGTGGCCGGCATGCAATCCGCATAAGCCTGAGAAGGGGCTAGGTCGTCAGGACAGTAAAATGCCGATGGGTATGGCCCACAATCTTTCCCCTAAGGAAACCACCTCCTCACCATTATAAGCCAGGATCGCCGCTTGACATCCCGTCGTCGCAGAGAGAAAGGCCTTGAGCGAGGAAAGATCTCCTGGCCCCCAGCGAGAGGAAGCCTTCACTTCAATGGCTACCGTTTTTCTTCCATGTTCGATCACGAAATCCACCTCATGCCTTCCCTGCACTTTCCAGAAATAGACTCTCCCGGAGAGGAGGTGTGCACCGACTACCCCCATGAGATTCTGCAACACGTAGGTTTCATAGAGCGCGCCTCGCATAGGGTCTTCGCGCATCCTTTCCACGCCGCAGAGATATGAAGCGACACCCGAGTCCGTGAAATAAACCTTGGGCGATTTTATAAGCCTGCTGGCTCTGTTCCCGAGAAAAGGCGGCAATAGGCGGATGATGAAGGAAGCCTCCAACACCCCCAGGTATTTTTCCGTGGTCAATACACTGAGGTGGGCGTCGCTCGCCAGGTTGCTTATGTTTAGGGTCTGCGCCGTCCGCAGGGCAGCCAGTTGCAAGAGCCTGCGCAACCCCAGGATGTTATCGACCTTGGCGATGTCCCTTACGTCTCTCTCAAGATAGGTCTGCTCGAAACCGGTGAACCAGAGCGTCCTATCGATATCTCCGGCGAGGCATACCGAAGGCATGCCGCCAAGAAGTACATCGTTGTCTTTCACCGGCGACGGCATTACCTTTATAGTGCCTGGTGGCTTTCCGGAAAACATCCGCACCAAGAACGGTTCCCTGCCGATTGTACCCCCGATCTCACGCCTGGTCATTGGCTGGAGGGTAAAAGAAATCGCCCTTCCGGCAAGGCTTTCGGCAACCTGCTTCAGTAGCGCAAAATTGGCCGAACCGGATAAGAGGAACCTTCCCGGCTTCCGCTCTTTATCCACTCTTTGCTTTATCTCCAGCATGAGTTCCGGGCAACGTTGCGCCTCGTCAAGAGTAAGGTAGTAACCGCGGCCAAGCAATGCTTCCGGATTTAGTTTCGCCTCTTCCAAGAGGGCGAAATCATCCAGGTCTATATATTCTCTATGCCTCAATGCATTTTCATTTAGCAACATTGTGCTCTTGCCCACCTGCCGCATTCCGGTCACCACGGTAACGGGCGATTGAGCAAGAGCTCTGCCCACCAACTTGGCGATCTCGCGCCGACGATAATCTGTCATGACCTTATAATACTATATGTCATTATGACATACAACTATATAATATTATGACAGTCTTAGGTTGTTTTATATGCTTTTCCGCCTGTCTCCACCGGTCATGTCAAAGATTCTGCTGAAATTTCTTTGAGATGACTTCCCCTCCAGTTCTCGTTCATGTAATCGGTGATCCCATAGAAGATGCGGTTGGCTGATTCGGCGTTGGGGAAGAGTCCCATGGGATTG
>CAKZMC010000151.1 GCA_937128055.1 uncultured Actinomycetes bacterium | reverse complement strand
AGGAGCACGGTGTCCTCCCTGGTTCCTTCAGCGAGGGCTGCCTCTATAAGCGAGGTGCTCAATATCACCAGGTAGTTGGGCTGGTAGATCTGGCTGCGCAGGTCTATGGGCTTGTCGTCTATGCGCACGAAGGCCTTCACCGGCGCCCCTCTCCGCTCCGCGCCGAAGAAGGGGAAGGCCTGCACCTGCCAGCCGGCCAGATCTCCCGCCTGCGCCAGGAGGTTGACGAGGGTCACCGCCCCCTGCCCTCCGAGGCTGTGGAACCTGATTTCTACCATAATTTTCCTTTTATTTTTCCGCTACTCCCCCGCTCAGGCGCTGCGGGGAAAGTTTCGGAACCTACACAGAACAAATATTTAGCATACGGAGGGAAATCTTGTCGATGAGACCTGGCATGCGGGGGGCCGCCGCCGCCCATATCCCGCCCCGCGAGCGCCCCGTCCTCGCGGCCGGGGCCCACCGCCGCGGTCCCGGGCGCCACCGCGCGCCGGCCTACTCGCCGGCCAGCTCCTCGTCCGTGTCCTCCATGATCTCGTCCTCGGCCTCTTCCACCTCCGGCTCCAGGTCCTGCGGTTCGGGTCCGAAATAGGAGGCCGCGACGGTGATCTTCTCGCCGTCCTCCAGCTCCAGGGCGACCGTCTCGTGGAGCATGTCGTGGGCGATGACCCTGGCCTTGCCCCGCTCCGTCTCCACCTCCTCCCCCACGCCCGGGACCCAGTGCAGGAAACGGCGGTAGGTTTCGTGCTCGTAGTGCAGGCAGCACATGAGGCGGCCGCATATCCCCGAGATCTTCGCCGGGTTGAGCGGCAGGTGCTGTTCCTTGGCCATGCGAATGGAGATGGGGTGGAACTGGTTGAGGAAGGTGGCGCAGCAGAGGGTGCGGCCGCATGGCCCCAGTCCCCCGATCATCTTGGCCTCGTCGCGGACCCCTATCTGCCGCAGCTCGATGCGCGTTTTCAAGGTGGATGCCAGGTCGCGCACCAGGGCCCGGAAATCCACCCTTCCCTCGGAAGTGAAATAGAAGGTTATGGAGCTGCCGTCGAAGGCGTATTCGATATCCACCAGCCTCATGGGCAGCTTATGCTTGGCGATGAGCTCTTCGCACTTGCGCATCGCGCGATCCTGCCGGAATGCGTTGCGCTCCTTCTGCTGCCGGTCCCGGTCGGTCGCTCGCCGGATGACCCTTTTCATGCCGTCCGGCACCCCGGAATCGGGGATCTCCCGGGGAGGGACTGCGACCACCCCGAACTCCGCCCCCCTGGGCGTGGGCACGATCACCTCGTCCCCCACCCGCAGCGAGAGCCTGTCGGGGTCGTAGAAATATATCTTTCCTCCCCTTTTGAAGGTTATGCCTACCACTACCGCCATCTGCTTCCTCCCGGCGCTCGCGATGCCACCGCCGTTCTCGCCTCCCGCGACTCACGTGGCCTTGCGCAATTGCAGGATCAGGCCGTGCAGGAGGAGCTTCTCATCGACGTTGGCTTCCAGGGCCTTCCCTGCCTCGTGCAGGATCCCCAGGCAAGCCCTCGCCCGCTCGGCTCCCACGTGCAGGGCCTCTCTCTCCAGTTCCTTTCTCCGCTCGGGGTTGAACAGAACCTCGTCCTCAACCCCCAAACCTTCCTCCTCTATGAGGTTTAAGAGCATTATATCCCGGTAGAACGAGGCCATGCCATCCAGCAGGTCATGGGCGGCGCGGCGCCGCGCCTTCCTCATCTCCTGGGCTTTCCTGCCCTCCCAGCGCTTGCGCAGCTGCTCCGCGGCACGCTTGTCGAGCGCGCGGGTGTAAGCCTCCAGTTCCCCGCCGCCCCCCTTTGCTTCCATCTTTTCCCAATCACCGCGGCACTCCTCCACGATCTCCAGGGCCTCCAGGAGCGAGAGGCGGCGGAGCGAGGCGGCCAGCCCCACTCCCCTTCTCCAGTGCGCGGCCAGCTCCGGCCGCCTCGCCCAGAGAAGGGCCCGCCCGAAAACGCCCCCCGACCGCCTGGCCATCTTGCGCGCCTCCTCCTCCTGCAACCCTTCCCTCTCCACCAGGAACCTTTCCAGGTCGCGCTGGCCCAGGGCGGTAAAGCGCACCTCACGACAGCGGGAAACCACGGTGGGAAGCAGGTTTTCCTTGCTCTCGCAAACCAACACTATGTAGGTGTTGGGGGTGGGCTCCTCGAGGGTCTTGAGGAAGGCGTTGGCCGCTTCATGGGTCATGGCGTCCGCCTCGTCGATGATGACCGCCTTGGCGGCGGATTCCACGGCCTTGCCGCTCAATTCCGCTTCCAGCTTCCTCACCGCTTCCACCTTGATGGAAAATCCCTCGGGTTCCAGCACGTGCAGGTCGGGGTGGACCCCGGCGGCCACCTTGCGGCAAGAGGCGCAGCCGTCGGGCTCGCCGGAGGTACAGAGGGCGGCAGCGGCGAAGAGCAGCGCGGTGCCGAACTTGCCCACCCCACTCGGACCGGTGAAGAGGAGCGCGTGTGGTATGTCGCCGCGCCGCAGTCCGGCGCGCAGGAGGGAGATCGCCTTCTCCTGGCCGTATATCTCCTGCCAGCCGGAACAGGTAATTCCTTCCATGAAACGCCCCTCTCAAGATGCTCGTTCACATGGGTATGCCGCTCTCGGACGATGGGCGCGGCTCCCGCGGTCGCGTACGGTCCGGACGCCGTCTCGTCCGCCCGGGCTTACCCCGGGGAACCCGTGCGCGACTCTCGCGCCAGGAGCTTCGTTACCTCCTGCATCACCCGGTGGTGGATGCTCTCCGGCTTGTCCGCCCCGTTGAGCTGCACTATGCGGATGGGGTAGAACTTCGCCAGGGTGCGGTAGGCTTCTTGCACCTGCTCGTGGAAAGACTCCGGCTGCCCCTCCATGCGGTCAAATTTCGCCTTGCGCTTTTCCAGCCTCTTCAGGCCCACCCTGTAGGGTATGTCCAGGAGGAAGGTCAGGTCGGGGTAGAGGTCGTCGGTCACCCACTCGTTGAGGTTCTGCACCCCCTCCATCCCCACCCGGCGGGCGACCCCCTGGTAGGCGAGGGAGGAATCTATGTAGCGGTCACAGAGCACCACTTTCCCCGCGTCCAGCGCCGGCTTGATCACCTCGTAGACGTGCTGCGCACGGTCGGCGGCATAGAGGGCGGTCTCCGCGAAGGGATGCATCTCCCTGAAGGCGGGGTCCAGGAGGAGGCGCCGGATCTCCTCTCCCAGCCTGGTCCCCCCCGGTTCCTGGGTAGCCACCACGTCCACCTTCATGCGTATCAGGTGGGCGTGCAGCATGTTCATCTGGGTGGTCTTGCCCGACCCCTCCACTCCCTCGAAGGTGATGAAAACGCCTTTCCTCTTCCCCGCCGTCCTAGAGCCGTGTCCCTCTACCATCGCTTGTGCTTCCCCTTCTCACCTTCGCTCCTCCTCCGTTCATGCATCCGCCGGGCGGATAGCGCATCCCGACATCGTCGCTGGGGTCGAGCGTGTATTCGCAGGATACACGGCTTGTCCGCGGCATGACAATGCCTTCATGGGCAAAGTTTATTACCAAAGCTCCCTCCCGTCCACCTCGATTATCGTTTACGGCAACGGGCGCCTTCTCCCCGTACACCGGCGCCGCCGCCACGGGAGCGAGAACCGTGCCCCAGCTACCGCGGGCGCGCGAGACGACCAGTCCCCCGGCGCGACGGGGGGCTCTGCCCGTTTGTCACGAGGTCCCCGTGCGGGCTCGTGCTCCCGGACCGCCCGGGGGACCCCCTCGCGGATCAGTCTCCCTCCAGGTGCGAGAAGACGCTTCCCCCCATGAGGTCGTAGGCGACCACCACCGGGAAATCCTCCACCTCCAGTTCGTAGATAGCCTCCGGGCCCAGTTCCTCGTAGGCCAGCATGCGCAGGGAACGGACGCGTGACCCCAGGAGGGCGGCCGCGCCCCCTACCCCCGCCAGGTAGAGCACGCCGTGCTCCCGCAGCGCCTCGCGCGCCTCGCGGGAACGGGGCCCTTTGCCGATGCAGGCGGCGATACCGGTAGCGGCAAGCCGGGGCGTATAGGGGTCCATGCGGGAGGCGGTGGTGGGGCCCACGGAACCGGCGGCCTTTCCCGCCGGCGCCGGGCTGGGCCCGGCGTAGTAGATGATCTCCCCCTCCACCCGCACCGGGAGCTCCTCGCCCCTCTCCAGCGCCTCTACCAGCCTGCGGTGAGCCTCATCGCGCGCGGTGAGCAACCTCCCGGTGATGAGCAGGCGGTCTCCCGCCACCAGCTCCTCCCGCAGCTCCCGGAGAAGCGGCGTGTTGATGCGTATCTCGCGCTCCATCTTCCAATTCCTTCCTTGCTAACCGACAGCCCGGGAACCTACCCCTCCTCCCCCGCGGAAGGCTCCCCTCCCCCGCTGCCTCCCTGCGTCCCCCCGGCGTACGCGCCGGGGAGGACACCCGTCAGGGCTTCTTCCCCCGGGGCCTCGGCCGACTCGCACGCGGCGGCCCCCCGCACAAAGGGGGAGGACATGCGCCTCCAGCCGAAATAGTGGCGGAAGGAGCGGTGCCCCTGCAGCCCCGCCATGAGGATCACTATGCCCCCCACGAAGAGGATGATCTGCGGCCCGTTGAAGAAGTAGCGGAAGTCCGCGTACCTGCCGTCTATGTCCCCGACGAAGGTGCCGCCGATGCGCACGATCCATACGTTAAGCGGCCTGAAACCGATGTGGCGCCCCAATCCCGTGATGAGGTCCGCCAGCGGCCCCGCCAGCATGATGGACACGAAGATGGAGGCGCGCATGATCACCTGGATGGTGGCGAAGGCACGGCCGCGGTAATCCTCGTCCAGCACCTCGTGGAGGAGGGTTACCATGCCCACGATGGCGTACCCCATGCACGTGCCGCCCGCGAAGACGATGATGAAGGAGAGCCACCCCACGGAAAGCAGGGAAAAGGCCACCACCCCCGTGCCGAAGCCGGCGATAGCCAGTCCCAGCAGCCACTCCTTGCGCACGCGGCTCCTCAGCGCTCCCGCCAGGAGGGACCCTCCCATCATGCCGAAGAGGAGGGTGGTGAGGATGTACATGAAGGTGGAACCGCTCCCACCCAGCACGTAACGCACGAAGCCCACCGTGAGCACGTAGATGGTGCCCCCGCCCAGGAAACAGGCCAGCGTGAGCAGGAGCACGGTGCGGGTGAGGGGCTGGCTCCACAGGTAGCGGAATCCCTCCTTGAAATCGCGCCTCACCTGCGAGGTGGTCATCTTCACCCTCTCCTCGCGGGAGATCTTGCGGAACCCTATATGATAGATGAGGAAGGCTGAGACGATGAAGGTCAGGGAGTCGAGGAGGAAGGCGGCCTTGTTGGGGTCCAGCTTTCCTATGAAATCGGGGTTGATCCTGCCCAGCCAGGAGATGAAACCGATGATGCTCCCCGCGATGGCCGTCCCGAAGGCCATGGAGGCGTAGAGGGTGAGCATGTTCAGGGAATTGGCGTTGGTCAGCTGTTCGGTCTCCACCAGGTCGGGGATGCTGGCGTCCTTGGCCGGACCGTAGATGATGGTGAAGGTCTCTATGACGAACACCAGCAGGCAGATGAAGAAGAGGTTGCCGGCGAAGGGGAGAAGGATAACCAGCGCGGCGCGGCACGCGTCGCAGAGTATGAGGGTGCTCTTGCGGTCGAGGCGGTCGATGATCACGCCGGCCAAGAAGCCCAGGAGCACGGCGGGGAGAAACTTGGAGAGCATCATCAGGCTGATGGCGTAGCTGCGTCCCCCCGAGATCTGGTCCACGTAGGCGAAGAGCACGGCCACGATGATCCAGTCGCCGACCGCTGAGACCATCTGCCCGGACCACAGGAGCAGGAAATCGCGGTTGCGCAGGAGGTCCCGGTAAGCGGCTGGTCTTATCTGCAGGTCTTCCTCGGTACGCCGGAAACCCTTGAACCTCTCGTCCGCGCACTTATTGTCGGCCTCTTTTTCCATCTTTTCATCATACCTCAAGGGAACGCCGCCGCAGGGCATGACAGCAGATGACCACCCCCACCGGCAGGCAGGCGATGTGCGTGGGGGCCTCTTCCAGGTGCACGTCCAGAGCGGTGATCTCACCCCCCAGCCCCGCCGCGCCGATGCCGCTTGCGTTCACCTCAGCCAGCAGCTCCTCCTCGATCTCGGCGAGGAC
>CAKZMC010000150.1 GCA_937128055.1 uncultured Actinomycetes bacterium | reverse complement strand
CCGGGAACGGCCGAGTTGGTCGCAGCGCAGCCTGCGGAGCGAGACCATTACTCGGCGTCCCGGGCCGGAAGAAGGAAATGAGATTCCTTAACTTGCGGGGGGTGGATGCGGCGAAGGCCCGTCCAGAGGGCCGAGACGCACCCCATCCCCGGAGAACCCCTCCCAGACATGAACGCGGTTTGACCCCAAAGTATGTCTAGGGAGGGGCGGAGCCTCTCCCTTGGTCCTATAAAAGGCAACGAATGGGGCCTGACCCCGGGTGTTATCATCGAGGTATGAAGGTGAGCGTGATATGCAGGCAGACGCCGACGCTGCACGATTTCCCCTACCGGGGAGAAGGCCGCAAGTGCTACCACAAGTGGATCGTGAACGTCACTCCCCCGGGGAAGCAGCACTGCACGCACGCCTGCGTCTACTGCTACGCGCGCGACGCAGTCTATTCACGCAAGGGCGGTGACGGCCCCGCCGTATACGGGAACCTGGCCCGCCTGGTGGAAAGAGAGCTTGCCGGGCTGGCGCTCTGCCCCCCCGTCTCCATCTCCAACATAACCGACCCCTGCCAGGATCTTCCAGAACTGCGCCGCGCCGTCACGGCGCTGGTGGAAGTGCTGGTGCGCTGGGGAGTGAGCTTCCACGTCATCACCAAGGGCGACCCTTCCTTCCTGGGGGAAGTGGATGGTTTCCCGGGGAGGGGACACTTCTTCCTTGCAGTGACCATAGAGGGACCCCCGGGGGTCCTGGGAATCCTTTCCCCTGCCGCGCCCCCCTACGAGCGCAGGCTGGAGGCGCTGCGCTGGGCCGCCTCGCGCGGCCTGCCCGCCCTGGTGCGCCTGGACCCGGTTATCCCCCCACTCTGGCGCGCACTATACGGCGCCAAGTGGAAGGAACCCCTGGCAGGGGTGCTAGAGGACTGCTCGCGGGCGGGGGCGGGCCATGTGGTGAGCTCCACAGGCCGCTTCACCGGGCCGACCCTCAGAGCCCTGGAAAACATCACTTCCTCACTCTCCCCCCGCGAGGCGCGCGCCATGCGGGATGATTACCTCTACGACCGCTCCCAGACCTCGCGCGGTTTCATGCTCCGCCTTCCCCTGCGGCTGGCCTTCCACCGCGAGGCGCGGGCAGCCGCTGAAGAACTGGGCATGACCTACGCCGTCTGCCAGGAGCTTCCCGCGAGCGAGGGGGACACCCAGGGCCTCCCCCACTGCGAGGCCTTCCCCATGCCATTCTCCCGGCGCGCAGGACCGCAAGAATTCGTTCCCATACCGGGCTGCACCGCCAACTGCCACGTCCATTGCGCGGGGTCCTCCGCCCCTCCCTGCGGGACGGCCGAGCTCGCCCAGCCCCAGCCCTTCAAGCCGCGGTCGCTCAAGGATCAAGGCTTTTCGCCCTCAAGTGCGGGCAGCCGTAGCGGCAAACGCCCGGGGTCAACACCTTGACCTCATTCTGCAATCCAACCTCGCTCAAGGGAGAGGAACCAAAAATAAGGAGGCGCCGTAGCGCCTCCAAAAAGAGCTATTAGCCACCGGCGGATAGGGCTATTCAGGGGGTGGAATGTGCTTATTCCATCTCATGCTATAGGGCATATGGGGTTGGCCGGCAGCTAATAGCGTAGGGCTTATGTCAAAGTACAAAAATAATCAGCCTAGGATGGGGCATTGTTTCTTCTTTTCGTCCGATCCCCACCCACCGTTTTGAAACTATCAGAGATATTAACAACTGTCAAGATAAAGAGGGTAAACATGTATGCTTCCGTATTGATTCAAATCATGCCCTGTCCCGCTACTGCGCGTAAGCTTGCGCCCGCACGCCCTGGCCCGTCACCCGCGCTGCATCTCCTTCCTCAGGAACCTGCTGGCCCGGCGCACCAACCGCCTTTCCTCGCGCTCGAAGTCGAACGCCTGCTGCTTCCCTGCCGGGACCCTCTCGCGGCGCATAAAGCCCCCCCGGCGCGCCCTCGTCGCCTCCATGGCCCGTTCCACCCTCTCCTTCACCCTGCGGGACAGCAGCTCCAGGTCCTCGGCGACGCCCTCCCGCCGAGGAATGAGGCGCAGCTGCACCGGCTCGGGCGGCTCCTCGCGGGCAACGAAGGGCAGTTTCTTGTTGCGCAGGGAGGCGGCGGGCACCAGCACGCGGAGGGCCATGGGCACCACGGAAAGCTCTATCACCCTTCCGGCATCGAACTTGTACACCTCGCCGTCGATCTGAGCGTAGGTGTCCGACTTGCACTCCACGCGCATGCGGCGCACCTGGTGGAAAGAAACCTTGCGCGAGAAACCGTGCCTGCCCCCTAAGCAGGCGAAGGCGAAGAGGACAAGGCCGTAGACGTTTGGCATCTCCCTTCCGATGGTCAGTCCCAGGATGCCGTCGTTCATCTTGGCCTCGGGGTGGATCTTTATATACTTGCCGAAAAGCGGCGCGTTGCAGAGGATGGCGATGAGCACCCAGTCGTCGAAGGTCTGGTCCTCGTAGTCGAAGCGCACGTGGTAGCGCTTGCGGTCCTCGAGGAAACATTTCCTGAGTCCGCTGTAAAAATAGGCGGGGATGCGGAAACGCTTCCACTTGTACGCCCCGTCGGCGATCTCCGAGTCGACGCCCAGGCCGAAGGAGACGGCGGCGTAGCGGTCGCCGTAGCGGATGAGGTCGATGGTGCGGTAGGTATCACCCAGGATGGCGCGCAGGGCCTGTTCCTTGTCCTTGCAGTCGTATCCCATGTTGCACGCGAAGTCGTCCGCGGTCCCGGCGGGGAACATGGCCAGCTTGAGGTCGGCGCGGGGCACCTTCATGATGCCGTTGATGATCTCGTTGGTGGTTCCATCGCCGGACACGGAGACCACCACGTCGAAGTCCTCAGCCCACTTGACCACCATCTCCTCGGCGTGCCCGGCACGCTCGGTGAAGAGGGCCTCGTAATCCACGCCGGCGCGCTTGAGGCGGTTGATGAGCCATACCCCTTCCTCCTGTGCCTTGCCGCCACGGGAAACGGGGTTCACGATGACCAGGTACCTTCTGTCCTCCCCCTCCTTGGGCATGGGCAACCCCCCTGATGCATCGGCTCATGGCGTACGGACCGATGGGAAGATATTAGCACGCGGCCGTGCTGCGGGTAAACACAATTGGCTCCCTTGTTCGCTCGCCAACCAAGGGCAAGCCGGGCTGCCGGGCATGGGGACCCACGGCTCCGGCACCGCGCCCCTTCGCCCGGTGATGCAAGTGGGGCATGATCCGACCCGCGAGGGCGGCGGAGGGTCTTATAGTATAATCCTTGCGTGGAACTTGCTTGCCTGCTCGCGCGCGGAATCCCGCGTGCGTGACCTCTCGCAGAGCGGCGCAGGTTTCAGGGCATGCGGGAACATGCGCATCCCGCAGGAAGATCCCGCAGGAAGGAGTGAGGGGGTTGAAGATAGCGGTGACCGGCAAGGGAGGGGTGGGAAAGACCACCCTTGCGGGGGGGCTGGCGCGCCTGCTGGCCCGCGAAGGCTACAACGTGGTGGCCGTGGACGCCGATCCCGACGCCAACCTCGCCTCCAGCCTGGGCATACCGGACGAGGAGATGGAGGGCGTGGTCCCCATCGCGGACATGAAGGAGCTCATCGCGGAACGCACGGATTCCAAGCCGGGAACCTTCGGCACCTACTTCAAGATGAACCCCAAGGTGGACGACCTGCCGGAAGCCCTCTCCAAGGTGCACGAGGGCGTGAGACTCCTGGTTATGGGGACGGTAAAGGAGGGGGGAGGGGGCTGCGTTTGCCCGGAATCGGTGATGCTCAAGGCCCTGCTGCAGCACCTCCTCCTGGCCCGCAAGGACGTGGTGATCATGGACATGGAGGCCGGCCTGGAACACCTGGGGCGCGGGACGGCGGGGGCGGTGGACGCCATGATCGTGGTCATCGAGCCGGGCATGCGCAGCCTGCAGACGGCCAATTCCATCCGCCGCCTGGCGGGGGACCTCAAGGTGCAGCGCGTCTTCGTGGTCCTCAACAAAGTGCAGAGCGCCGAGGAGGAGGAACTGGTGAAAAGCCGCCTGGACGGCCTGCCTTTCCTGGGCTCCATCTCCTACAACCAGAGCGTGCGCCGCGCCGACCTGGAGGGGACCAGCCCCTTCGACGCCGACCCCGCTTTCGTGGATGAGATACGGTCCATCAAGGAAAGGCTTTTCCAGGAACTGGGAATAAACGCCGGGGAGGAGTAAGGAAGGCCGCAAAGGAAAAAGGCGTTGCGTGGAGCGGAGGAGTCGCGGGATACGGATACGGAACCGGGAGCGGAGGAATGAGTTACGCCATACTGGACAAGGAAAACCTCGCGGAAAAGATCTTCTCAACCAGGGTGCAGGCGGAGGGGATCGCCCGGCGAGCACGGGCGGGACAGTTCGTCATCCTGCGCCTCGACGAGCGGGGAGAGCGCTTTCCCCTGACACTGTGCGACTGGTCGGCAAAGGAGGGCTGGATACGCCTGGTCTTCCAGGTGGTGGGCCGCTCCACCGGCAAGCTGAGCCGCATGGAGCCGGGAGAGGCCGTCCTCGACCTGGTGGGCCCCCTGGGAAGGCCCACGGAGGTGGAGCGTTTCGGGCACGTCATCTGCGTGGGAGGCGGCGTGGGCATCGCAGCCACCCACCCCATCTGCCGCGCGCTGCGCGAGGCGGGCAACCGCGTCACGGGGATCATCGGAGCCCGCACCGCCGATCTCCTCATCCTCGAGGAGGAGATGGAGGAGGTCACGGACGAGCTCCTGGTTTCCACCGACGACGGGTCGCGGGGGCTCAAGGGCCGCGTAACATGGGCGCTGGAGGAGAGGCTGAAGCGCGAGAAGGCGGACCTGGTCATGGCCATCGGGCCGGCGATCATGATGAAGTTCGCCTCCGCGGTCACGCGGGAGTTCGGCGTACCCACCAAGGTCAGCCTGAACTCCATCATGCTGGACGGCACGGGCATGTGCGGGACCTGCCGCTGCGAGGTGGACGGGAAGACCCGCTTTGCGTGCGTGGACGGCCCCGAGTTCGACGGCCACCTGGTGGACTGGAACCTCCTCCTCTCCCGCCTCGACCAGTACCTGGAGGAGGAAGAGGTCGCCCGCAACCTTCCCTGAGAAGAGGGAGAAGCCTGCGAGCGGCTTCAAGCTCCGGAATTGTTGGTAATATTTTCCATGACATGATTTACCCCTCGGCCGCCCCCGGGGAACTGTCCTTCCCCCGGGGAACTGTCCTTCCCCAGGGAATGGTTCCCCGGTGCCGCTTACGCGCCGTACGCGCATGGGGTGCGGGCGCCACGCCGCTCGGATATACTCGAGGCGGCGATGCGGACCCGGTGGTGGAGTAAGCGGAGGCGGTCCATGCGCATTCTCGTGTGCCCCGACAAGTTCAAGGGCTCCCTCACCGCCGGCGAGGCGGCGGAGGCCATCGCCCGGGGAGTCTCCGATGGCTGGCCGGAGGCGGAGACGGTCGTCTGCCCCCTGGCCGACGGCGGGGAGGGCACCCTTGAGGTGCTGGTCAACGCCACTCGCGGCCGGGTCGTGCCCACCGAGGTCACGGGGCCCCTGGGCGAGGCTCGCTCGGCCCCCCTGGGCATCGCCGGCGACGGCGAGACCGCGGTGGTGGAGATGGCCGCCGCCTCCGGCCTGGAGCTCATCCCCCCCGAGCGCAGGGACCCCAAGGTGACCACCACCAGGGGAACGGGAGACCTCATACGCGCGGCACTCGATTTGGGGTTGCGGCGCATCATCGTGGGCATCGGGGGCAGCGGCACCAACGACGGCGGCACGGGCATGGCATCCGCGCTGGGGGCGCGCTTCCTGGACGGCGAGGGGCGCGAGCTTCCGCCGGGAGGAAGGGAACTGGAGAGGCTGGCGCGCATCGACCTCTCGGCACTGGATCCCCGCGTGCGGGAGGCGGAGATCGTCGTGGCCTGCGACGTCGCCAATCCCCTTCTGGGCCCCCGGGGGGCCTCGCGCGTCTATGCCCCCCAGAAAGGCGCGGGGCCACACGACATGGAGGTCCTGGAAAAGGGCCTGGCGCGCCTCGCCGAGGTGGCCTCCGCCTTCGTCGCTCGGGGACTGGAGGAAACACCCGGCGCGGGCGCCGCCGGGGGGCTGGGCTTCGGCCTCGTGGCTTTCCTGGGAGCCCGCATGAGGCCGGGCATAGAGGTGGTCATGGAGACGCTGGGCTTCGCCGAACTGCTGCCTTCCTGCGACCTCGTAGTGACCGGGGAGGGCAGGCTGGACGAACAGACAGCGCAAGGCAAGACGGTAATCGGGGTGGCGAGGGAAGCCTTCCGTTTAGGCCTCCCCGTCCTGGCTCTGGGCGGGGAAGTGGCGGAGGAGGCGGAGGCCCTGCGCGCGCTGGGAGTCACCGCCCTCTTGAGCATATGCCCCAGGCCCATGAGCCGGGAGGAGTGCATGGCGCATGCGGCGCCCTTGCTGCGTCGCGCCGCACGTGAGGTGGCCGGCCTGCTGTGTGCGCTCTCCGGATAGCGCTCGCCCGACCCCCGGCCCCGGCCTGGCATGGTGTGGTCCAGCCGGGCCCAGCGGGCGCTATGCTATAATTACGCTGCGTAATCGACCATCCGGAAGCGGAGGAAAGCGTATGCGGCGCGCGCAAAAGGCAGCCTTGCAAGTTGTCACGATCATTCTGGTATTGGCGGCACTGGCATTCGAAGCGGGCTGCGGTAAGCAGGTCGCGGTGGAACGGGAAACCACGGGAAAGCCGGCGGTTCTCGATTTCTGGCAACCGGGCTGCCCCCCTTGCGATGCCATGGAACCCTTGCTGGAGCAGCTGGAAGAAGAGTACGGGGGGCGGGTGGACTTCTTCTCCTACAACGTGTACGAGGCGTGGGAAGAAGCCGAATCGTACGGCATCAGGGCCACCCCCACCTTCATCTTCCTGGACACGGGCGGGAAGGAGGTATCCAGGTTGCTGGGCAAGCAATCCATGGACACCATGCGTTCCCACATCGAAAAGGCGCTGAAGGAGTAGCGATGCGCGTCGCGTCGCGAGCCTGCATGCCACAACAAGATAGAAGAAAGAGGAAGGCCTTTCGATGAGCTCTCTCATTGACCGCTTTTCCAGGCCCATAAACTACCTCCGCCTTGCGGTGACCGACCGCTGCAACCTCAGGTGCATCTACTGCATGCCCCCCGAGGGAGTCACCCACCTGGCCCACGAGGAGATCCTCAGCTACGAGGAGATCCTGCGTTTCCTGCGCGTGGCGGTGAAAGCGGGGGTCAGCAAGGTGCGCCTCACGGGTGGGGAACCCCTGGTGCGCAAGGACGTGGAGCATCTCGTGGAGGGCATCGCCTCCCTGCTGCCCAGCCTGGACATCTCGCTCACCACCAACGGCATCCTCCTTCCCACGAAGGCGGAGAAGCTGGCGCGTGCCGGGCTGAAAAGGGTAAACGTCAGCATCGATTCCATGCAGCCCGAAACCTACCGCCGCATAACCCGCACGGGCGAACTGCGAGATGCCCTCGCAGGCCTGGAAGCCGCCCTGGAAGCGGGGCTCAGCCCGGTGAAGGTCAACGTGGTGGTGCTCGCGCATCTCCCGGAAGAGCTGGAGGGTTTCGTGGACCTGGTGCGCCGCTTGCCGGTGCACGTGAGATTCATCGAGTACATGAGCCCTTGCGGGGCGATGGACCGGCCCTATTACGTGCCCGCCGGCGAGATCATGAGTAAGCTGGTACCATATGGCAACTTGCAGAAGGCCGCGCCGCCGCCGGGAGCGGGGCCGGCGCGCTATTTCCGCCTTCCCGGCGCCAAGGGCTTGTTCGGTTTCATATCTCCCGTCAGCTCCCATTTCTGCCCGGAGTGCAACCGCCTGCGGCTCACCGCCGACGGAAGGATGAGGCCCTGCCTGTTCTCACGTGACGAGACGGATATAAAAGCGGTGCTGCGCAAGGGGTGCGCGGACGAAGACATCCTACGTGCCATCGTGCGCTGCCTGGAGAAGAAACCCCGCGACCACGGCGGCCTCTCCTCCTTCGCCGGTAGAGCCATGTACCAGATAGGAGGCTGACAGGACATGAAAGGGGCCAAACATGAAATGGGGTCAAACCTCGTTCATGTCTGGAAGGGACACGGGCCCAAGGATGTTTGACGGGAGGTCGAGGTATGGCCCGCAGCACGGGGCGGGGAAAGCCCGCACAGGAGAAGCTGACCCATCTTGACGAGAAAGGGTCCGCAAGGATGGTCGACGTCAGCGGCAAGAGGATCACCACGCGCACGGCGGAGGCCGGGGCCAGGGTGCTCATGAAGGCATCCACCTTGCGGCTCATCCTGGAAGGTGGGGTCGAGAAGGGTGACGTCCTGGCGGTGGCACGGGTGGCTGGCATCATGGCCGCCAAGATGACCTGCGAGATGATCCCCATGTGCCATCCCATAGCAGTCACCTCGGTGGAGATCGACTTCCGCGTCGAGGAGGAGGTCCCGGCGATCGCCATCCTGGCCAGGACGAAGACCCGCGACCGCACCGGCGTGGAGATGGAGGCCTTGACCGGCGCGGCGGTGGCCGCCCTCACCATCTACGACATGTGCAAGGCGGTGGACCGTTCCATGACCATCAGCGACCTGCAGCTGCTGAGAAAGGCGGGGGGCAGGTCCGGCACCTTCGCGAGAGGAGCCGGCGATGCGTAAGGGCGAGATCGTGGCCGTTTGCCTGAGCACCGAGAAGCACGTGCAGAAGGACGAGGTGAGCGAGGTGCTCCTGGTGGAGGAGCTGGGCATCGAGGGTGACGCCCACGCCGGTTTCGGGCACCGCCAGGTCAGCCTCCTGGCGGAGGAAAGCGTGGACAAGATGCGCGCTCTGGGCCTGCAGGACCTGCGCCCGGGGGCTTTCGGGGAGAACCTGGTCACCCGGGGCATGGATCTCGTCGGCCTGGAGGTCGGCACACGCCTGCAGGTGGGAGAAGAGGTGCTGCTGGAAGTCACCCAGATAGGCAAGGAATGTGTGGACCGCTGCGCCATCTACTACGCCGCCGGCGACTGCATCATGCCCCGTGAGGGCATCTTCGCGCGCGTCGTGCACGGCGGGTGGGTAAGGCCGGGTGACGAGATCATCGCGGTGGAGGACCGAACGTGAAGCGCCATGGAGAACCTATCACGAACGCGCGGTCGTGCAGCGAAGCGGGGGGCGAGTGACCTGGCAATGGGCGCACATGACTTCCGCGTGGCCATACTCACGGTGAGCGACAGGGGGTCCGCGGGCGAGAGAGAGGACCTCTCCGGCCGCGCGTTGGAGGAGCTGGTCCTCGCCCAGGGCTGGAAGGTGGAGATGCGCGACGTCGTCCCCGACGAGGCGGTGAGGATCGAGGAACGCCTGCGCTTCTACTGCGACCGCCTGCGCGTGGACCTCGTGCTCACCACCGGGGGCACGGGGTTAAGCCCCCGCGACGTCACCCCCGAGGCGACGCGCCAGGTGCTGGAAAGGGAGGCCCCCGGATTCGTCGAGGCCATGCGCGTCGCATCGCTGCGCAAGACTCCCCACGCCATGCTTTCCCGGGCGGTAAGCGGTATCCGCGGGTCTACCCTCATCGTCAACCTGCCGGGGAGCCCGCGGGCGGCCAGGGAGAACCTGGAGGTCATCCTGCCCGCCCTCGACCACGGGCTGGACAAGCTGCGCGGCGACACCTCCGAGTGCGCTCCCGAAAACCCCTGAGGGCCGGCAAAGCCTCCGCAACCTTCGACCCGGCTCGGAAACGCCGCCTCGTTTTAACGGGCGCGGTTTCCCCTCGGCGAGCGGGCCGCGTCCCCGAAGGGGGTGACTCCCGTCGAGGCCGCGATCATCCGGCAACAGCGGCAGAACCCGCATAACCAATAGCGAGGCGCGGGCCAAGCGAGAGGTTGTCACCCTTGCGGCGAAGCGGCGCGATCAATTTGAAAAGGGGTTCGAAAAAGGTATAATATCTCTGTCTTTCGCCCAACAGGGAACAAGGAGCGATGTTCTCACTCTGGAGGTTAACGTGCTGACCAGACGATTCATCAAGATGATCGAAACCAGGGCGGACAAAGTGGCGAAACTATGGCTTAAGGAAGTCAGGCAGTCCAGGTACACACCCACCTACCACCACTTTCCGGAAGAACTCCTTTTCGAGAGGGCTATGGCGGTCTACGAGCGCCTGGGCTACTGGTTGAGCCCGGAGACGCAGAAGGAGGAGATAAGGCACTTCTACATGAACCTGGGACGGAGGCGCTACCAGGAGGGATTCCGACTGGAAGAGGTCATCATGGCCCTCATATTGCTCAAGCGCTACCTCTGGCTCGAGGTGATCTCAGAGGGCCTCACCCAGACCAACCTGGAGCTATACCAGGCCCTGGAGCTCAACAACCAGGTGGTGCTCTACTTCGACCGCGCGATCTATTACACAACCCAAGGCTACATGGAGGCGGTGGAAGCCGCCAAGGTCATCAACCAGTGACCTCCCGCTCCGAACGGTTGCCCAAACCGATCGCGCGCAGCGGCTAACGGCAGCGATTCCCGAAAGCCCCGCGTTTTTCCCCATTTCCGCCCCACAACCCGTCCGGCCAAAGTACCTCTTGATAACAGGCGATGCCCGACGTCGTTGCCGCGACGTCCCCGACTACTATATATTCTTGAGGACGTGCAGGAAAGGACATCTCCATATATCCTCCGTCATCACGGCAGGGAAGACGCGGAGGGGAGAAGAGCGTGGAGCTGATACTGGTCAGGCACGGGGAGACGGAGTACAACCGGGCGGACGTATTCCGGGGACGCGTGGACCTTCCCCTGAACGAGCGGGGCAGGATGCAGGCGCGCGCGGCGGCTTCCCGCCTCTCCGAGCATAGTTTCGAGGCCTTTTATTCCAGCCCCCTGAAGCGCTCTCTGGAAACGGCGCGTGCCATAGCCGAGCAGCACGGCGGCGAGGTGCAGCCGCTCGCGGACTTCAACGACGTCGATTACGGGCTGTGGAGCGGCAAGAGCGTGGACGAGGTGCGCGAGGGTTGGCCCGAGATATTTTCCAAATGGGTGGAAAACCCGGAGGCGGTGGTCTTCCCGGAGGGCGAGTCCCTGCTCTCGGTGCGGGAGAGACTGCAGGCAGGCTTGGAGAGATTAGCGGGGCAGCACGACGGTATGGTGCTCCTGGTGGGGCACAAACTCATCAACCGCCTGATCCTCTGCATCGTCTTAGAACTCCCCACCGCCGGCTTCTGGCGCGTGGACCAGTCCAACGGGGCCATCAACGTCATCGCACACGGGGAGAGAGGATGGATGCTGCGAAGCATGAACGACATAAGCCATCTCAAGGGCATGGAGAGCGCGGACCAGCGCACATGACTTTGCGCGGCCGATCCGCTCCCCCGTACAGGGCACAAGAATGGTATCTACGGGCCATGGGGTATAATTAACCCGTTGGAGGCATAGCACGAGCGAGGAAAGCCGCATGAGAAGCGTAGCCACCACCGTCGATTACACGTTGCGCAAGCGGTCGGTCCTGCGCGATTACCGCACCGGCCGCATCTCCATCTACGACGTTTGCGATGCCCACCCCGAGATACGCCGCATCGCCAGGAACGTGGGGGAGGATACGCGCGCCGTGTGCCCCATCTGCCGCCGCGAGAACCTGCGCCTGCTGAACTTCGTCTACGGGGATGAGCTCGATTACGACAACGGCAGGGTCTTTCCCACCCGCATCGTCTTCGACGGGCTGCGGGAAAAGTACCGCAGCTTCACCTGCTACGTCGTGGAGGTCTGCGTGGGATGCAGTTGGAACCACCTGGTGCGCAGCATCAGCTTCGACAACTCGAGGGGAGAGGGAGATGTGTGAATCCCATGCCTACATGGTAGAGGGTGGCCAGGAAAAGCTGGTCATGGAGGACGTGGTCAACATCAAGGAGGAGGGGGGCAAGGTTTACCTCTCCAGCATCATAGGCGAGGAGAGCGTGCTGGACGCCGAGATCGCCGCCATCACCTTCCTGGACCACAAAGTCCTGCTGCGCCCCCGCGAGGGGTGAGGCGTGCCCGCCATGCGCGGAAGGCGGCCGCTCTCAGCTTTCCCCCGCTTGCCGTGACGCGCGCCGCCTGCGGCGCACCACCGAATAGACGATCCCCGCCACCACCAGTATGAGAACGAGGTAGGGCAACGCGTAGAAGAGGCCCAGGGCAACCGCCCGCAGTCCCCTGCCGAAGGCCTTGAACCCGCTGGCCACGGAATCCCAGAACCCCTCACCGTCTTCCTCGCCCACCTCGTCCAAGGAGAGGGTGAGGGTGGAGAACTCCACCTGCTGGTCGAGGAAGTTCATCCTTCCCTGCACCTGCTCCTTCTCCAGTTGCACCGAGGAGAGGTGCTCGCGGATGGAGATCATCTCCTGCACCGACTTGGCCTCCCCGATGAGTGAAAGGTAAAATGCCTCCTCCGCCTGCAGGTGGCGCAGCCTGCTCTCCAGGTCCACGTACTCTGCGCTGACGTCGCTGGTCGATACCTGCGCGGAGGTGACCTCCCCCAACGAGGCGATCCCTTCCATTACCTCGTCGAACTTCGCGGCCGGGATCCTCAGGGTAAGGGTGGCGTGGGTGAGACCGTCGTCATCGCGGCCGGAACTCTCGCTCTGCACGTAACCTCCCGCCCCTGCGGCCAGGGCTACCGCGTCTTCCCTTACATCTGCGTAGCCGCCCTTGCCCGTCTCCATCTTCACCAGGGCGTTCTTGATCACCCTCAATTGCAGTTCCGGGAGGGTGGATCCGCCTGACGTGCCCAGCGATGCCGGCTCTTCCGTTCTCACTTCCCCTTGCTCGTGTGGTCCATATTCCGCGGAGTCGACGATTGATTCCTCGCCACCCGTTTTCTTATCGAAGCTAAACGTGTTGTCCTCGTCCCGCACGGCCTCGACCGTCTCCTCACCGCAGCCGGCCACGGCTGCTCCCGCGCATATGGCCAGGATTACCAACGCCGGTACCGCTACTTTGCATATCCGCAACCGGGCCATCTTCTCCTCCCTTCCCCGTTTCCCAGACCTGTTCTTAGGATGTTTTCCCAACCTCCGCGGTTCCCCCCTGTCAACACTTTGGGGTCAGGCCTCGCATGTCGCCTTTTAGGCGGACCCAAGGCAGGGGACTCCGCCGCAGACATATACTGGGGTCAAATCGCGTTCATATCTGGACGTGGCTTTTCCGTCCCGGAGCCAGTAACCCCACATTCCCATGGGACACATGGGCGATGAACGACCCTTGCGTTTGCTTGCTCCGTTGACCTCATGCTTGCAAGGGCAACTTTAAAATCGGCTGGGAGGTTGTTAGAATACCGCCGAGGCGGAAGCAAGCGGTGCAACATGCCGCCGGTGGCCCGGGATGGAGCAGGAGGTCATCTATTGGCAGATAATGGAAAGAAGAAAGAAAGGGCTCGGCTGCCAAGGAATCCCATGCCGGAGCAGCATCCGCGGGAGAGAGTCAGGAATTTCGATGAAGTCACCCTGGGCTACGGGGAGCGGGAAGCGATGGCCGAGGCGTCGCGCTGCCTGCAGTGCCGCAAGAAGCCCTGCGTCGCGGGCTGCCCGGTGGAGATCGATATCCCCGCCTTCATCGCCGCCATAGAGAAGGGGGACTTCGCAGCGGCAGCGGCGAAGCTGAAGGAGAAGAACAACCTCCCGGCCATCTGCGGCCGTGTATGCCCCCAGGAAACCCAGTGTGAAGCCGTGTGCACCCTGGGCAAGAAGAGCGAGCCGGTGGCCATCGGGCGCCTGGAGCGCTTCGCGGCAGACTATGAGGCGGCCCACGGAAAAGCGACGGCGCCCTCCAGGCCCAAGCCTACGGGGAAGCGCATAGCGGTGATCGGTTCCGGCCCCGCTGGACTCACCTGCGCCGGCGACCTCGCCCGCATGGGACACGAGGTGACTGTCTTCGAGGCCCTCAACTCATCCGGGGGTGTCCTAACCTACGGAATACCGGAGTTCCGCCTTCCCAAGGCCATCGTGGAACGCGAGGTGGAGTATATCCGCAGCCTGGGAGCGGAGATCCTATTGGACCAGGTCATCGGGTGCAGCACCACCCTCCAGGAACTGCTGGCTTCCGGCTACCAAGCAGCCTTCATAGGTATCGGCGCAGGCCTTCCCATGTTCATGAACATCCCCGGCGAGAACCTGAACGGCGTTTACTCCGCCAACGAGTATCTAACCCGCTCCAACCTCATGAAGGCCTACCTCTTCCCGGAGTACGACACCCCCATCAAGCGGGGCAGGCGCGTGGCGGTGATCGGCGGAGGCAACGTCGCCCTGGACAGCGCCCGCACCGCCCTGCGCCTGGGCGCGGAGGAGGTTTCCATCGTCTACCGCCGTTCCCGCGCCGAGATGCCCGCGCGGGCGGAGGAGATAGCCCATGCCGAGGAGGAGGGCGTCGTCTTCAAATACCTCACCCTGCCCCAGCGCATCCTGGGCGAGAGGGGCTGGGTAAGGGCCATGGAGTGCCTGGAGATGGAGCTGGGTGAACCGGACGAGAGCGGACGCCGCCGTCCCGTACCCATCCCGGGATCCGAATTCGAGATCGAGGTGGACCTGGTTATCATGGCCATCGGCACCCGTGCCAACCCGCTGCTCCCCTCCACCTTGCCCGAACTGCGGCTGAACAAGTGGGGGTACATCGATGCCGACCCCGAAACCGGCAGGACCTCCATACCCAACGTCTTCGCCGGCGGCGATATCGTCACCGGGTCGGCCACGGTGATCGAGGCCATGGGGGCGGGGAAACGCTCCGCCCGCGCCATCCACCGCCTCCTCACCGGCGAAGAACCCCCCTTCTGATCTTGGCCCGGTTTCAACACTTCGGGGCCAGGCCTCAAACCAGACATACTTTGGGGTCAAACCGCGTTCATGTCCGAGAGGGGTCGTTCCTGGGGATGGAGTGCGTCTCGGCCCTCTGGACGGGCCTTCGCCGCACCCATCCCCCGCAAGCAGCGAATACCACATTCTTCCGGCCCGGGCCGCCGTGCAGTGGTATCGCTCCGCAGGCTGCGCTGCGACCAACTCTGCCGTTCACGGGCAAGGTGGGTGGAAATCCCTACTTCTTCCGGCCCGGGCCGGGAGATAGGGCTCGCTCCGCGACGCGCGTCCCCCCGCAAGCACCTCCTTTTCCGTAGGGAACAGCCTTTTCGCTACCTCCGCGCCCTTCCGCTGCCTCCATTCCCATGTCCAAATATCATGAGGCCACCTGCGATGCCGCTCGCCCGGCCCTGTCCATATCCGGTCGGCCTGAACCACGCCCCTCTTATGACCGTAGCCGCCGGGAATGCTTTATAATGTCATCGGGATGATTTTCGGCGATGAACTCCAAGCAGCGAGAGGAACGAGGTGAGTGTCATGGGTTTTTTTGACAAGTTGAAGGAACAGGCCTCCAGCATAGGTGCCCAGCTGGACCAGGCCCTGGACAGCACCAAGCAGAAATCGCAGCTCAATACCATGCGCAAGCAGAGGGACGATATGGTGACCCAGCTGGGCGAGGCGCTGCTCAACCAGTTCCGGCAGAGCCAGGTGAACCCCGAGGAGCTGCGTCCCCAGGTGGAACAGATCTTCAACATGGAGCGGGAGATGATGGAGGTGGAGAGGCAGATCGAGGCCCAGAAGCAGGCGGCCGCGCAGGCTCCGCCCCAAGCCGCGGCACCCCCCCAACCCGCTGCGTCGGCTCCACCCCCTCCTCCTCCACCGGCCGCCGCGCCCGCCCCGCCTGGACCGGCGCCCGCCACGGCCGCCACCTGTCCCAACTGCGGAGGAGAGATCCCGGAAGGTTCGGCCTTCTGCCCCAACTGCGGCAACAAGATGGCCTGACGCGCCGGCCCGCCGCGGCGGAAACCGCCTTCGCGCATAAATCGTCCTATGGCGGGAAAAGCGAGGAGTAGCGACGAGCGAGGGCCGATGCGCCGGGCCTGCCGGCGAGCGACGCTGACGAGAGGAGGAAACGGTTGCGCTGTCCCAACTGCGGTTACGAAAACCCCGAGGGGCGCCGCTACTGCGAGGAGTGCGGCGAGAGAATAGCGCGCCTGGAAGCCGAGAAGGCGCGTGCGCGCCGCAAGGCCCTGCGCGAGGCCGCGCGCCTGCGGATAGAGCTGGAGAAAGAGGGGTTGGACCGGGCGGAGGTGGAGCGCCGTCTGCGCAGGGCAAGGCGCCGCACCAAGCCATGGATGGGTGTTACCCTCCTCCTGGGGCTCATAGTACTGGCGGTGGTGCTGGTCGTAACCCTTACCGGCGGCGTAAGCGAGCCGGAGAGGGCGGTGAAGGCCTTCTACCAGGCTATCAAGGACAGGGACGTCCTCACCTACCTGAAACACACCGAGCCCGACGTCTTCAAGATGGCCAAGAGCGGAGAGTACCAGCCCGACCCCTACACGGAGGGGATAGACTACGACTCCTACGTCCTTGAGGACCTGCGCACCCGGCTGGTCAAGGAGGAAGGGGAATACGCCGAGGTAGAGGTCACGGGAGGGTTCTTCGAGGGCTTCTACGATAACGGGGTGAACAGCGGTGGGGTGGATTTCGGTAAGTATCCCCGGCTGGTGAAGCTGGTGAAGATCGAGGGGACATGGATCGTGCAGGATTACGCCACCGCCAAGCTGCCCTACCCCGTGGAGGAAGTCGTTCCCGCCGAACCTGAATTTCCCGAGGCGGAGGAAGGAGGGGGCGGCTGACATCTCCCTTTCCCTTGCCCTATACTTGAAGACGCCCAAGCCCGCGGGAAACGTGGGAAAGCGGGGCAATGCCCCGCGAGGAAGCGAAGGCGCGCGTGGTTAGGCCGCGCGGACACATGCACGGGAGGTAGGACTTGCGATTGAAGAAGACCGCCGTTTACATAGCGGCCGTTGCCGTCCTCCTGCTTGCCGCGGGATGCGGCTGGCAGAGCGGGGTATCGTTCCTAGACGAATTCGACCCGCAAGACACAAGCCCGGTGACGGCCGTGAAGAAATGGTTCAAGTCCATGGAATGGATAGAGGGCGAGGACGGGGTCCGCAACCCGGATAACGGCCGCGATTTCAACCTTTTCCTCCAGGTCGTGAACCCGGTCGTGCTCTTGGACAACAACGGCCAGTTCATCGGCCTCGAGCAGCTGGACGCCCTGAGAGAAAAGTGGAATTCCAAGGAATGGGAAGTGGAGTTCCACGAGATCCAGCTGGTGGAGGCCAGCGTGGGCGAGACGGAGGCGGTGGTCAAGATAACGGGCGGAAACATCCGCTACATAGGCGACGAGATCTTCAAGAGCGTCGAGTACAAGATGGACAGCTTCAATGACAAGGAGGGGGAGGTCTACCTCGAGTGGTATGAGGACCCGGTCAACGACCCCCTGCTCCACGTCGCGGGCTTCCAAGACATAGCCGGCAAGGGACGCTGGGTGGTGGTGGGAGGGCTGGACTTCTCCGAAAAGGAAACCTGGGGAATAACGCCCTGAAGGACGCCCCCGCGCAAACGCCTCGGCCCCATCCCGCCGGACAGGATGCGCGCCCTAATCCAACCAGACGATCCTCGCGCTCACGCGCCCTCCGTCCACCGTGATGACGGCGTAGGACAGGCGCTTGGAGAAGCGCCTGTCCGTGGGGGTCCCCGGGTTCACTAGGAGCGTGCCCTTTCTCTCCTCCACAAGCGCCGCATGCGTGTGTCCGAAGACCACCACGTCCACCCCGGAAAAGCGGGAGAGCACCCTCCTCTCTATCCCCAGCGGGGGGCCCCAACCGTGGGTCAGGCCGATGAGCTTCCCCTCCACCTCGATTACCGTCTGCTCGGGCAGGACAGCCTTCACCGCCGGGTAGTCCATGTTCCCCGCCACCGCCTCTACCGGCGCCAGCCCGCGCAGCTCTTCCAGCACGGAGAGGTCCACCAGGTCGCCGGCATGCAGGACGAGGTCCGCTTCCCGCATGGCCTCCCGCAGGACGGGAGGGAGGAGGGACCCCACCTTAGGTATATGGGTGTCGGAAATGGCCACCACCTTCCGCATGCCTCTGCCACGCCTCCTATCCCCGCCCGGCATCCAACGCAAACCCGCTCCGCAAAGCGCCTCCCGCGCCGCCCGCCTGACTTGCTTTACGCCCCTCATCGCATATTATAATCTTGCTGCGGGCCTTTTCTCGCGTATCGCCGGGGACCTAAGGAGAAAGGCATGATCCACAAGAGGAAGAAGGAGCTGCGCAAGAAGGTCCAGGAGTTGCGAGACGCCCTTCCGCTGGAGAAGAGGGAGGAACTCTCCGCCCGCATCTCCGAAAACCTGTGGTCCGTGCCGGAATTCGCCGTTGCCAAGACGGTGCTTTTCTTCATCTCCTTCCGCAGCGAGGTCAACACCCTGCCCATGATCGAGCGCGCCCTGGCGGAGGGGAAGAGGGTCTGCGTTCCCTGCACCGAGATGGAAGAAAAGTCCATGGTGGCCTCCCGGCTGCACGACCTGGAGAAAGACCTGCGCCTGGGGAATTACAACATACTGGAACCCCGGCGGGAATGCCTTGACCCCGTGCCTCCGGAGGAGATCGACATCGTGCTCATGCCGGGGGTGGCCTTCGACCTCACCGGAGGAAGGCTGGGATACGGAGGCGGTTATTACGACCGTTTCCTGGAAAGATGCAGACCGCGCTGCCGGCTCATCGCCCTGGCCTTCGAGCTGCAGATCGTGGAGCACGTCCCCTGCGCCGACCACGACCACCACATCCACAAGATCGTGACCGAGAAGCGGGTCATAGACTGCCCGGCGACCTGTATCACGCACTGAACCGCCCGCCGGCCCGTACCCCGCCGCACGGTAAAAAACGGGAGAGGTTTTTCCGCACTTCATCCCTTGGGGTATAATCAACCAGGACTTTCGTCGAAGCATCCTGAAAGCAGGGGTGATCAAAGGTTGGAGGAGAGCCATGCCCGGCAGGGAAGGGCGCCGGAAAAGGCGGCTGGGCCGCAGGGAGATCCTCATCTTCCTGGCCGTGCTGGGCCCCGGCATCATCGTCAACATGGTGGACACGGACGCGGGGGGCATCGCCACCTACTCGGTTTCCGGGGCACGCTACGGGTATAACCTCCTCTGGGTGCTCACTATCACCGCTCTCTTCCTCGCCCTCATCCAGGAGATGATCGTCCGCCTGGGGATGGTAACCGGTAAAGGCCTCGCTGCGCTGATAAGGGAGCGCTTCTCCCTGCGGGTCACCGCCCTGGTGATGCTCGCCCTCCTCTTCACCAACTTCGCCAACACCGTCTCCAACTTCGCCGGGCTGGCGGCCAGCCTCCAGCTCTTCCACCTCCCTGTCCTCGTGGGCATCCCCCTGCTGGCTTTCGCAGTGTGGTGGTTGGTGGTCAAGGGGACCTACAAGAGGGTGGAGAAGGTCTTCCTGGTGATCAGTCTGGTCTACGTGGCCTACTTCATCTCCGCCTTCATGGCCGGCCCCGACTGGTCAGAGGTAGGCCGGTCGCTGGTGCTGCCCAGGTTCAGCATGGAGACTTCATACCTGGTGCTGGCAGTGACCAACATCGGCACCACCATCGCTCCCTGGATGCTCTTCTACCAGCAGGCCTCCATCGTGGACAAGGGGCTGGACGCCGAGAAGATGGGCTACGAGCGAGTCGACACCCTGGTGGGAGTCTTCTTCGCCATCGTGGTGGGAATGTTCATTATCATCTGCTGCGCGGCGGCCTTCTATTACAAGCCCGGCGTCGGGGCCTTCAGCATCACCTCCGCTGAGGAAGCGGCCGCCGGGCTAGCCCCCATCGCGGGGAAGTATGCCTCGTACCTCTTCGGCATCGGCCTCTTCACGGCCTCCCTTTTCGCCGCCTCCATCCTCCCCCTGACCACCGCCTACACGGTGTGCGAGGCCTTCGGGTGGGAAGCGACCTTGGATCGCCCCTACAGTGAGGCGTCCCAGTTCTACCTCACATACACCCTCTTCATCGTGGGTAGCGCTCTGCTGGTGATGATCCCCCGCATAAACCTGGTCTTCGTGATGGTTGCCTCGCAGACCCTCAACGGCATTTTGCTGCCGGTGATTGTGACCTACATGATGATCTTGGCCAACGACCGCGAGCTGATGGGAGAGTATGCCAACTCGCCGCGGTTCAACACCATCATGTGGGTGGTGGTCGCGGTCCTCTACCTGATAAACCTGGCTATGATAATATCCACCTTCCTGCCCGCCGATTGAAGGAGGTGATAGGAAATCCGGTCTTCTGCATGGAATCATCTAGCGATGATGTCTTCTCTCACCGAGAGGGGGGTGATGGCTTGAACGAAGAAGGGCACATAATGCTCGCGTCCCTCCTGAAACGCGAGGTGAGGGACGCGGAGGACAGGGAGATCGGACACCTGGAGGACCTGGCCTTCGACCTTTCCGCCAGGCCTCCGGTATCCACCGACATCGCCGTGCACCTCGCATGGACCGACCGTATCGGGGATATGCTTCTTCCCCGCCCCGTGGAGGACATCGTGCTCCTGCTGCCGTGGTCCGAGCTGGAATCCATCGAGGAGGAGGCGGTGTACCTGCGCCATGCCCATCCCGATTTCGAGGTCATCTCCAGCGAGGGGAAGGTGCTGGTGCGGCGGGACATCCTCAACAAGCAGATGGTGGACGAGGAGGGCAACCGCCTGCACCGCGTGGACGCGGTGATCCTCAGAAGGGAGGGCGTCCTGCTCTTCCTCGAGGGGCTGCAGGTGGGAACGGAATGGTTTCCCGCCGGGAAGAGGCTGCAGAGGCTGGTGGGCAAGCTGCGCCGCCGCTACAACCGTGCGGAAGAGGTGAACGTGATACCCTACGAGGCCATCCTCCGCGTGGACGACGAAGCTATTTTGATAGGGGTCAGGTCTTGAATTTTGATACCCCAGCGGGTATATAGAGACCCGGCGCAAGTGAGCCAATGTACGCCCCAGGCAAGAGGCAGCAGAACCGGGGTCCGCCTCAACTCGTGCCTGGGGCCCGCCGCGCATAAGGGGGCATGAGCGCTCCATGTGCGAGGAAAGCCGCAGTAGCGGGCGGCTCTCCAGGCGCACGCGCACGCACGTTGAGGCCTCGAGACGTTCGTGTTATCTTACGTGTAGGCATAAGGCTTTCGTTTTTGCTTACGAAGCACCGCCATAATGCCTGAAATTCACTCTCCGACATGTTGATGCTGGGGGAAACCGCTTGCTATGGAAGCGCGGTTGCTGACAAAAGGGGGGGTTGCCGGTATGGGTCGTCCTGTCTCTCTCGATAAGCGTTGCGCTCTTTACGTGAGATCACTCGCCTTTTTCCTCGCCTTTGCCGTCTCCTTCACCGTACTCGCGCCCTACGCGGCAAGGGAGGAGAGGGCGCTTGCGGTGGCCAACCATCGCCCGGAGGCCCGCATCTCGGCACCGCCGGAAGCGGTGCAGGGAGAACGGGTGGAACTCGACGGCACCGCGAGCTCGGACGCCGACGGCGACCCCCTGACCTACACGTGGTACCTGGCGGCAAAGCCGGCGGGGAGCGCGGCGGTGATGAGCGACGCCGCTTCCCCCAACCCCTGGTTCCTCGCGGACATGGAGGGGTTTTACCGCGTGAGGCTGGTGGTGAGCGACGGGAAACGGGCCAGCCGCCCGGCGACAGCGGAGACAAGGGTGGTCTTCGGGCGACTGTCAAACCCCATTTCCAGCGACGACTACCGGCCTGTGGCGAGCTTCGGAAAATCGTACCTGGCGGAGAACGGGGCGGGCAAGCGGCTGCTTTACCTGGAGGGGAGCGCCCGCGAGAGGGGGTACGCCACCGGAAAGCTGTGCCCCCGTTCCGTCTACCGCATGACCCACGACTTCGTCACCAACATCGTCGGGGAGATGCTCCCGACGGTGGGAATCAACCTCGACCCCAGGACCCTCAAAGAACTGCTGCGTATGATTTGGCCCATCCTCCAGGTGATAGTCTCGGCCAACATGGACACGGTGCCACCGGAATTCCTGGAGGAGATGAGGGGCATCTCCGAGGCCTGCCGGCAGGAGGGTTACAACGTTTCCTTCCTGGACGTCCTCACCCTCAACCTGGGATTCGATGTGCTGGAGAGCATCTTCGTGTCCTTCGCCGCCATAGCCTGTAACGAGTTCGCCGTGGCGGGCAAGGCCACCCGTGACGGGCGGGTCTTCCACGGCAGGGACTTCATGTTCCCTACCGGAGGGGGCGTCTTCTCAGACGAGGCGATGCTCATCATCCACAATCCCGCAAGCGGCTACCCCTTCATCGCCTCCGCCGCCCCCGGCTTCGTCGGGGTGCCCACGGCCCTCAATTCCCGGGGGATAAGCTGCGGCATGGACATGGTGGCCTCCATACTCTCCCGGCCCATCATCACGGGGGAGGGGACCCTGCTCCTCTGCCGCAAGGCGGTCCAGTACGGAGGGTCCCTGGAAGAGGCGGTGTCCCTGATAAGGGACTCCGACCGGGCGGTCCCCTGGTTGTACATGATCGCCGACGGGGAGCGGGGCGAAGCCGTGGTGCTGGAAACCACGGCAAGCAGCCTGCTTCCTCCCCAAGACCAGGGCAAAGCCTTTCTCGACAGGCTCATCTCGGGGATGCTGCGCCTGATCTTCCCGTGCTTCCAGGCGAGCGGCGAGCAGTACGGCACGGCGCCGGCCAGCCGGTCTGGGCCGCCGCCTCTTTCCGCCCAAGAACTGCAGGGTCTCCTGCAGGGCGGCAGCGACGTGCGGGACGTGCGGGGGGTTATGGTCAGGGGGATGGCCTACACGGACCCGCCCTGGCTGACGGGCCTCGTCGAATATATGGAAGATAATGGTACCACGAATATCGGAAAGATCCTGCCCCTGCAGGAAGAGACTTACCCCGACCTGGTGGCCATGACCAACCACTACCTGCTTCCCTGGAAGGCCATCACCTACCCGTCCACGGGCACGAAGAAGGGCGATACCCTGTGGAGATACCAGGCTATGCTCACGCTGCTGCAAAAGGCCTACGGCAGGATCGACCGCATGAGGGCCATGTGGATCATCGACTTCCTCAACCCGGCCCGCTGCGAATACTACGGGACGGACACCTCGCAGACGGTGAAAGGGCATCACGTGCTCATGGACAACAGGTGCAAGGAGATGTGGTCCCTGCACGGTCACTACGATGACGCCTGGGCCCACGCGGACCTGGACGATTTCCTGCCATGAGCAACGGCGCGGGGACGGGCGTCGCCGTCTAACGCACGGAAAGGAAGGAAGGCCGCTCCGGGCGGCCCTCTTCTCCGCTATCCCAACAAACGCCGGAGGATAGGGATCCCTGCTCGCCGTCTCGCTGTCTCAGTGGTCCCTCTCGTCCCCCACCAGCGGGATGAAGCGGTCCTTTAGCTTCTCCACCACCGCTGGCATGGTGGTGTACTCCATCTCGTCCAGGGGCAGGCGGTGCGGCTCGAAGGGGCCGTGCCGGCGCAGGTAGTCGGCGACGTCCAATGCCTGGCGCCGCGCGTTGTCGTAGCTGGGGTCGGCGAACATATCCCGCGGCCCCACCAGCTTGCCGTCCTTGAGCTGGAACCCCAGGGCCACCACCCGCGGAGGGCCGTCGAAACGGGTAGGGGTGTCCCACTGCGTTCCCACCGGCATGAAAGGCCCGTGGTGGCTTCCGCGCATCCAGCCGGCCACCGTGTAGGGGAAGGCGAAGGGCTCCAGCACCTCGCCCACCGCGGGAAGCCCGCTCTGGCAGCGCACCGCCATCACGGGGTCATCCTTGCCCACGTAACGCCCCGCCATGAGGAAGAGGCGCTGCGTGGAAGTGACCGCCACCGGCTCGTCGCCCTCGCTGCGGAAGACGTGCTTGATCACGTAGCGCGAGGGGGCACCGATGAAAACCAGCATGTCGTAGAGCTCCTCGGGACAGTTGAAGATGATCTTCTTCTCATCGATGAGGTCGTGCACCTCGAAGCGGAAGCCGTCGTGCATGGAAGGATCGATGACCAACCCTGCGGTGTTGAAGGGATCGGCGAAGATCTTGTAGAGGGGGAAGTTCCACGATCCCGGCTCGGTCTTGTCGGCCAGGAAGCAGATGACCGGCTCCGACTTGCGCTCCTCGAACTCCATCTCCGCGAAACCGGGGCCCATGCCCCGCAGGTTGCCGGAGAAGGCGTCGGTGAGGAGGTCCTGTCCCGCGCCATACTGCCCCAGATTCTTGGCGATCTCCGTGATGGTTTCGAAGGTGTTCCAGGCGAAGCGGTGGATCTCCTCGTTGTCCGGCCCCTTGGTGTGGGTCATGATGAGGGCGATGTCGTCGCCGCACTTGGCCTGGCAAGCGTCGATGAGCAGCCCCTGCTCCTTGGCCTCGGCCAGAGCCTCCCTCGCCTTGCTGAGCATGGCCGGATGGACGTCCGAATGTCCCACGTATCCACCCACATCAGCCTTGATGATGCTAAGCGTCACCTTCATCCCTTATACCTCCTTACTCCTTACTTTCTTCTCGGCGAAATCTTCTGTCTTTCTTTTTAACGCCGTCTCATGCCCCCGTCCGTCAGGTGCTGGCGCCGGCCGCGCCCGCGTCGACTTCTCACAGCCCCCGCGCCTCCCCGTATCCGGAGGCGGACAGTGGCCATTATAATAGCACTGCGGTAGCATAAACAAACCCGCTCCCGCCGCGGACCTGTCGGCCGGTCCCGTAGATTATCATACCCAGAGAAAGGTGGGGGAAAACTTGAGGTCGTCGGAGGAGAAGGTCGCCTGGCACGAGCTAGATACCACCCGTGTGGTGAGCCTCCTGGGGACGTCCGCCGAGAGGGGGCTCTCCCTGGAGGAGGCATCCTCCCGCCTGCATACCTACGGGCATAACCGCATACACGAGGAAAAGCCCACCCATCCCTTTTTCCTTTTCCTTAACCAGTTCCGGGACTTCATGATCTACTTCCTCCTCGTCGCGGCCTTGGTGTCCGGCCTTGTGCTCCGCGAGCTTCTGGACGTCGCGGTGATCCTGTTCATCGTAGCGCTCATTGGGATCCTGGGTTTCATCCAGGAATACCGGGCGGAAAAGGCCCTGGAGAGCCTGCGCGTGCTCGGCGCCCCGACGGCCAGGGTCATCCGGGAGGGCCTGGAGCGGGTCATCCCCTCCCACAAACTGGTCCCCGGGGACATCATACTCCTGGAAGCCGGTGATCGCATACCCGCCGACGCCCGGGTGCTGGAATCACACGGGCTGCGCGCCGAGGAGGCCAGCCTCACCGGGGAATCGGACAGCGTGGAAAAAAGGCCGGAGACCCTGCGGGGGGAGGACCTCCCCCTCGGCGACCAGGTGAACATGGTCTTCACCGGGACCCACATCGTACATGGCCGGGGGACCGCGGTGGTGGTGGAGACCGGCAAAAGCACCCAGCTGGGCCGCATAGCGGAGATGCTCGGGGAGGCGGAGGAGGAGAAGACCCCCCTGCAGAAGGAGCTGGCCAAGACCGGGAAGCGCATCGCCGTGCTGTGCCTCGGGGTATGCGTGGTGGTCTTCATCCTGGGCGGACTGAGAGGCCAGGAATGGTCCGAGTTATTCCTCTTCTCCGTGAGCCTGGCCGTGGCCGCCATACCCGAAGGCCTGCTGGCCATAGTAACCATCGCCCTGGCCCTGGGAGTGCGCCGCATGGCCGACCGCAACGCCCTCCTGCGGCGGCTGCCCGCGGTGGAGACGCTCGGGTGCGCGGACGTCATATGCACGGACAAGACGGGCACCCTCACCCGCAACCAGATTGAGGCCCAGGAGATCCATCTCCCGGACCTCCCTCCCTTTATACCGGCGGAGGCGGAGTCCGGAAGAGGCGAGGAAATGCCCGCCCTCCAGGCGCTCCTCGCCGCCTCCGTCCTCTGCAACGACGCCCGGGAACAGGAAGGCGAGTTCCTCGGCGAGGGCACGGAGGTGGGGCTACTGCGCATGGCCCGCGGCCTGGGTTTCTCGCGGGAGGAGGCGGAGGGCCTGCTGCCACGGGTGGAGGAGATCCCCTTCGAGAGCGAGCGCAAGATGATGAGCACGGTCCATGCGCATGCCGGCGCGGACGGAAACCCCTATTCCCTGCCCTCCTATGGAGCCCCTTACATCCTCCTCTCCAAGGGAGCCCCCGAGGCCATACTCCACCGCTGCGACCGCGTCGTCACCCCGGACGGCTTGCGGGAGCTCACCGGAGAGGCGAGGGAGCGCCTGGAGAAGGCGGCCGAGGACATGGCGGGGCGTTCGCTTCGCACCCTGGCCTTCGCCTGTCGTCCTCTGGAAGAAATACCCAGGGACGTGCCCCTGGAGGGTCTGGAGGGAGACCTCGCCTTCCTGGGGATGGTGGGCATGATAGACCCTCCGCGGCCGGAGGTCTTCGAGGCCCTGGACAGGTGCCGGCGCGCCGGCATCCGGGTGGTGATGATCACCGGGGACCATGCCGCCACCGCCAGGGCCATAGCCCGCGAGCTCGACATCCTCACGCCGGGGAAAGAGGTGGTCACTGGCGCCGAGCTGGCGCGCATGGACGAGGACGACCTGGCCGAACGGGTGGAGGACATAGCCGCCTTCGCGCGAGTATCCCCAGCGGATAAGGTGAAGATAGTCCGGGCCTGGAAGAGCCACGACAAGACGGTGGCCATGACTGGGGACGGGGTCAACGACGCCCCGGCCCTCAAGAACGCAGACATAGGCGTGGCCATGGGCATCACCGGGACGGACGTGAGCAAGGAGGCCTCGGACATGGTCCTCTCCGACGACAACTTCGCCACCATCGTCAACGCCGTCGAGGAGGGCCGGGTCATTTACGACAACCTCAAGAAGTTCGTCTACTTCCTGCTCTCCTGCAACATAAGCGAGGTGATTACCATGTTCATCGGCATGATCGTCACCTCGGTGATCCCCCTACGGCCGGTGCAGATACTGTGGATGAACCTGGTGACCGACGGTTTCCCGGCCTTGGCCCTGGGCGTGGACACTCCCGCCCCCGATATCATGTCCCGCCCGCCGCGAGACCCCTCGGAAAGGATGCTCTCGTGGGAAAAACAGGTCTTTGTCGTGCTCCAGGGGGCCATACTCTCCCTGGGGGGGCTTGCCGCCTTCTTCATCTCGCTCTACGTCATGTTCCCCTCCCACATAGCCATGGCCCAGACGGTGACCTTCGTCACCCTGGTCTTCTCCGAGCTCCTGCACTCCTTCAACTCGCGCTCCGAGACCATCACCCTCTCGGAGACATCCGTGACCGACAACCGTGCCCTGCTGGCCGCCCTGGCCGCCTCGGCGGGCCTTCAGGTGCTAGTGGTGACCGTACCCCCGGTGATGCGCCTCTTCGGCACCGAGTACATCGGGGCCGCAGGATGGGGCCTCGCGCTTGCCTGCTCTCTCCTCCCGGTCGCGCTCATCGACCGCCTGAAGTTCCTCCGCCGCCGCTGAAACCACGGCGGCGCTCCGCGCGGGCGCCACGACCCCGCAGCGAAGGCAAGGGTGAGTCGGCAAATATTGCCATATCATGAAATGGAAGGGCAGACCATCCTCAGCTCGAGGCGGGCTGGATGGCCCCCTCGGTGAAGGTGCAGTTGGGGTCCCACAAGAGCCATTCCGTGATCCCCAGCTCGTAGCAGGCGCGTATCTGCGCCTGTACCTCGGCCACCCCGTAGTTGATGCGCAGGGAGAAATCCTGCAGCCAGGGGCGCAGCTTGCAGTTCGTCCCCTCCAGCCTCTTCTGGAAATCCACCAGGCTCAGGTAGACAGTGTCGTGGGGGTTGGCCTCGGGGTTGGCGATCTTGTACTCCCCCGGATTGTAGTGCGAGGGGTAGACCATGGGGCACATGTAATCGGCGATATGCGCCATGGCGCCGATATCCTGCCCGATGCCCATGGAGCCCTGGTCGGAGGCGGTAAGGCCGAACACGTCAACGGAGAGGACGACACCCAGGGGCTTCAAGCCCTGGCGTATGTACCTCAGGAAATCCACGATGGTATCCTCCTTGGACCTGCCGTCGTTGGCCGGATAGACACAGGTCGCGGTGTTGCCATCGGAGGGGAAACGCACGTAATCGAGCTGGATTTCCTTGAAGCCCTTGCGCGACGCCTCCACGGCCAACCCCAGCAAGTAATCCCACACTTCCCGGTTATAGGGGTCCAGCCACTGTCCGTTCCCCCACAGCCCCCCGCCGGCGGCGTGCACCGCCAGGTCAGGGCGCTTGGTAGCCACGATGGGGTCTTTGAAGCATACGATGCGGGCGATGGGATAGATGTCGTTATACCAGCACTTGTCCATGATCCTCTCTATATCCACGCCGCCCTTGGTCAGCGGGCTTCCCACCTCCACCCCCAGCGGCACCTGGCTGGGATACGCAACCCTGCCGCTTTCGTCCTTGACGTCTATCTCCATGCCGTTCAACTCGGTCCTTTCCACCAGGTCCACCATCTGCTTGAAAAAAGCGCGGTCGGCCGCCACCCATATGGAGACGTGTATGCCCTTTATTTCGGGGGGCGGGGAGGTGTTGACCAGCAGCTCCCGGCGGTTGCCGGCGGCGTCCACAGCGGCGATGGTCACCGTTGAGTACTCGTAGCGGTCCACCTCGATGCGGAAGGTGCCGTCGGGGTTCACCTTGACCCTGTGTTCCCCCATGAAGAGGGCCTGCGCATCTTGCACGCTGCCGTGCAGGACGGTCTTGCCGTCGTCCCGGAGCTCCCACTCGTCCACCTGCACCACGGGAGGGGTGTTGTCCACGGTGAAGCGCGCGGAGGCCTCCGGTTTGCCCTCGACCTGCACCTCAACCAGGTGTTCGCCGTCCGGGAGAGCGGCATCGAGGGACAAGGATGTTCCCTCCATGATAGCCTGGCCGGTCATGTCCTGGCCGTCCAGCAAGACCGTTACCTGGTCGAGGCCTATGCCTCCTCGCATGGCGGCCTGGATACGCAAGGGGGAGCCGCTGACACAGGCGCCCTCCGCCGGCCACAGCTCTTTCACCGGCGGCGAGCTTAAAATGAGCGCGAGCAATATGATGAGGAAAATCACCGTGCCGATCCCCAGCAACGACCAGACGGCGCGCGGGGTGAGTCTTAACCTGCGCCTGCGCATGCGCAGCTGGGAGGATCTTGCGCCTGGCCGTCCGCCGGTCACGCGGGCCCCTGTTATCTTGGCACGGGGAACCAGCCGCGAGCGCCAGCGCCGGCGGGTGAAGATCCTGCTGCCACTTCTCGGGTAATGCGCCATTCCTGTTCCCGGCGATCAATAGGCCCTGAGGCGTTTCTCTCCCAGTCTTTCCGTGTCCACCCGGTCCGCCATATGCTTGGGTATGGTCACCGTATTGGGATCGCCATCGCTCACGTAGCGCCTCTCAGGGTTCTCCATGAAATACTGGGCCCAGGCGTACAGGCCGCTGTCACCGGTGTCCAGCGAGGGATCGATTGCCTGTATGCGGGGAAGGCGCATCGGATCGAAGGAGCGGTCACAGGGAGCGGGGGATGGGTTCGCCCCCACCAGCAGCGAGGCCAGGAAGTCGATCTTCACGCCCTCGTAGTCCCCGTACTTGAAGAGCGAGTAGTCCTTGGGTTCCGAGCCGAGGGGGAGGGCGATGCTGGCCTGCTGGTATTCCGGCAAGTATTCCTGGACCATGCTGATGTTGCCCGAGAGCTCCTCCAGGATCTCTTCCGGAGTCGCCTCCCCCAGGGGGACGTGGTTCACGGTGTGGTTGCCGATGTCGTACCCGTGCTCCACGAGGTAGCTCAGCTTCTTCTCCACGTACTCTTCCTGGCCAAAGAGCACCGGCAGCACGTAGAAGGTCGCAGTCATGTTGAAGTCGGGGTGCTCCTTGGAAAATTGTTCCATGATTCCCACCGCGCAGCGGGGATCGATCACCAGCTCCCCGTTTTCCTCCACGTAGCGGAACTGGCTGGGGTCCGCGTCGTCGAAGGTTATCACCAGCGGAGTGTACCCCGCCGGAACCGAGATGTTGTTGGTGACCAGGTCCTTGAGGCTTACGCAGCGGTATCCATGCTCGTAGAGGAACTCCAGGTCGGCCCGGAAGTTATCGGGGGCGCGCGACCATCTTCCCTCCTCGGCGATGCGGTGGTACTCGAGTATCATCACCGCCCCCAGCTCGTTGACCTTGAGCCTGTGCAGTTCGCTTTCCATCAGCCCGACGGCCTGTGTGAGCGTCTCCTGGAATCCCTCCTCGCCTCCCGATGAGGCAAGCGCCGCGACCAGGACGATGACCAGGACGGCCAAGGCAATAAATCCCAGCAGTATATAGAACCGCCTCGTGAACTTGAGGCGGTTGCGCGGGCGTCTTCCGCGGGATCTCGCTGGCGAAACTCGGCTCCGCGTCCCCCGGGGAGCGCGCGGCGCACGTGCTTCCTTGACTTCCTCCGTCATGCGGCCTCCGAGAGCCAATATAAGCTATGAACTGCGGCTCTTGCAAAAGTTTACCACCCAGCCCAGCCATATACCAATGATATCTGTCCGCAGCGTCAAGGGCGTTGGCTGGAACTGAACGCTCTCTCTTTCGCATGTTGCGGGCTCGCCGATCGTCGCCGGGGCAAGACCGTTCCGGGACGCCCTTGCGGGTGCCCGCCCGGCAGTGCATTGCGGCCCTTTGGGATATCCCGCTGTGACCCGGTGCTGCAGGAAGGCTTCCCGGGGGCGCTCCTCGAAGTGCCTGTTCAGGGTATCTCGACCACCAGCCGGGTGTCCGTGGCCTGTATGCCCTCCACGCCGTGCAGTCCGGCGATGACCACCTCCGAGATGCCGCGGGCGTCATCGGAATCGAGCACCGCGATGATGTCGTCCGGCCCGGTGATGCAGTGCACCTCGGTCACCGCATCCATGCGAGACAGCTTCTCCAGCACCTCCCTCAGCCTTCCAGGCTCGACCTTGATGAGAACGAAGGCCTTCATGCTCTCACCTCCTGCGCTCACCTCTCCCTGCACATCGCGGGTTCATAATCACCAGGATATTACCTATTATTTCTTATTCGCCGCAGGGCGCCGCTTTAAACCTGCCGCATGAAAGGGTGCGCCCTGGCGCCCCCCGCCTCCAGGCTCACGGCGCTCGAGGCGTAAGGCGCGCGAACCTGCCACGGGTGACGGTGGCGCTTGCCTCGCCGCCCACGTTTAGGAAGCAATGGATTTGATAAGAATCGAATGGGGGTCAAGGTGTAGGGGCTTGCGCTGATCTAGCCCGGCGATAAGGGTCAGGGATCGTGCCTGCAGGAACATCCTCCTGGGGCAGGAATGGGACGGGCCGTAAAAAGGCTCTGTCATTTGCGGCGCTGCTCATGCTGGCGGCATCCTCCCTCTGCCTGGATGGATGCGAATGGCTGCAGCGCGACTACATCGGCTGGAAAGTGAGAGAGGGCGGAAGCATGATGGAAATCATATACTGCAAAGACAACAAGCAGCCGCAGTACGCCGCCCTGGATCTCGAGAGCGGCTATCTCCGCCTCAACTACGGGCCTGAGTCCGGATGGGGCACTTCCGTGATACTGCTCCCCTGCATGCGGGAAGATGGCAAATACTACCAGGGTGGCGAGATCGACGCCAGCTACAACATCGACGGGGACGACCTGGTGATCTCGTACACGGGCACGGTGTCGCAGCTCCAGGTCCAGGGAGCAGCGACCCTCCACCCTCCCGGAGACGACCTCATATGCGCTGACGTCACGGCGCGCGTGGAGAGCGAGGCGACCCCGGATGTCGACCGCCCGGGCGAAGCCTTCAAGCCGGTGATGCTCTCCTCCATGCACGTGTCGGACGAGGCCTGGGACGCGCAGTACTGCCTCCTGGGGCAGGAAAAGCTGAGCATACCTCAAGGGGGGTGGGTCGCGAACCCGCCGGGCAGGGGCAGCGATCTCGGGCTCGAAGGAGGCGTCAACCAGTGGAAAAGGAACGCCCCCATCGTAATGGTGCGGCTGGACCGGGAGCTGATGGTCACGGGCTGGGTGACCCCCGCCAACAACCCCAACAACGACAACGTGGGATACTGGGCGGCCTCGCAAGAGGTATTGCCGGATTGGAATTATAGCATCTCCGCCGCCAAGCCTCCGGGGGCGGTGAAGGAGCCGGAGAGGAAGGGTCGCACTCCCTGGAATGACGTCATATTGTACATCTTCTGCAGCACCATATTCCTCTTCATAGTCATCACTAAGCTCTTTTCGCGTGTCACAGACCGGCTTTCCCATGTCCCGCAGGAGGTGGTGGAGGCCGCGCAAGAAGTGGAGCGAGCGACCAGGGACATGACCTGGTACGACGACAGCGACATCTACCGCATGGACATGCTCATGGCCAAGGCGGAGATGGGGAGACCGGGCAGCACCCTCGGCCTCTATATCTCCAGGTTAAGCGTGCACCTGATGATCTTCTTCGGCTGCGCGGCGATCTCCACCATCGTGATCTGCTGGTTGCTTGACAAGCTCGCCGTGAACGCGGCCACCATAATCATCTTGGTAATCGGAAGCATGATGGCCTTATATACTCCTTACCTAATCTGGCAGTTCACAAGGGAGCGGCGGGAAAGCGAGTCCTCCTGAACCCTCGGCTGCCGCAGCGTTTGCCAGGTTGGCGCGGCTGCCGCAGAAGGGCAAGACGGCAGCGCCTCCGCCTGACCCCATGGTATATAATCCCCTTAGGCGGGCCCTCCCGCCCCCTGGCTGGCGCCGTGACGGGCCCCAGCGAGGCAGGGCGGGGCGCTCGCGCCGCGAAGGCACGCGGGGATGTAGCTCAGCGGGAGAGCGCCTGCCTTGCAAGCAGGAGGTCGGCGGTTCGAATCCGCTCATCTCCACCAGATGAAAAGCCCGGCCGGAGGCCGTTTCCTCCGGCCAGGCCTGTTCTCCGCGGGCACCGGGGTTTCGCCTCAACGCTGCTCTCCCGTGTATCGGGGGCCATGCACCCCCGAGGCCTTTTCGTGGTGAGCATCCGTGCGATCACCGCATGGGCAAACCGAAATCATCAACGGCCCTGCTGCGGTAACCAAGGAAAAGATCGCTGCTGTTATCGCGCACCGACCCACGGTTCTTCCGGAAGATATACATAGCACATAGCGCTCCACGCTTGCGAGCCATATGCCGTGGATATTAAAATCAGATCCAAAAAAGACGCGTATCGAGGAGGTGTGAAATAGCCGGCAGAAAAGCAAACGGAACCCACCTGTTGATCATCGGAGTCGCCATAGCCCTGCTCCTTGCCGGCACCATGGCCGGTTGCGGCTCCGAGGAGGCGACGGAGGCTCCCGGCGCGGAAGAGAGCGCGGGTGAAACCGCGGGTACCGGGTCGGCGCCGCAGGCTTCCCAGCCGCAAGATTACGTGTTTTCCGTCACGGTGAGCGAGGACACTGCGACCGACACCTTCCAGGTCACCACGTCATCACAGGTGCTCCATTACAACGTGACTGGTGGAGAGGACGCGGGTGTGACCATCACCGTGCACTCATATCCGGACAAAAAGATGCAGGCAGGGGCGTACGCCTTCGAGCCCGGTCCCCACCAGAATACGATCTACCTCGCGCCCGGGACCTACTACATGGAGATCTTCCCGGACGACTGCACGGTGGAGGTCAAGGTACAGGACTGAGCGCCCCTCACGTAAGCGCCGGCGATCTTACCTCAACAGGCCGCGGGCGGTGAAGCCGCCCGCGGCCATGTCCGCGAAACGGGGCGGGCGCCTCGCTCCGCCTGGAAACAGCGAGGGGCATGCCGTATCCTATTGTTAGAAGCCCGGATGCACTGACCCGAACGGCAGGATGGCGATGACCGCGTGCCCGCGGAAAGAGGGTCATGGCCGAAAAGGGCAGTCAGAGGAAAGGGCTTCAGGTCCTGGTCCAGAGGGTATAGGGATCATCCGTTTTGCGGGAGTGCCGGGATGGACGACCTTCTGAAGATCCTCCTCGCGGCGGGGCTGATCCACGAGATAGAGGAAGCCGAGGAGGAGCGGCCCTTCAGGGACGAGTACGACGAGGGCGACGAGGGCGACGAGGGCCCGGACGAAGAGGATGACGAGGCCGAGGACGGCCTCTGGGGGATCTGACCGGCCGCAGGTCCGCCCGGGCGGCCACCACGAGTACCTCGAAGGCGGGGCCGTGCGCAACCAAAGCGTCTTACGGAGCAAAGCAATGCCGCCCAACCACCACGAGTACCTCGAAGGCGGGGCCGTGCGCAACGTGTATGCGCCCCCGTAGACGGTGGGCATCCGAAAGAACGGATGGGACCCCAGGGGAAAGCCTCCCGATACAAAACCGCCTTAGAACACGCGAAGAACATCGTATGGAAAATATAGGCATGTTGCAGATGCCAATCCCGTGAACCCCCGCTTTTCAGGCGCCTCGCAAGCGGGAGGCCGGCTATCCCTGCCCACCCGGCCCGCGGGATCACCATGCATGAAACCGAGGCCGATCCTTCTATTCCACTTTGAGAAAGGCGGGTAATAGGCGCCGAACGCCGCCTTCCTCGAAAAGGGTGACGTCCCCCTCGGCGACGTGCGCGTGTCCCGTGACCTCCCCCAGGGCGAGAACGTATCCCCGTTGCCCCTTCTCCACCTGCTTGAGGCCACTCGTCGGCTCCACCCTCACCAGGAAGATGTCCCCCTGGACGTCCTGGAAGGGCTTCTCCGCATCGTAGCCGCCCTCATGCCGCCTTCTCGCCGCATGCTCCTCCGCAGACTCTCAACCCCTGAGTTCTCTCCCTCATTCACCATATACTCATTAATCTACCTTCTACCCCACGCAACTAAACGTAAGCCGGGGATAGCCCCCAGGGTTTTTGTCGGAAGATGGCCTCACAACGATGGCCTCCGGCCCCCGCCCTGCGGGGGCCCTCATCTCCTCTGCGAGTCGCTTCAGGTCTCCTGGATGCAACTCTTTCCGGGTCACCACAGGATCATCACCGGCTCAAAGACCCAGGCATTGCCAGGACCTCACACGGAGCGCTCGCATACCACTGGCTCAGAGGCGTCCACCCGGGCGGAGGCGCTGCAGTGGGAGACGTGGAGGGGAACGGCAAGGGAGCCCGGGAGTGGCGCCGCAAACCACCTTCTCGCCGCCGCAGCGGTCACGCGAGTAGTCGAGACGGTTGGGGAAAGAAAAAGGGCGCGGCCGCCGCGCATAGCGGAGACCGTCGCCCTGCGCACCCAGTGCTCAAAGCGCTCTCTTCTTCGCCAGGTAGAAGCCGGCAACCCCCATGATCAGCATGGCCGCAAGCCCACCCAGGGCCAGGGCCAGGTAGTTCCCGGCACGCTCCTCGCTTCCCACTTCCTCCACCTCGTAGGCCCTTCCCTCTATCTTCTCTTCCACGTCGCCTTCCGAGGCGGAAGGGGTTTCCGTCTCAGGCTCAAGAGCCGGGTTGCCGGAAACCTCGGGGTTTGCCTCCTCCACGGTTCGGGGAGTCGTCCCTGGCACGCGGTAAACAGCGCGCCGTACCCTGGCGGCTCCGGAAGAGGGTTCCGAGGATGGTATGCCTTCCTCGCCCGCTACCATCTCGGCAGGCTGCGGACCGCCTTCCGCTTCCCCATCGCCCTGACCCGCTTCATCCGGGATGAGGTCCGAGCGGCTGCGGTCCGGAAGCCCCATGACGAACTGCAGCACGTTCCCCCGCGGGTCATCCGGAGACCACGAGAGGATGGAGTCCAACTCCTCCCGGGTGATCCACTTGACCGCCTCCTTGGCCACCTGGGGAGCGGCCGTCATCAAGGGGCTCACGATCCCCTTGTAGTACTGGATAAACCCGCCTATCTGGGCTTCCCTCCGCGCCTCGTTGGTCGTGAGGCCCTGGGTGTTCCACTGTGGCCAGGCGAAGCTTATTACCACCGCCTCACCGACACCGAGCGCGTCGTCCCACCTTATGAGTATGCCCTCCAGGTTGCCCCCGGGGATGACCTGTGACCTAGTGTCGTCCCCCTCCTTCAACCTGAAGTTATAATAGCTGCCGCTTCCCGCCGAAAGCCCCAGCAGGAATATGAGGCCGTCCTCCTTGCAGTAGTTGACGGTGGTAATGTAGATGTACCTCTCGTCCTCGCCCAGGGGGAACTCCCTGTAGACCATGTCCGCGATAAGGTAGGAGGGGGAGACCCCCGGGCACACGTGGTTGTGGAAGAGGTAGGCCAGCACCATCTCGTAAGGGGGGTCGTACCTCATGGCGTTGGCGATGCTCTGTATGCCGTTAAAGCTGCTGCCGAACACCGGTCTGGCCACACGGAGCTTGTTATTATCGTTGAGGGTCTCCGGGCCGATGTCCTGCACCGCCTTGCCGTCCGAGGCTCTCCCCACCACCAACTGCCCGGTGGCGGAATCGTAGCGGATGTAGACGGCGTACAGCTTCCCGTCCCTGGCAAGCGCAAAGCTGAACCACAGGGTCCCCAGAAGCGAGGAGTGAACGGGAAGCAGGGTCTTCCGGCTCAAGCGGGAGCCCAGCACATCGAAGACCCCGTCCCAGGCCATGGTTGTGGAGAGGCCGTGGATGCGGGCGAAACCGGAACTGGTGAGGGCGTATAGCCGGGGGTCGTCTTTCTCCAGGCGGATACCCAACTCCCGGAGGAAGAGCTGCTCCGCTAGGAGCGCGGCATCGCGACCGATCCCCTTTATCTGCTCCGGGGTAAGGGCTGGGCTTTGCGAGGCGGGGGCGGCGGAGCCCATCGCCATCTTCACGGAATCGGTGATATCGGTGATGTGCCCCGACCCTCTCAATATCGAGATGTATTCCATGTCCAGACCCCATGCGGTCTCCACGGTGGAGGAGGAAACGCCCCCGGTGAGGTGATCGCACTCGTCCCGCGTCAGGCCGTCCAGGGCCAGCACCAACTCTACGAGGGACTCAGGAAGGACCATGAGCCTGTTGACCAGCCAGGCGTTGAAGTGGAGCTCCGAGAGGCAGTCCTCCCTCACCCGTATGTCCGTCTCCGCCTGAAAGGCGGAAGCCAGGGCCACCAGGTCGTACCTCATAATGGCCAGCGTGCCGGTATTGGTGGAGGAGTTCCACCTGAGGAACCCTACCATGTTGGAATCTTCCTCGCTGTCGCGGCCCACATAAGCCCTCTTCCCGGGAGTGGCATCCATCACCCACTGGAAGACGTCGTCGTCGGAGCCACCGGGTACCCCCAGGACCTTGTAACTGGTGCTCTCGATCCCCTCGCCGACGGTGCCGGGAGGGAAGTACTTTAAAAGCACCTCCACCATGGCGAAACCGCTTATGGTGCCCAGGCATAGATGGCCATGAAAGGCGGCGGAGTTCAGGACATCGGTGGAAAGCCCTTCCGCCCATGCGTTGGCAAGACTTGCGAACGCGAAAGCATCCGCCCGCCCCAGCGCGGCCACCAGCTGCTCCCACCGCGCCTCGCCCATGAGGTGTCTGGAAACCGACCCCACGTAGAGGGGCCCGGCGTTTCCCTCGCGGAAGAAAGCCATGACAAGGTCGCCACCCTTCTTCGCCACGAAAGCGAAGTCAAGAGGCTCGTAGCGGGTCCTGCGCAGTGCGAGGAGGCTGCCCTCCCCGAAAGCGATCAGGCCACGCGCGTGGTTGAGCACTCCCTCGAGGGCGTCCTCGCTGCTCGTTCCCAGGAAGTAGACGCCCCCCGCTGTTGTAATGCACAGCACGCCCTGGGATGCGCCGAAATCGAGTTTCTCGTCGGCTTTCCTGGCCATCTCCCGGCCCAGCCTGTAGGCGGGCGTAGCCTCCAAGGTGACCTGCAGGAACCCGTACCAGTTGGGATCATCAGGGTCACTGTCATTGCGGTACAAGGTGACGTCCCTTTCCACGGGCAGGTACCCGGGGGCGGTCACCTTCACCACAAACACGGGGTTCTGCGGATCCACGGCATAGTCGAAAGACAGCTCGTAGGTGCTGTACAACGGGTTATATACCTTGGGGACCGGTATGGGATCTCCCGCCTTATCGTACACCGTGACCACGGGGTTGACATTCGAGGCATCGTCCTCGTATTCGAAGCCGACCTTCACCCCTATCCTGGGGTCAACGGCGCCTCCGGCGGCGGTGGTGTCTGGTCCCCCTCCTCCACCGGCCTTCCCATCTCCCAACACCGCGGCATCGTCGTCCTTGTCGGCCGCCTCCACTCCGTCGCCGGCCAACCCCCCTTCCAGCATGCCCTTCTCCTGAACGGCAGGAGGCACCGCATTATCCTCCGGGGCAGGCTCCAAGGCGCCTCCGTCGCCCTCCAGGGAGGACACGGCAGGACCTTGGCCCTGGCCCCCCACTCCTCCTGAGTCATCGGCCTCGGCTTTTCCTCCCATGGCCAGGACCACTAGTAGGCATGCCGAGAATACCAGCAGAAAGCCGATCAGCTTGCCGGGCTTCAGCCCGCTTCTACCGTCCATAAGCCACTCTCACCTCCTTCGTCCGATTCACGGAAGACCGTCATTCCCGCTCCAACCATGCAATCATCGCGTCAACCACATCACCTCCCCTCGAACATCAAAAGGCCCGGCCTCCCCTTCCCGGGGATCCCGGGCCTTCTTGGCCCTGTAGGAACTCTGGACCTTGAGCTCTCGGAACGAGACACCCCTTCACCGGGGCCTCTCTTTTCTGGTTATTGCCCTTGCTCTCCCCCTCCCGGGGGCCGCTCTTCCGTCCTGCCGTTCTCTCGCTCGTATCCCGTCACCATGATGAGCTTGCCCGTCCTGGGGTCCATGTACACGGTTCCCATCTCCTGGTAGCCCTCTCCCTGACCCTGTGCCAGACGCGGGAGCCGGTCGAGCTCCTCTCCCTGCCTCACCTGCACCACCCTGGAGATGGTCCGCATGACCTCCTCCTTCTCCGCTTCCGTCATATCGCTCAACAGGATGCTGTGCAGGTTCCAGGAGAGGATGAGGACCACGATCAGGCCGCAGGCGAAGACCAGCATGGCGTCAACCAGGTTGGCCACCCCCGACAGGGGGTCAAGATCCTCCTCTCCAGCCCGCAAGTACCTTCTCTTTCTCAGCATCTTCAAGGACCTCCAGTATGCCTTCGGTCGCCGTTTCCAGGGTGGACATGTAGTCGTCGTACCAGCGCCTGCGCACCCTGGACACCAAGAAGGCGACTCCGCCCGCGGCAAGCCCCACCACCGTGGTGTCGAAGGCGATGATCACCGCCTGGGCCAGGCCTCTCACGTCGCCGCTGCTGAGCGCCGCGAGTCCCGGGCCAAGAGGGATGAGCGTACCCATGAGACCCAGGGCCGGCCCCAGTTTGACCACCATCTCCGTCCTGTCCAGTGAGCGTGCCCGCTTATGCTCCTCTTCTTCCAGCAGCCTGCGGGCATAAGCCCTCCGCGAGGCGCTTCCTAGGTGGCCGAGCGCGAGAAAGCGCGCCAACACTTCCTTGTGCCCCCCGGATAGGTAGGGTCCCTCCAGGGCCCTCCTCACATCCCCCGTGGCCTGCATGGCCTGCATCAGCTCACCGATCTGGGCAGAGGTCACACGCCTGCGAGACCTGGACTCCGCCGCCAGCATCCCCAGTTCCAGTAGGGCATGGGCGAAGAAAGCCAGGAGCGCTATTATCACCGGGACCAGAAAGCATTGGGACACGATGTGTAGTATCCTCACCAACCACTCGCTGCCCGCCAGGTACATCTCGCTCTCTCCTCCGCTCTCCTCATGCGTTTACCTCAGTCACCGCCTGCCTTCTCGCCCATACGCTCTCTTCCCGGCCCGGGAATCGTAGACTCACCCGAGCAGGCCCCTGCGGCGAGCGGCCATGGCGCCGATGCCTACGAGCGCCGCCGCCCCCGCCACGAGGGCGGTCATGGCCCAGGGCGAGGGTAAGAATAGAGGGGAGAAACTCTCGCCATCCGGGCTCAGGAGCCGATGGGCGAACACTGAGCCAAGGAGGAAGGAGGGCGCTCCCGTGAGCAAGAGTTGTCCCGCTGTCCTCCTGGCCTCCTCCACCCTTTCCGCTGGTAGCCTCCCGGATAGCAGGTAGAAGACGGTGCCGGCTGCCAGCGCAGCTATGGCGGCGCCCCACTCCCACGTCCAGGAGAGCTCCTCCGCCCGTGGCACGACAGCCCCCAGGAAGAGCATCCCCACCAGAAGCAGTAGGGAAGAGGCAGCGAAGACGGGGGCCCATCTCAATGCCGTCCCCCTCCACGCCCCTATCTCCTTCCCAACCTTTCCCTCTCCCTCCAGCAGATAGAAGCCTGCGGCGAAGATTGCCGCTCCCATGACCACGAACGCCGCCGTACATCCACCCTGTAGACAGGCGCCCGTGGCCCGCCGCAGGCCTGCCGAGACCCGTGTCAATCCGGCGGCGAGGAATGCGAGCGAGGCGGGGACGGCGACCATCGCGGCTGCCCTACTGCCCCTCAGCGGCCACAATGCCAACGCTGAGCAGGCAAGGGCGGAAGCGGGCATCGCCGCGAGCCATGCCACGACGGTCCAAGCGTTCATCTCTCGCCCCTCTCTTTCCCCAAATTGAAAGGGCCAGGAAGACCTTCCTTATAAAGGCCTTCTTGGCCCCTATTACCACCAAAGGACCTGGTACCAAGGAGAGAGGGTGATCCGGACTTCTCGCCCGGCTTTTCATGACTCTCCTTCCTTGCGGGGATAAAACTACCACAGCCCCGGGAGAGATTTCAACCCCGATAGCACCCGTTCTGAACGTTATGTAGGCATGGGTCAGCGTCTGCCGCGACCGTGACGATATAGGCGCCTACCGAGACAACGCTGCATCCGCCCCTGCAAGCCCGCCATGCAGCCACTCCTGCCTCCAGGACCGCAGACCACGCACGCATACAAAGGCCGTGCCGGAAGGGAGCGCCGCGGCGTGATATCGACCGCGCCTGGCCTTTCCGCCCCGTTGCTCACGCACCGAAGTACCTGCGGTATTCTTCGGGGGTCCTGATTAGGCGGTAGGTAGCCTGGGCCTGCGCCACCAGTACCCTCGAGGAGCCGAAGACCTTGAGGTCCATGGCCTTGTCCGCCCTTCCCTCCCGCTCGAAGTCCTCCCGCAGCGCGCGGGCTTCTTCCTCCACCACGCGGGCGGTGCACCTCAGCTCGCCCCGGAGCGGATGTACGTACCTTATGTTGAAGACGGTATTGAGGACCAGCGTCTCCCGGGGGTCAAAATGCCGCATGATGGCCATGCCGCCCGCGGTCTCCGCCAGCCCGCAGATGGCGCCGGCGTGTACCAGGCCGAAGGCGTTGAGGTTGGCGGGGTCGTCCCCCATGGCCAGCGTCACACTGCCTTTATCCTCGTCGAGCTCGGCCACGCGCATGCTCGCGTGGTGCGCAAAAGGGCAAGCCTGCTCGACAACCCGCACCAGCATCTCTTTCTCCATGCCGTCATCACCCCTCGTGTCTTACCTTGCTCCAAACGGCAACATGATCTTTTATCCTTCCCGTCTATTCTTCCCGGTCCCCACCCCTCTTTATCGTGACGGCAGTCGCCGCAGGCCGCCACTGGATGAGATGCTGCTCCTCCCCGCGCAAAGCCCCCTGCTCGCCGTTCCCCGAACCATGGTGATTATTGCCATATGTGTTGGGGGGCATCTCGAAAAGGGCGAGGAGGACTTTCCCGCGCCATGCCCTCTTCACCGCGCCCGCACCCGCAAGCGGCTTGCCGTCACGTGCCGCACATCTTCTTTTCCCAAGGGCACGAAGGGGGAGTCGAAGGGGCGTGGAAGGTTATCTCGACCACCCGGCGAAGGATAAGTCAGATAGGCTTGCCGGCAGGGGACACGTCCTGTTCCGGAAGGCGAGGTACGGTGTCGAAAGGCCATGGTGGCGAGGCACGTGGGAACGGCAGTGCGTACTCTCCGTGCCGGATCACTCGAGGTGAAGGAGGTTGCATGTTCCCCGAGCTGACGGAGGCTTCCCGCAGGGCACTGGAGGGACTGCGCGATCTCTCCACGCTGAAATGGTACGCTGTGCCGCTGCTGGCGCTGGCGGCCTACATCTACGCCCGCGAGGTCAAGAACTCGCGGGAGACGGGTAACTGGGACCCCGTACTCGCCGCGCTTCTCCTCTTCGGCTGTGACTTCTTCAACGAGACCTGGAACGGCTGGGTCTTCCACCTCAGCAAGCGCTCCGCGGTTTGGACCACGCCGGGAGACACCGCTTACCGCGTCACGGTGGGGTGGAATATCGAGATCATCTTCACCTTCCTGCTCTTGGGCCTGGTTTACTACCACTCATTGCTCCCAGACGAGAAAAGGAAATTCCTGGGAATGCCCGTCCGCTGGCTGATGGCCGTCTTCTTCGCCGCTTTCTGCGTCTTCATCGAGGTGCTGCTGAACCTCGGCGACCAGCTGGTGTGGGAGTATTCATGGTGGAACCGCACTTTCGGGGGCATATGGCTGATCTTCCTCCTGGGATACTTCTACTGGTTCGCGGGCATCAACCTCATGCTGAAGATGAAATCCCTCAAGAGCAAGCTGCTTCTCCTGGGCGGGGTATACGCCGTCTCCCTCGTCATGACCTTCATCGCCTGGGGCGCCGGCTTCCGCTACTGAAAGCCGGCCCACCCGGCGGCATGGCGAAGCAGCGATCCCTGCCGGGATGACGGTTTTTTCCCGCAGCGGCAGGTACTCCGGTTCACGAATGGGGCCTGCATGCGGGATGGCTTTACGACGCTCCCGCGCTCCCGAAGCCGCGGGAAGGTTATTTCACGGAGAGGGCCCGTGGCCGGCCGCCCGCTCGCTCGCTCGCGAAACCCATCCCCGGGAGGAAGATGCCGTCTTGCAGGAAGGGAGGGCGCCGCGACCCTAACCGCCGGCGCCGCTGCGGCAAAGCGGGTAGCGGCCCCCACCCGCAGCCGCGGCAGCCGATACGTCGCCGGCCATGACATCGCCCTGCTCGCCAAGGCCTCCCGTCTGGATCCTCCTCCGGTCCCTCACCAGATCCAGGAAAGCCTCCAGCCTGGTCTCAACGCCCGCGGGCGAGGTATGCTCGTCGAAGCACAGCCCCAGGTGGGGCAGGCGGGTGCGGGCGGTTATGCTCGGTATGACGGTGCGGCAGATGTTCTCAGGCATGCAGGTGAGGGGGTAGGCGTGGATGACCCCGTCGAAGCCCTGCCGGCGCGCGTCCAGGATACCGCTGATGGTCATGTGCTCCTCGCCGCCCAGCACGTAGGGGAGGTAGGGGCGCGTGCGCCTGCGAGCGCGATAGCCGTGAAGCTGGATGCGCGGGTCCAGCCACAACGGGCCCAACAGCCAGCGGTAGGTGGAGAGCACCGGGTGCGCCTCCACGCGGAAGACGCTGCCCAGCCGCCGCAGCAGGTCGCAGTTTAGGGAGGGCTCCAGCAGCACGTAAAGCTCGCCCACGAGGCGGATCCTGGTGACGCCATCCTCGCCGTCCAGGGGCCGGGACAGAAGCTCATCGCGGAAGCTCCCGCGCAACTCGCGCACCTGGCGGAGGGAATCCGCCCCGTCGAGCAAATCCAGGTACCGGAAGAGCAGGGCATCGGTGCTGCCATATTTTTCCTCCCGGGGGCGCGCCCACCGCGCCAGGCGCTCCATCTCGTCCACCGCAGCCGCCTTGCAGCGGAAGATGGCCAGCGCCCCCGGGAGCCTGCGGAAGACGCCCGGCCCCAGGCCGGAGCGGAACTTCTCCGCCACCTCGCCCACGTTCTCCCTCCCGATGAGCACAGAATCGAACTCGTGTCCCAGGTCCTTGAGGATCATGTGCTGCACCCGGCCGTAGTTCCCGAAGCGGCAGGCCCACATACCGCATACCATGGCCAGCGTATCCGCGCCACGGTCGAGGGCGTTGAGGCAATCTCCGAGGGTGACCTTGAAGGGGAGGCAGGCGAACTCAGGGGCGTGAAGGAGGCCTCTCTTCAGGGTTTCCGCGTTGGGCCTCTCCGGCACCACCGCCTCCGCGCCCAGGCTCTCCACCAGGGCCCGTAGCGGTATGTAGGCGTTCCCCATGTGGGGAAAGGCTATCCTCACGCCCTTCCTCCCGTCCCCGCGCCCGCCCCTGCGCTTTCGCCTGCCCTCTTCGCCTCGCGGTAGCGCAGCATGTCGACGAAGGCCTCCGCCCTCGTGCGCACCCCCGACTCCGCGCTGTGCTCGTCGAGCACCACCTCCATGAAGGCCTTGCCCCCAGAGGGAAGCATCTCGCGCTTGAACATCTCCATGACCATGGAATCGGGGCCGCAGCCGAAGCTGGTGAGGTAGACGACGCCGTCGACCTCCTCGCGCCTGGTGAAGAGAGAAGCGGCCGCCAGGAGCTCCCTCTCGTAAGTCCAGGAGAGGTCGGGCAGCAGGTTTGCCTCCCGTTCCAGCTCCTCCGCGCCGAAGGCGGTGTTGGCCAGCACGGTAGCCCCGCTCTGCCGCAACCAGAGAATGAGGTTCTTGTTGAGCAACTGGTCACCCAGCAGGTACGGGTGCCCTACCACCGCCACGGTGAGTCCGCCCGGAGAGTCCCCCCGCGCCGGGCACAGGCGACGGCCACCAGCCCCCGCCCGGCTTTCTCCGACCATACCGCGGCCCCCCCGCGCGCCAGCCGCCCCGCTCATGCCGCTGCCTCCCGGTGGCCCGCCCTTTCTCCCCCCGCTTGCCGGCGTACATGAAACGCCCGCCATCTCCTCCAGGGCCTCGTGCGGGAGCAAGCCGCCCTGCAGGAGCTCCTCGTACCTTGCCTGCTCCTTCCGCGCCGCGCGATAGGCCTCGTAAGCGCGGCACGGCATCGCCCCGAGCTGCACCGCGAGCCTCAGGCATCCCCACCACCAGGGGGCCCTTTTCACGTCCAGGACCCACTCGAGGAGCAAGGGGGGGCGGTGGGGAAAGAAGCGCACCATGTCCGGCGCGGCGATGAGCTTGGGGCAGGTGAAGGTGTCGTATTCCCGCTTCTCCACGCTCACCAGGCGGGGGACCAGCAGGGCATCCACCCCGTCCTTGAGGTAATCCACGTGCCCAAAGAAGGCCTTGACCGCCACGCAGATGTCGTCCACGCAGCACTCCGTCCCCCTCTCCAGGATCCTCAGGTCGGTGGGCGGAGAGGTCACCACCTCGTGGCCGCATCCCTCCACGAAGGTCTTCAGGAACGGGTAATAGCGGTAGAACATGAGCGCGCGGGGAATCCCGATCCTCAAGCGAAAAACACCTCCCCTGCCGCAGGCGATCCGCCTGCGTGCAATGCACCTCCCCCTCCGGGGCCACCTATCATTATCTCCCCTCCTCCGAAAGGGAAACCTCCGGCACCGGCAACGCGCCGGGCACCGCGCCTACCGGGGCGCCTTCAGGCCCCCGGGCCCACCCTCTTCAGCTCCAGGGTCACCGCGTTCGCCTTGTCCAGGCAGTCCAACACCACCACCTCAGGATCCCCCCACTCCGGCGGAAATCCCCCGCCGAACTGCAGCATGATGAGGTAGGGGAAGATGTCGTGGTAGAAGAACCCGCACAAACCCGCCGAGCTGTAGCCGCTGAGCTCGAACTGGTCCCCCACCTTGTGCCCGGCAGAGCAGACGCCCTTAACCGCCTTGACGGTGCCCACCACGCGACAACCGACCTGCGCTTTCTCCTCCATACCGCACACCCCCATGACTCGGAAAGCGATGCCTGCAGCCGCCCCCCCGTCTATCTCCAGGCCGCACGCGCCCTTCGCTCGCCATCCCGGGACCCGGCTCCCCTTAATATACAACATCCCGCGGGAAGTATCCCGCGAGAACGCCGCGAGCCTACCGCATGCGGCTCTGATGGGCTCTGAAAATCACATGGTATTAATCTCCGCGGCAGTGCGGTCCTGGCCGTGACGCGCAATCCCGCTCCCGCGGGGTCCGTGCAAGGAACCGGCCACCACCTTGCGGACAAGGGGAGGAACAGCCCATGGCGCGGCCTCCGTTGCCGGAAGATCCGCCGCCGCTCCGCGGAGCGGGCGGCCGCTTTCCGCCGACCCGGGCACACGAGAACCACGGACATCCGCTTGCCCTCGTCCTCCCGTGATCAATAAAATGAATGGGCAATCCCCGCGTGGAAAGCGCAGGGGTGCAAAGCCGGAGGTCGCAGCGAGGCTCGCCGGACACGGCGCGCGGAAGGGAGGTGGCGATGAGAAGGGCGGCTCTCGTCTTGAGCCTGTCGTTGCTGTTCGCCCTCGCGGTCTGCGTGGGCTCTGCCCATGCGCAGGAGGAACTCCCGCAGGAGGGGGAGACTACGGGGGAAGGAACCCCCGAAACGGGCCAGGTCTATTTCTACCTCCAGGACCAGCTCTCCCCCGTGCCCAGGGATATCGCCGCAGGGGGGCAGACGCTGGAGTTCGCGGTCATAGAACTGCTCAACGGCCCCACCGAGGAGGAGCGCGCCGCCGGCTACGTCACCTACTTTCCGGAGGAGGTCAAACTGCAGTACACCACCATCAAGCAGGACCGCAGCGAGTACAGCGTGAACCTCTCTCGCGACCTCCTGGCCCTTGCCGGAGACAGGACCGCGGCGGTGAGGGCGCTTGCCCAACTGGTCAAGACGGTGCGGGAAGCCGGCGACATCCCGGTAGTGGGGGTCACCGTTGCCTCGGAGGACATAACGGGGATGCCCGAGGACGCCTTCGCCGCACTCGGTATAAGCGCCCAGGACGTGGAGGCGGAGATCTCGGGGGTGGAGCCGGAAACCGAGAAAGGCGACGGCACATGGCTGGTCCTCCTCCTGGCGCTGGGCATCCCCGCCCTCATCATCCTCGCCGCGGCGGCGCTTCATGCCGCGCGGAGGAGCGAGAAGCCCGGCCCCAACGGAGGTAAAGGCGCCGCGAAGAAATCCCGGCCGGGAGAGGGGAAGTCACGTCCGCGGCCGGAAAAGCGCACCGGCAAGCGCGGCGGGAAAGGGAAGGGCAGTTAAAATGCGTAGCGCGCGGGGGGCGCTGTGGCGGGCAATCGCGGTCTGCGCCACCGTCTCCTTATCCCTTGCGGCCGCGTGCGGATGCGGCCCTTCCTCCTCCCCCGGTGATGGCGATCCCTTCCTGGTCTCCCTCGCCAACCGCGTGGACACGTCACGCATGATGGGCGTGATCGAGTATCTCGCCGGCGAGGAGTTGGGGGGCAGGCCGGCGGGCTCTCCCCAGAGCGCCGCGTTGGAGGGATCCCTGGCATCACGCCTGCAGGAACTCGGCCTGGAGCCCGTGGAACCCCTCGGCCTCTCGGGCTACCGCCAGGAGTTCCCGGTCCCGGCGGATAGGTGCTTCCTCGAGGGGGAAACGCAACCGGACCAGGTGGTGACGGCATGCAACCTCCTGGGCATGATCCGCGGCGAATCTCAGGACATGGTGATCCTTACCGCCAACTATGACGGCATGGGAAGAGACCCCGAGAGCGGCGCCATCTACGCCGGCGCCGATTACAACGCCTCCGGGGTTAGCGCCCTCCTGGAGGTTGCCGCCGTGCTCTCAACCGTGGAGAGTACGCCCCGGCAAAACGTGGTCTTCGCGCTGCTGGGAGCCGAGGAATGCGGCTCTTTCGGGGCCGCCGCCCTCTCCGAAGCCCTTGAAGAGAGGGGGATGCGCGAGCGCGTGCGGGTGATCAACCTGGAGGGATTGGGCGCCGGCGAGGGGGATTACATGGACGTGTGGGACCTCAATTACCGGCGCAACCGCGAGACGGTAAAGGCCGTGGAGGAGGCCGCGGACCTGCTGGGGGTGACCCTCGAGCTGGGAGGCGAGGACCCCGGTTCGTCGGCGGGCACCTTTTTCCTATACCACATCCCCGCCGTAACCTGCGACTGGTCCTGGTTCGAGCGGAATGAACATCCGGATTTCCACCTTACCACCGACACACCGCAAAGGATAAACCAGGAGGGCCTGCGCAAGGCCACGCGGGTCATCGTCGCCGCCACGTGGATCCTCGCCGGCTAGATGCGGTGGTGCACCACCCTCTTGCCCTCGCTTTCCTCCATGCGCTCGATCCACAGGAAGGCGTGGCGTATCTCTTCCGCGCCGGGCAGGTTTTCCTCCCTTTTCCAGGCCAGGTTGAGGAAATCCAGACCTTTCTTCTCCACCACCTCGCGGCAGAAGAGTTCTCCCACCTGGTACTGCTGCAGCTTGAGGTCGAATCCCAGCATCCTCTCCACCAACCGCTCCGCCCCCGTCTTCGCTTCCCGCCGGTGGCGGAAGGCCATGCTCATTTCCTGGAAGGTGGAGATGATGTCCTTTCCCACCAGGTCCATGACCAGGTTGCTGTAACCCTCCACCAGGGACATGAAAGCCTGGATGCGCGCGAGAATCTCCCTCTGCTCGGGGGTATGCACGATGGAGAGGAGGCCGCCCTGGTTGATGATCTCGTTGAGGCGCCCCGCGTCGCGCAGCTCCTCGGGCTTGAGTCGGAGGCTCATCTCCTCCAGGCGCAGGGAAACGCTGCGGAAATACCTCTCCATCAGTGACCTCAAGTACGAGCGCAACCAGGGATTGGCGGCGAACTCGAAGCCGTGGGTCACCTCGTGCAGCGTTATCCACAGGCGAAAATCGCCCGGGTCCAGGCGCATCTTGCCCTCCGCCTTGACCAGGTTGGGATAGACGATGTAAAGCTTCCCGCTGTCCTCCAGCCTCGGCAGCCCCAGGTCGAACTGGCCCAGCACGCTGCGGGCAAGGTATCCCATGACCATGCCCAGCTGGGCGGTGAGCAATCCCTTGGTGAACTTGCGCCCCAGGCCGAACCTGCGGTTCCTCTGCTCTTCCAGGCCCTGCAAGGCCTTGCCGTAACTCTCCGCGAGAGGTTGGAACATGAGCTGGAAACCGGATAGGTTGGCCTCGATCCACTGCTGGCGGTCGAAGACGAAGAGGGGCCCAACCTCCTCCCGCGGCTGGAGGTGGGAGTAACTCCGCACCAGCTCCTCGCTGCGCCGCCTCATTTCCTCGAAGTCGCGCTGCACTTCCGGGCCGGGCGGCGCGTATACCACCCCGTCCGCCTGCGCCACGACTATTGCGATCTCCCTGGCCTGGTCCCAGTCGATCATCTGGTCTCCGCGCTCGCGGAATGCCGCCCGCAGCGACCTGAGCAGGGGTATCTTCCTGGCCACCGCTTCCATGAACTCGTTTACTTCCCGCAGGCTGCGGTCCCAGGTATTTTCCTTTTCTTCGTTCACTTCGGTAACCTCTCACTCGCCGGGGCGGGAGCTCGGGGGGCGCTACCTTCCCCGTCTCCCGCAACGATGACTCCGCTTTCGGCCACCCGCACTATCGTACCATGCTCGCGGGAGGACCGTTATGCGCCCGCCGCCCCCCGTTTTACCTGCATATCACGTCTATTTAGCACTCTAATACCAGGGTATTAGACCCCCCGCGCAATTACTACCGGCGAGGAATAGTCATCCGAACCCCCAATGCCCTATTTTTGATAAGGAACAAGACCTTTGACAAAGGCCCCAAGCGGACGCCGGGGATATAGCGCCAGATAAGAAGCTTGGACGTCGTGGGCGAGCCGGTATCAGCAACAGTCGCAGCCCCCTTAAGTAGACGCATTAGCATTCCCCTAGCACCATCCGAAGCCGACTAGCCGAGACAGCCATCTACCCCATTTGCAATCGAATGCAGCCCAGACGGACTACTTAACGACCCTCGCCCATGACGCTAAATTTTGCAGCAAACAACGGAGCATAGACACAGCAACTGACACAGCAATGATCGCAGCACAATCGCAGCTAAACCGATCATCCCTGAGGTATCCCCTGAATCCCCAATGGAGTCCGCATTAGCGGAAGGCCCCGTCCCCCCTGCGGGGCCTTTTCCTTTTCCGTGTTTTTCCTGACGCCCTATCATGCCCTCGCTATCGCCCCCAGCCCGCGTTACGGTGCACCGGTCGAGCGCTCGGAAGGCGGCCCGGGCGAACCGGCAGAAAACGTACTGGAAAAGTCCGGTCCACCGGGCCAGAGGAAGGTTGCGCCCGCCCCCCCTCTTCAGTAACCTTGGGAAAAGGAGGTTGCATATGGCCAAGGTGGACCTGTGTGAGCTTTGCGGCCTTCCGCGCTCGCTCAACCGCAAACTGGTGTGGGCCATGAACGGGGGGGTGTACTTCCGCAACCGCCACTCGGAAAGGCTGGTCTTCCTGGGTGAGGAGGACATCTCCGCCATCATCCAGGAAGGCGTCCGCCTGCGGGGCGAAAAGGTCCTGGATACGCTGTGCGAGGTGCGCCGGACCTTCACGCGCGGCCGGGTGGCATCACAGATGAGCGGGATGCGCCGGCTTTTCCTCCGCCACCGCCCTCTGGTAAAGCGCATCATCCATGCTACTTTCCGGGAAGCCGCCTACTACGGTTGCGGGAACATCGCCATCACCCGCCTCAAGCCGGGAAAAGAGCTTGCGGTCTCGGCACGCCGTCCCTACCATCCCCACCTCCTCGCGGGTGACATATGGGGTTTCTGGGAGGGCTTCTTCGGTGTGGAAGCGTTGTTTTCACTGGAACATATCTCCGAAAGGGAGTGGGAGATAACGGTGAAGACGGTAAGCAAGAGGAAAAAGGCGGCGAGCGAGGAGCGCCCGCCACGCCGTCCCGAGCGCGATTACGACCTCGACGTCTGTGAAAAGTGCCGCCTCCCGTCCTTCCCCTATAAACTGCGCTGGGACCCCGAACTGGGCACCATCTACCACGCGGATACCCACCGCCACCTGGTCCTAACCTCGGTGGAGGGATGGGAGCGCGTGCTCAACGAGATAAACGGCTCGCGCACAGGGGAACTGCCGGCACCCATAAGCGAGGCCATCTCCGCCTCCACGGTTTCCGAGTTCGCCGGCCTGAGCAGTGGCAATTATAAGACCGCCTACCGGAATTTCTTCATGGGGCTCCCCTTGCTGGGGTGGGGAAAGCCCAGGAAAGTCACACGCAAGCCCTTCCTCATGGAGGCGCATATCGAGGACGTTCCCTTCCCCAGGTTGCTGGCCTGCAAGATTGCGGGGGCATTCCAGGCACTGGAAAAGGAAACGGCGGACGTAGACTATTCCCAGGAAGGGGACGCTTCATGGAAATACCTCATCGGCCCCCGTCTCGAAAGCAGATTCCCTCCGCTCGGCAACCTGTTTCCGGATGCACACCCCCGTTCCCATCCCGGGATCTTCCTTCCACTGTGACAATTCCCTTGTGGCAACCCGTTCCCCTTTCGTCCTTGCCTTCTCACTTATGCCCGTCTTTCGCCATGTCGGGACCGGGGGCCGGGCGAGCGGCACCGCAAGCGGCCTCCTGGCCGGCTATGTTGCGGGGGCGGAGGCTGCGATAGGGCATGCCTTGCGGGAGAGGGAAGGGGTCATGGGAGGCCGCGCGTCGCGGAGCGAGCCCTATCCCCCGGCCCGGCCCGGAAGAAGAAGGGATTCCCACCCAGCTTGCCCGGAGAACTATGGGGTCGGTCGCAGCGA